>CAYGGX010000018.1:0-32758 GCA_964349585.1 uncultured Actinotalea sp.
ACATCCCCCGCCCACCCGGTCACCTTTCCCCGGATCGTGGCGGCGGAATGGGTCAAGTTCCGCACCATCCGATCCACCGTCTGGACACTCGTGGCCACCGTCGTGCTGATGGTCGGGTTCAGCGTGCTGGCCGCCTGGGGCAGCACCGTGATGCTCGAGGATCAGCCCGCCGTCGTCGGCATGAACACCGCGCAGCTGCTCAGCGCGGGCTACCAGCTCGGCCAGCTGGCCGTGGCCGTGCTCGCGGTCCTCACGATCACCGGCGAGTACTCCACCGGGATGGTCCGTTCCTCCTTCGCGGCCGTCCCACGCCGACTGCCGATCCTGGCCGCCAAGGCGCTCGTGCTGAGCCTCGTGGTCGCCTCCGTCTCCCTGGTCACCATGGTCCTGTCCTACTTCGCGACCATGCCGTTCCACGAGCAGCTCGCGGCGCACTTCGACCTGTCGAACCCCGAGACCTTCCGGATGACGGTCGGCCTCCCGCTCTACCTGGTGGCCGTCGGCCTGCTGGCCTTCGGCGTCGGCGCGTTGCTCCGCCACACCGCGGGCGCGCTCACCGCTGTGCTGGCGACGCTGCTGGTGATCGACAACGTCATCATGCTGGTCCCGCTGCGGGCGTTCGAGCTGATCAGCCCCTTCATGCCGTCCGCGGCCGGGCGTCGCGTCCTGTTCGACAACGAGATGCTCGCCGGGCTGGACGCCATCTCCGACGGCATGATCCTCACCCCTTGGCAGGGCTACGGCGTCCTGGTCGCCTGGGCCGTCATCGTCCTGGCGGTCGCCGCACTGCTCATGCGCCGGAGGGACGCCTGAGCGAGGCGGATCGACACATGCGGGCATCGACCCCTCGGGGTCGATGCCCGCGGTCGTCGCCCTAAGCCGGCCGGCGCCCGTCGATCGCCCGCAGGTGCTCGGGCCGGGCCTCGACCACCTCCGCGAGCCCAGGGTGCCGCGTGACGTAGGCCTTCATGAACGGGCACACGAGCACGACGCCGGCGCCGGCCGCGGCGGTGTCCCGCAGCGCGTAGGCGGCGAGGCGCGACCCGAGGCCCTGACCCTCGTAGGCGTCGTCGACCTCCGTGTGGAAGAAGATCCGGGTTCCGGCCCCGAACGGCCGGTACCTGGTCTGGCCGATCACGCGGTCCCCGTCGACCAGCTCGTAGCGGTGGCGCTCGGCGTCGTGCCGGGCGGCGATGTCGTCGGCTGTCACGGGTCTCCTTCAGCCGCGCGGGCGCATGCGTGCGTTGGGCAGGGGCGGGGCGGGCAGCGGCGCCGGCTCCCCGGGCGGGAACGTGCCGAACCGGGGCCAGACGACGACGTCGGGCAGGTGACCACCCGGCGGCGCCCCCGGGGGGGCGGTCTCGCTCGGGGCGGCGTCGTCGTCGGCCGCGCCGATCTCCGCCATCCACTGGGCGCGGTAGGCCACGACCTCGTCGTGGCTGCGGCCCACGAAGTTCCACCACATCACGATCTGCTCGCCGAGCGGCTCACCGCCGATAAGCATGGCGCGCACGGGTCGGTCGTCGGCGGTGAGCAGCACCGACTGCGTCCCGGTCGGCAGGTAAGCCAGCACGTCCTCGGGCACCACTCTGCCGTCGATGCGAAGATCCCCGGCGTCCACCAGCAGCCCGTGCTCGAACCCCTCGTCCAGGTCGAGCCGCAGCTCGGCGCCGGGCTCGAGCAGCAGCTCTGCGCCCACCAGCGGCGTGTGGGTCGACACCGGCGACGTGCGACCGGCGAGGGAGCCGAGGAAGACCCGCAGCTGCCAGCCGGGGCCGGACAAGGGCTCGGGTCGGTGGTGCACCAGGCCGGGCTCGGTGTTGCGGCTGGCGTCGGGCAGCGCGAGCCAGAGCTGGGCGCCGTGCAGCACGTCGGTGCCGGGGGTGGAGAACTCCGAGTGGCTGATCCCCCGCCCGGCCGTCATGAGGTTCAGCTCCCCGGGCCGCACGATGACGTGGAACCCGGCGGAGTCGCGGTGCTCGACCTCCCCGGTGAACAGCCAGCTCACCGTCTGCAGACCCGTGTGGGGGTGCCGCGGGACGTGCATGCCGCCGGACTCGCGCACGCGGTCCGGGCCGTAGTGGTCCAGGAAGCACCACGCACCGATCAGGCTGCGCCCGCGCTGCGGCAGCGTGCGCCGCACGGTCATCGCGCGCGGCCCGCCGAGCGGGACCTCGCGGGGGGTGAGCAGCTCGATGCCCGCGGGCTCGCCGGCAGCGAGCAGGATCTCGGCGGGGTCGGGCTCTCGGTTGCTCATCCGTTCGATCGTAGGCGGGCGGGCGCACTGGCGCCGGACGTGGCCCCTCGGCGCGGCTCGCAGCCGACGGCTACCCGCCTGGCTCGGCCGGCAGGGCTCCCGCCAGGGCGAGCCACAACCACTCGGCGGCCTCGTCGGGCGGTGCGACCGGCTCGCGCTCCAGCCACGCCCTGAGCACGCCGATGATCGACCCGGCGATGCTCGCGGCCGCCACCTCCGCCGGCATGGGCAGCCAGGCGGGCGACGGCCCGTACAACCGGATGCCCTCCATCGCGATCTGGATGATCCGTTCGCGCAGCCGCGTGAGGGCGATCGAGGAGCCGTGCCCACCGAGGGCCTGCCGGTAGAGATCGGTGTTCTCCGCGATGTGCCGCAGGTAGTGCACCAGGAGCTGCGGAGGGTGCTCGCGATCATCCAGTTCGGCACCCAGCCCGGCCAGGTCGGCGCCGTTACGGGCCGCGTACTCGTCCAGGGCGTCGGCGAGCAAGGTCTCCTTGTCCGGGTAGTGCTGGTAGAAGGTCGTCCGGTTCACGGTGGCGGCGTCGGCGATGTCGGCGATCGAGATGTCGTCCAGGGGTCGGGCGCGCGCCAGATCCATCAGGGCGTCCTGGAGCAGGCGGCGCGTTCGCGCGACCCGCGGGTCGAGCCGCTCAGGGGAGCTCACCCGCACACCCTCCCACAGTTGCCCATCGTCGACGCATGAGGTCTACTCGACAGACGTCGTGTAACCTACGAGTGTCGATCAAGGAGCCCCTCCCATGGCAGGACTGCTGTACCGCATCGGTGAGTTCTCCTTCCGCCGCGGGGCGTGGGTGCTCGCTGCCTGGACGGCGATCGCCGCCGCGCTGGCGGCCCTCGCGCTGTCGCTCGGCGGGAGCCTCACGCAGAGCTTCGAGATCCCCGGCACCGAGTCGGACCAGGCCCAGGCGCTGGCGACCGAGCGATTCGGCGCCGGGGCATCCGCGCTCGGCGGGGAGTCGCGGACCGACGCCGCGGCCGCCCGGGCGAGTGCGCGCGTCGTCGTGGCGGCACCCGCGGAGCGGAACCTGCTAACCGGCGGGCTGCAGACGGTGTTGACCGCCTTCGCCCCCCTAGCCCAGGCGCCCGGGATCGCGGCCGTCTCCGACCCGATCGCGGCCCAGGCCGTCGCGCCCGACGGCTCCGTGACCTACCTGGACGTGCAGTTCACGACGAGCGCCGACGACGTCGCCCCGGCGACCGCGGACCAGGTCCGGGCCGCCGCGGAGGGGTTGCGCGGCCAGGGATTCGACGTCGCCGTCACGGGCGGCCCGTTCACCGAGCCACTCACCCTCCTCTCCGGCACCGAGGCGATCGGCGTCGCGTTCGCGCTGCTCGTGCTGCTGGTCATGTTCGGCTCGGCGCTCGCCGCCGGCATCCCCATCCTGACCGCCCTAGTTGGCGTGGGCATCGGCGCCGCAGGGATCCTGGCCGTTGCGGCGACCGTCGACATGTCGTCCGCCACCCTCGCCTTGGCGCTGATGCTCGGGCTTGCCGTCGGCATCGACTACGCCCTGTTCCTGCTCTCCCGGCACCGCCAGCAACTGGCCGGCGGGATGGCGCCCGCCGCGTCCGCCGCCCTCGCGAACGCCACGGCAGGGAACGCCGTCGTCCTTGCGGGCGTCACCACGATCATCGCGCTGGTGGCCCTGGCGGTGGTCGGGATCCCGTTCCTGACGCTGATGGGACTGGCGGCCGCCGCAACCGTCGCGGTGGCGGTCCTGATCGCGGTCACCCTGGTCCCGGCGATGATGGGGTTCGCCGGCGACCGACTCAGCCCGCGTGGCCGGGCGACCCGGGATCTCCGCTCGATGGGCGCCGAGAACCGGTGGGGTTCGCTGGTCACCCGGCGTCCGCTGGTGACCCTGGCCGGCACGACGATCCTCCTGGCCGTAGTCGCGCTGCCCGTGCTCGACCTGGAGCTCGGCCTGCCCGACGCCGGCGAGGAGCGAGCGGACTCCCCAGCTCGTCAGGCCTACGACATGCTCGCCGGCGGCTTCGGACCCGGCTTCAACGGCCCGCTGGTGGTGCTCGTCGACGGCGCGGGTGGCGACCTGACGGCCGCCGTCGACGACGTGTCCCGGGAGGTCGCCGCGCTGGACGTCGCGTACGTCGCCCCGGCGGTGCGCAACGCACAGGGAGACGCGGCGCTCGTCGTCGTCATCCCGCAGACGGCGCCGAACACCCGCGCAACCACCGACCTGGTGCACGCCATCCGCGACCTGCGCCCCGGCATCGAGGCCCAGACCGGGGCCGAGCTGTGGGTGACCGGCGCGGCAGCGGCGAACGTCGACATCAGCGAGCGACTTGCCGACGCACTGCCCCAGTTCCTCCTCATCGTCGTCGGCCTGGCCTTCGTGCTGCTGATGATCGCCTTCCGCTCCCTGCTGGTGCCGTTGACGGCGGTCGGGGGCTTCCTGCTCGCCGTGGCCGCCGCGCTCGGTGCAACCGTGGCCGTCTACCAGTGGGGCTGGCTGGGGGCGGTCTTCGGGGTGGTCCAGCCCGCCCCGCTGGTCAACTTCATGCCGATCGTGATGGTCGGCGTGATGTTCGGGCTGGCGATGGACTACCAGGTGTTCCTGGTGTCCCGGATGCGCGAGGAGTTCGTGCACGGGAATCCCCCGGCGGCCGCCGTCCGGGTCGGCTTCGCCCACGGCGCCCGGGTGGTCTTCGCGGCAGCGCTGATCATGATCTCGGTGTTCACCAGCTTCGTGTTCGGCGGGGAGTCCGTGATCGCGCCGGTCGCCTTCGCCCTCGCGGCGGGGATCGTGATGGACGCACTGGTCGTCCGGATGTGCGCGATCCCGGCGGTGATGGCCCTGCTCGGCCGGCACGCATGGTGGCTGCCCCGCTGGCTCGACCGGGTGCTGCCGAACATCGACCTCGAGGGATCGCGGATCGGCCGGGTCCGTGCGGAGGTAGCGGTTCCCGTCGAGCCGTTAGGTGTGGCTCGCTAGCGCAGACGTGAGTCCCATGAACCGGCCCTGACCAGGCCTTAGGCTCGAACGAAAGGCCACCACGAAGGGAGACCCCCATGAAGGTCGCAGGCAAGACGATCGCGGTCACCGGCGGCGCCAACGGGATCGGTCGTGAGCTCGTCCTGCATCTCCTCGGCAAGGGGGCTCGGGTTGCCGTGCTCGACCTCAGCGAGGCCGGCCTCAAGGAGACGGTCGACCTGGCGGGCGAAGCCGCGGACCGGCTGTCGACCCACGCGATCGACATCACCGACCGGAAGGCGGTCGAGGCGCTCCCCGAGGCGATCATCGCCGTCCACGGGCAGATCGACGGCGTGATCAACTGCGCCGGGATCATCCAGCCCTTCGTCCGGCTGAACGACCTCGGCTACGACGCCGTCGAGCGCGTCATGAACGTGAACTTCTGGGGACTCCTCTACGTCACGAAGACCTTCCTGCCGCACCTCCTCGAACGACCCGTCGCGCACATCGTGAACGTCTCCAGCATGGGCGGGTTCCTCCCCGTCCCGGGCCAGACCGTCTATTGCGCGTCGAAGGCGGCCGTGAAGCTGCTGACAGAGGGCCTGCACTCCGAGCTGACCGGCACGCCGGTCGCGGTCACCATCGTCTTCCCGGGTGCGATCGGGACCAACATCGCCGCCAACTCCGGGCTCGACATGCCGGCCCGGTCAGCGGACGACAAGGCGCCGAGCATCAAGCCGCTGCCCGCCCCTGAGGCCGCCCGGATCATCGTCGACGCGATGGAGCGGGACGCCTTCCGGGTCACGGTCGGCAAGGACTCCCGGATGATGGACCGGTTGGCCCGCCTCGCGCCCAGGCGCGCAGCGGCCCTCATCGCGAACAAGATGAAGGACCTGCTCCCGAGCTGAGCGACTAGAGCCACTGAACAGTTGTCAGGGCTCGCGCATACCGTGTCCCAATGGCTACCGAGGTGCGCTCCGCCGTCGGCCGATTCGAGGCCTTCGCGCTCGTCGTGGGGACAAAGCGGCCGGATGCCGGCGGCTGCTGGTGCATGAGCTACCGGGACTCGCGCGTACCCAACCTCGAGCGACCGGAGTACATGCGACGGGAGTGCGCCGAGGACCCGGGCCCCGGCGTGCTCGCGTACGTCGACGGCGAGGTGGCCGGGTTGTGCTCCATAGCGCCGCGCAGCACGTACCGGCGGCTCATGCGCTCGCGGACCATCCCATTCCTCGACGAGCGCGACGCGTGGAGCACCGTCTGCTTCGTCGTGCGGCCCGGCTTCCGTGGGCAGGGCCTGATGCACACCCTGCTCGCCGGTGCCGTCGAGCATGCCGCCGCGCAGGACCAGCGGAGCTCGATCGCCCCGGCATCGGTCAGGGCCAGCGGGGAGAGCCCGCGGCAACCTTAGTGACCGGCGCCGCCCGGCGCGCGGTTGCTGAGTCCAAACCCTCACATCCGGCCGCCGGGCAGGCAAGACTGGAGGCTCCTGGGTGTGCCCGTCCGAGGGAGCACCAGGCGACGAGGCGGACGGAGGAGACATGAACACCGAGATGCTGGAGAAGATGGCATCGGCACCCGGATTCATCGCCGCGCTCGACCAGAGCGGCGGCAGCACGCCGAAGGCCCTGCGGCTGTACGGCATCGACGAGTCGGGGTACGCCGATGAGGCCGAGATGTTCGACCTGATCCACCAGATGCGCACCCGGATCATGACCAGCCCGGCCTTCACCGGCGATCGGATCCTCGGCGCGATCCTGTTCGAGATGACGATGGAGCGTCAGGTCGAGGGCCTGGGGGCCGCCGAGTACCTGTGGCAGCAGAAGCGGGTCGTCCCGTTCCTGAAGGTCGACAAAGGCCTGGCCGACGAGGCCGACGGCGTGCAGGTGATGAAGCCGATTCCCGACCTGGACGACCTGCTGTCCCGCGCCAAGTCCCACGGCGTCTTCGGCACCAAGATGCGCTCGGTCGTCAAGCTCGCGAATCCGGCCGGGATCGGCGCCGTCGTCGCCCAGCAGTTCGGCATCGGGCTGCAGATCCTCGCGCACGGACTCGTCCCGATCATCGAGCCCGAGATCGACATCCACTCACCCGAGAAGGCCAAGGCCGAGGACCTGCTCCGGTCCGCGCTGTTCGGCGAGCTGGAGATGCTGGCTCCCGACCAGCAGGTGATGCTCAAGCTCACCCTGCCGGAGGAGGACGGGCACCTCACCCCTCTCGTGGAGCACCCCCGCGTGCTGCGGGTCGTCGCCCTGTCCGGCGGCTACTCCCGCGAGGAGGCTAATGACCGCCTGTCCCGTCAGCCCGGCGTGGTCGCCAGCTTCTCGCGCGCGCTCACCGAGGGCCTGACCGCCCAGCAGAGCGCCGAGGAGTTCGACGCGATGCTCGACGAGTCCATCGGAAGCATCTACGCGGCCTCAGCCTGACGCGGGCGGCACCCTTGGGCGGGCTGCCACGTGTGCAGGGCGGTGGTCCGGTCACCGACGGTTAGTCGTCTCGACCGACGACGGCTCCGCCGCGCTCCGGGCGCCGACGCCGGTGCCCGATGAAAGGCTGACTTGATGAAGGCACTCATCATCCTGCTACCGGTCATCTGGCTCGCCGTGTCCCTCGCCGGGGTCCTGATCGAGGGTCTGCTCTGGCTGCTCGCGATCGGGCTCGTGCTGCTGCTGCTCACGGGGGCGTACGGCTGGTTCAAGCTGCGCGGGGTGCGGAGGGATCGTTCCACCGAGTGAGCCCCGGCTGGCGGTAGACCGCCCCTACTCGAACTCCTCCGACTCCTCGTCGGTCTGGAAGTGCAGCAGATCATCCCCTCGAAGCCCGTCGATGTTGGCGGCGAGCAGGTACCGCTCCCGCTCCTCCCGCGCCTCTCTGGCCAGCCGTTCCAGCCCCACCAACTGGTCCACGACTCCCCGCTCGTCGAGCAGGGCCTTCGCCGACTCGAACAGCCCCGGGCTCCCCCCGACAAGCACCGCCTCGTCGAGGATCTTGCACGCAACCATCCGCTTGAAGGTGTCGAACCGCGCCTGCTCCCGCACGGTCGCGAACCGCTTGACGACGTAGTCGATCTCCTCGCGGAACACCGGGCTGTTGAGGTACTGGTACTTCTTCTTGTGGATCGCTCCGTCGATCTGCGCGACCAGGTCGCCCGGGGCGTCGTCGGCCACGATCACCACGATGTCCAGGTCGGAGCCGTTGACCATGGTTCCGGTGCTGCGCTCCGGTCGGTCCACCTCGTGGGCCATCCCGTACACGATGTCGCCCGCCACCAGGACGCAGTAGTTGTCCGCCTCCGGGATCTCCAGGGGGCCGAAGACGTCATCCATGATGCCCGCCGCGAGCTCGAGCTTGCGGCGGCTGACGTCCGAGATGTGCTTCTCGATCTGCGCCACCCGGGAGTCCACCGCTGCGGGATCGGCCGCCAACCCGACCACGCTGTAGGTCAGGAACTCGCGCTGGATGGACGGCGACAGACGGGCGTATCCCGCGACCCGGCGGTCGAGCCTGACGTAGCGGCGCCCGGCGCGGCGCACCAGCAGATCCGGGGAGTTGCGGCACTCGCGCCAGCGAGCGAACGCGTCGCCGCCGAGGGACGCGAGGATCTCGCTCCCGGTTCGCGGCCCGGCTTCCCTGAGGAGGCCGACGACGTCGTCCGACACCGCCGCTACCAGAGGCGCCCGGTGCGGGGGTCGCGGCAGAACGACAGCTCCTGAACCCGCAGGTAGGGCTCGCCCCGCACGTCCACCAGCTTCATCCCCCGCGCCTCCGCCTCGGTGCGCCGGGCCAGCACCCCGGCGGCCGCATCCTCGTCAAGCACGTAAACCAGGTTCCCACCCCCCGCCGCGAACCGCTGCCCGCAAGAGAGCGGGACCTCGCAGGTCACCTCGCCCAGGATCGACTCGGCTACCGGAGCGGTCTTGCGCGGGCCGCTGGCAAGCACCAGGACCGTGGCGGCCTGGAACACCAGCCCGGCGCCCATCGAGACCGCGTATCGCGGACTGTCGGCGACCGACGCGAAGTGCCCGTCTGCCACCGCGTTCTCGACGGTGTTGTCGTCCAGCTCGACCAGGAGCACGCCGCTGACGTCGAACGGGATGCCCGACTCGTGGAACGCCACGTGTCCCCGCCCCCCTACGCCCACCACGTGCAGGTCGATGCCCCCGTGCGCGGCGATCTTCGCCTCGTACCCGTCCAGGATCTCGGCCTTGATGCGTCCGAGCACGCCTGGCGCGCCGTCCTTGATCGCGATCGCCTTGCCCTTGTCCGTCCCCCGCATCTCGTAGTGGTCCGGGTGGGCCTCAAGCGCCGCCATCAGCGCGTCCTGCTCGATCAGGGTCCCCCAGGGCACGTTCGTCTCGCGGAACTTGCGATCCAGCAGCGCAAACAGCTCGGTGGTCATGAAGGTGCAGTAGGACTCGGGATGCAGCGTCCGCTGCTGCGCGTTCTCCCCGGGCAGGCCGACGTACTCGTCGAGGTTGAACGACCGGACCCGGCCGGCGTCGATCCGGCCCTCGTTGAAGGCCTTGGCCAGGTGCTTGTACAGGCCCGTCGGCGTGTTCCCGGTGGCCAGCCCGAGCACGAACTCGTCCTTGATCGCCTGCTCGGCGCGGATGTCCGTCTCGACGAGCTCCGCCGCGACCTGGCTCATCTGGTCGAAGTCCCGGGTCACGTAGATGGTGCACGACATGGTCTAGACCTCACCCAGGACCTTCTCGACGACGTCGGCGACCGCACGTGCGTGCATCTCGGTGAGCTCCGGAGTGGGGCCCTCGACCATGACGCGGCACATGTTCTGCGTGCCCGAGTACCGCACCAGAACACGCCCCTCGCCCTCGAGCGCTGCCTCGACCTCCGCGATGGCGTCCATGATCTCCGGGACGGTGCTGATCTCGGGCTTTCGGGCGACGTCCACGTTGATCAGCTTCTGCGGCAGCACGGTCATCAGGGTGGCGAGCTCGGAGAGCGGCTTCTCCGCCCGGAGCATGGCCGCGACGAGCTGCAGCGCCGTGAGGATCCCGTCCCCGGTGGAGTGCTTGCGCAGGAAGATGATGTGGCCGGAGTCCTCGCCGCCGATCACGGCGTTCAACCGGCGCATCTCCTCCAGCACGTACCGGTCGCCGACCTTCGCGGCGTGGTTCGTCAGGCCGAGTTCCCGGCACGCCAGGGTGAGCCCCAGGTTGCTCATCACAGTGCTGACCAGGGTGTCGCCGGCGAGCAGGCCGTCCTTCTTCAGCTGGTTGGCGCAGATGATCAGGATCTGGTCGCCGGTGATCTCGCGGCCCTTCTCGTCGACGGCGATCAGCCGGTCGCCGTCGCCGTCGAAGGCGAGCCCGATCACCGACCCGGTCTCCACGACCACCCGACGGAGCTCCTCGGTGTGCTGCGAGCCGCAGTTGTCGTTGATGTTGAAGCCGTTCGGGTCGTTGTTGATCACCGTGAGCTCGGCACCGAGCTCGGAGAACACCGCCGGAGCCACCTTGTACGTGGCGCCGTTGCCGACGTCCATCGCGATCTTGATGCCCTCCAGCGAGAGCCGTCGCGGGAAGGTGTTCTTCAGGAAGACCGTGTACCGGCCGCGGGCATCGACCAGCCGGTGCGCCCGGCCCATGTCGTGGGCCCGCGGAACCATCGTGGAGAGGTTCCCGCCGAGGATGAGCGCCTCGATCTCGGCCTCCTGCTCGTCGGAGAGCTTGAAGCCGGAGCCCGAGAAGACCTTGATCCCGTTGTCCTGGTACGGGTTGTGCGACGCGGAGACCACGAACCCGGCATCCGCCCGCATGCTCTCCGTGATGTAGGCGATCCCCGGGGTCGGCAGCACGCCGACCATCTCGGCATTGCCACCCATCGACGTCACGCCTGCTTCGAGCGCGCTCTCCAGCATGTATCCGGAGATCCGGGTGTCCTTGCCGACGACCACCCGGGTGGTGCGCCCATGCTTCTTGAGCACGTGGGTCACGGCCTGGCCCACCGCGAACGCCATCGCCGCGTCCATCGGGTGGCGATTCGCCTCGCCGCGGATCCCGTCAGTGCCGAAGAGCTCTCCCATGGTGGCCTTCCTTGTCGATGGTGAGTCAGCCGGCGGCGCTCATCCGCATGGCCGGCACGAGTGCCGCCGCCCGCGCGCAGAGGTCGTCGACGATCTGCTGCAGCCAACGCGTCCCGGCCTCGGCGACCTCGGCGGGCGCCTGGCGGACCGCGGTGACGTAGTCGCCGGGGTGGTCGATCGCATTCCAGGCGGCGAGGAACGCCTCGCCCGACGGCAGCTCTTGCGTCGCGAAGACGGCGAGCAGGTCGTCGATGCGCTCGGTGAGCTGGACCCGGGCGTCGTCGTCGGGCGACACCTTGGCGACCATCGCCGCGAGGCGTTTCGCCCGCTCGGCCCGCGCCGAGGCGAGCACCTCGAGCGCCCCCTCGCAGACCAGCGGGCCCAGGTCCTGCGCCTCGAAGAACGGGCGGCGGACCTGGACGTACCACTGCTCCAGGGCAATCAGGCTCGCGAGGAACACCAGGTTGTGCTCGACCAGCCGGGACAGCCGACGGTACGCGCGCGGTGTGAGGGTCCGCTGCACCCCGGGCAGCGCCTTGCCCATCACCAGCATCCCGTCGTCCGGCACGTCGTCGCGGAGCACCGAGCCGGCGGCCACGACCGTTCCGTAGCCGGTGGTGACCGGGCCGACGGCGCCGCCCTGCCCCCCGAGGAAGATCGGGGGTTGGTTGAGCATCACCCCGCGCGGCACGTCGCCGAAGAGCGAGGCGGTGGCCTTGTCGCCGTCGGGCGTGAAGTTGAAGTGGATGTAGGAGGAACCGACCTCACCGTGGTCCTTGCGGCTGGTCCCCCCTGCCATCAGCACGTCGCAGAAGTTGATCAGCGAGCCGAGGGTGACGAAGGGGAAGAGGATCGTCTGCTTGAGCCCGACGCAGTGGGCCCCGTTGGCCTCCTCCTCGAGCAGGGTCCCCTCGCGCACCTGCGCGCCCAGGCCCATGCTCGCCCCGGCGAGGAACACCGAACCCGCGAAGTAGCCGCCCTTCAGCTGGACGCCCGGGCCCAGACGGCAGCCGTCGACGGTCACGGGCCCCTCGGCCCCCAGGGTGGCGCCGGCCGAGATCACTGTCGTCGCGCCGTAGATGCGGCAGCCCGGGTAGATGGTCACGCCGTCGCCGGAGATCCGGTCCAGGTCCACCTCGGGCCCGACGTCGATCGTGAGCGGGTTGGGGATGTCGACGCCCTTTGCGAGCAGGGCGGTGATCGCGCCGTGCGCCCTGGGCCGCAACTCGTTGCTCAATCCGTGTCCCTCCGCTGACGCCGACGCCGGATCGGTGCGCCGATCGACCGACCAGGAGACTATCGGGGTTCGGCCGCCAGGTACGCCCCAACGGCCTCGGGCGCCAGCGGTCGACTGAGGAAGAACCCCTGCGCTCGATCGCAACCGATGTCGGTCACGACGTCGAGCTGTTCGCGCGTCTCCACCCCCTCGACCACGATTGCCGCCTCGATCGCCCGGGCGAGGTCGACGACGAACTCGAAGACAGCGCGGTCGCCGGGCAGGCGTGCGGTGAACGAGCCGTCGATCTTCAGCACGTCAACCGGCAGGTCCCGCAGGTAGGCGAGCGAGCTGTACCCGGTGCCGAAGTCGTCCACCGCCACGCTCACCCCGAGCTCCCGAAGCTCGGCGAGGCGACGCAGGCTCGCATCGACGTCGAGCATCAGGATGCTCTCGGTGATCTCGAGGCCCAGGGCGGACGCCGGCAGCCCGACGTCGTCCAGCACCTGCGCGACGAGCTCCACCCAGCGCGGGTCTGCGAGCTGAAGCGCAGACATGTTCACCGCGATCGTCAGCGGGCGGCCCGTCTGCTCGCGCCACTCGCCCGCCGCTGCGCACGCCGCGCGGAGCACCTGCTCGCCGAGTGAGTGGATCAGGCCCAGGTCCTCGGCCAACGGGATGAAGGTGAGCGGCGGGACGTCGCCGTGGCCCGGTCGGCGCCAGCGCGCGAGGGCCTCCAGCCCGACGACGCCGTGCGCCCGTTCGCCGTCCGTGGCCGCGTCGAGCCGGAAGACGGGCTGATACGCCACCGTGATCTGCCCCTCGGCCACCGCGGCCCGCAACGCGGTGTGGAACTCGAGCCGCTCGCCCGGACCGCGCCGCATCCGCGCGTCGAACACCACCACCTGATCGCGCCCCGCCTCCTTGGCGCGGTGCATCGCGACATCGGCGTCCCGCAGCAGCCCATCCGCGTCCGTCTCACCTGGGGAGGCAACCGCCAGGCCGACGGAGAGCGTCGACGTGATCAGGCGCTCGCCCAGGCGGATCGGCTCGTGGAGCACCGCGCAGGCTCGCTCGCCGATCGTCCTCGCCTCGGCCTCGTCGGCGAGAAGGAGCAAGGCGAATTCGTCGCCGCCGAGCCGCGCCACGGTGTCGCCGCCGCGGACCAGGGCGCTCAGCCGCTCTCCGGCCGCACGGAGCAGGTCGTCGCCCGCCTGGTGGCCGAGCGAGTCGTTCACCATCTTGAACCGGTCCACGTCGCAGAGCATGACCGCGACCTGCTGGCCGCTGTGCTCGGCTCTCGCCAGTGCGACCTCGAGCCGGTCGGCCAGGAGGGTCCGGTTGGGCAACCCCGTCAGGGTGTCGTGCGTCGCGGAGCGGCTCAGTGCGCGGGCCGCCTCCCGCTGCTCGGTGACGTCGATGACGACGCCACCCATTCCGAGCAACGATCGTCCGTTGCGGACCGGGAAGAAGCTGGAGGTCCACACCCGGTTCCGCGACCTCAGCTCGATCCCGTCGACCGGGGCCGCCGAGGTGAGCGCGCGCCGCAGGTTGCGCACCAGCGCCACCGGCAGGTGGGGCACCTCCGTGACCGGCCGTCCCTCGTGCTCGGTGACCGGGAGACCGGAGAGTGAAGCGAGCGCCTCGTTGACCCACCGGAACCGAAGGTCGGTGTCCCAGTAGCCCAGCCCCACGGGCGTCGCGTCTACGAAGGCGTGCAGCATCGCGAGCGCCCCGTCGCGCTGCGCAACCGCATCGCGGAAGGCGGTCGCCGCCGTCTGCACGAAGACCGCGATGATGGCAAGCGCGACCGCCCGCAGCAGCGCCACCGGCAGCGGCCCGTCCGCCGCACCGAGCAGGACCAGCAGCAGATAGGCGAGCGGAACGACGACGGCCACCATCCGCCCCACCGCGGGCGGCGCGGCCAAGGGGTACACGGCGACCACGACGAAGAACCAGAGCAGGAAGTACCCGCTGCCCTCCTCCCGCAGCGCCATCAGCACGAACGTCAGCACGACGACGACGCCCAGCCGCACCGAGACCGCCGTCGACGACCGCCAGCCGAGCAGTCCGGCGATGCCCAGCGCCACGAGTGCAAGGGCTGCAACGAGCATCGTCGGCAGGTTCCGCACGGAGGTGACGAGCTGGACTGCGGTGCCGTGGGCGGCCAGGGCGAGGCAGGCGACCGGCTCGAGCATCCGGAGGCGGTGCGGGACCTCCGGCGGGATCCGGATGGGCGCACTCGCGTCGCCCGGAGCTCGCCCCGCGCCGTCGCTCTCCACCGGAGCGCTCATCGAAGAAGGCTATCCGGGGCTCGTCCAGCGACCCATAGGCGCGGGCGGATTCCACCCGATCGGCCGCGGCTTCAGGTGCAGGCCTGGCGCCCCGTCTCGACCGTGCCGCCCCGGGCCAGGACGGCGTCCGGGTCGGTGAGAGTCTCCTGGGTCCGCTCCCGGATCAGGTCGACGTCCGGCGCCACCGCCCCCCATGGCCGGTATTCGGGCGGCCCGTACCCGATGGAGACCACGCGCTCGGCGTCGACCCGGGGAAGGAGCTCGATCAGGTCGGGCAGCAGGCTGATCGGGATGCTGGTGGTGACGTTCTCCTCGATGGCGGCTGCGATCGTGGGGAAGCCGCGGATGATGCCGGCGACGTCTGCGGTGTCGACGATGCTGTTGATCAGGCAGCGCTGCCTCCGGCTGCGGTTCGGATCCCCCCCGTTGTCGGCGCGGATCCGTACGAACGCCAGGGCCTCGCGGCCGCCGAGGTGCTGCGGACCCTGCCCCAGGTCCACCACGTACGGCTCGTCGCCGGTGCGCGCGGGCGAGACCCGCACGTGCAGCGGCTCGGCGAGGTTGACCTCGACCCCCCCGAGGGCATCGACGATCCCCACGAAGCCGGCCATGTCGACCTTCGCGTAGTAGGGCACCGGGATGCCGAGCAGCAGGCCGAGCGTCTCGGCCATGGCCGCCGCCGCCGGATCCTCGGCGTCCGGGTAGAGGGCCGCGAACTGTTCGGGGGCCAGGTCCCGTCCGCACCGATACAGGGCATTGAGGTACTGCCATCCGCCGCCCTCGCCCTCGAGGCACCGCGACGCGTGCACGCCTCGAAGCCCGTCCGGCAGCGGGAAGTCCTCGAAGGAGCGGTCCACGGAGAAGATCGCGGCGTCCCCGGTGTGCGGATCGACGGTCGCGACCATCAGGCTGTCGACCCGCTCCCCGCGGCGCCCCGGGCCGCCGTCGCTGCCGAGCAGCGCGATCGTGATGCGCTCCTGGTCGAGCCAGGGGTTCGGCGGCTCGGGGGGCTCCTCGACCACCGGCTCGGGGGGCTCCTCCGGTGTCGGCTTCGGCACGTGGTTGCCCACCATCGCGGGCTCCGTCGAAGGCGAGTCGTCGACGAAGGCCGCCCGCAGCGCGCCCTGGGCGGACGCGACGTACACGCCGGCCACGGCGTGCGGGGCGGCGACGAGCGCCGCGAGCACCACCAGGACCGTCGCGGTCCCGGCGAGCGACGTCCGACGTAGGGGCAGGGCGGGCCGCTCGAAGGGCCGCGCGCCGGTCACGTATGCGTCGAGCAGCGCGTACAGCCTTGCCGCCAACAGGGCTCCGTTGGCCACCATCAGCCAGACCAGAACCCCGGGGCGCACGACGAACCGGAACAGCGTCATCGGGTCGCTGCTCGCCGCCCAGACGCCGACCGCCAGGACGCCGACGGTGAGCCCGACTAGCGCGAAGCCCCTGCGGCGCCGTAGGTAGAGCTGACCCAGTCCCGGCAGCACCAGGGAGGTGACAGCAGCGCCGAGGCCACGTCCGAGGCGCCAACGGCGCGCCGACCCGACTGGCGGCTCAGCGGGCATTCGACGGCTCCCCTCGACGCTCGAAACCTACTGCCCGAGGGTGACGGGCGGAACAGACCAAGGGCACGACGACGACGTCGGCGGGGGCCCAAGACGTGCCAGGATGATCCCGCTCCACCCCATCCAGACCAGCGAGGTTGAATCGTGACCCAGCTCGCTCCGGACCACGCACCGGCCGTGACGAAAGAACCGGTCCTAGTCGTCCGAGACCTCGTTCGCAGCTACGGCGACCTGAAGGCTGTCGACCGCGTGTCGTTCAGCATCGACCCCGGCGAGACCTACGGCCTGCTCGGTCCCAACGGCGCGGGCAAGACGACCACCATCTCGGTGATCGCCGGGCTGATCGGCGCCGACTCGGGCACCGCGACCGTGCTCGGGAAGCCCGTAGGCCCGTCGAAGGTCGCCGTGAAGCGGCACATCGGCCTGGTCCCCCAGGATCTGGCGATCTACCCGGAGCTGTCCGGTCGGGAGAACCTGAACTTCTTCGGCCGGCTGCAGCACATGGGCGGCAAGGCACTGACCCGCCGGGTGGACGAGGTGCTCGAGCTGATCGGGTTGGCCGACCGGGCGAAGGACGCGACGAAGAAGTACTCGGGGGGGATGAAGCGGCGGCTGAACATCGGCATCGGCCTGCTGCACCAACCGACGCTGCTCATCCTCGACGAGCCGACTGTCGGCGTGGACCCGCAGTCCCGCAACGCGATCCTGGAGTCCGTGGAGACGCTGTCCCACGAGGGCATGGCGGTGCTCTACACCACCCACTACATGGAGGAGGCCGAGCGCCTCTGCGACCGGATCGCGATCATCGACTCGGGTCGGATCCAGGCCGAGGGAACCCGCGCGGAGCTGATCCGGCTGACCGGCGAGTTCGACCAGATCCGGCTCACCGGCTCGGGGGCGGTCGCCGCCGCTGCCGCCGCGGTGCGAGGGCTTCCGGCCGTGCAGCACGCCGACGCGGACCGGCACAGCGTGCTGCTCACGGTGCGTGATGCGCCCACGGCGGTGGCCGGGATCGTGACCGCGGCGACGACTGCCGGGATGGCGCTCGAGGACGTCGAGATCTCCCGGCCCAACCTGGAGTCGGTGTTCCTCCAGCTCACCGGGAAGGCGTTGCGCGACTGACATGCGCCAGCTCTGGGTCATGACCGCCTCCGACCTGCTGCAGCGGGTCCGGGACAAGTCCGTCATCATCTTCGCCGTCGTCGTGCCGCTGGCGCTGATGTTCGTGTTCAACCTCGCGATGGGCGGCATCGAGGACCTCGAGCTCAACGACATCTCGGTCGCCGCGTACGTACCGCAGGGCGACGAGCTCGGCGGCATCATCGTCGGCGCCGCGACCAACCCCGGCGCGTTCGCCGTCGGCCTGGTCCCGGCAACCGACCCGGGCGGCGTGCGGGACCTCGTCGACGCGGGTGACGTGACCCTCGGGATCGTGGTGCCCGACGGCTTCACGGATCAGCTGACCACCGGTCGGGAGGCCGTGATCGACGTGGTCGAGGGCGAGGCGATCGGGCTGGAGGGCGCCGTCGTCGTCGCCGTCATGCAGGCCGCACTCGACCAGATCGCGACCGGTACCGAGGCAGCAACAGCCGGCGGCGTGCTCGGCCTGCCGCACGATCGGCTCGAGGCCATCGCCCAGACTGCGGCCACGGCCGGCCCAGGGATCTCGCTGTCCGAGGGCGAGGCCTCGAACGAGCAGCTGAGCCTCTCGGCGAGCCTGATCGTGGGACAGGCGGGGCTGTTCCTGCTCTTCACCGTCGGCTTCGGGGTGCTCGCCCTGGTCGCCGAGCGGGAGACCGGAACGCTTGCCCGGCTGCGCTCGATGCCCATGAAGCCGGGCCGCATCGTCATCGCGAAAGCGATGGTCAGCTTCATCCTCGGCGTGGTCGCCACCAGCGTGCTCATCACGCTGGGCTCCCTGTTCTTCGGCGTCTCCTTCGGTGATCCCGTCGCGATCGCTGTGCTGATCGCCTGTGTGGTGACGGCCGCGGTATCGCTGATGTTCGTCGTCGCCCGGGTGGCGCGAACGGCGGAGCAGGCCCAGATATCGCAGGCCATCCTCGCGATGGTGCTGGGCATGAGCGCCGGAGCGTTCTTCCCGATCAATGCCACCGGGTTGGCGGGACAGCTGATCGACCTGAACCCGATCGCGGCGTTCATGCGCGGGATGGGGATCACCTACGGGGGCGGTGGCGTCGCCGATCTGGGGGGTCCGGTGCTGATCATGCTGGGCTTCGCCGTGCTGGCCACCCTGGCATCGCGCCTGATCCCGGATCGGAGCTCGGCACTGTGAGGACCGCCTACGCAATCACCGTGGTCGAGCTCCGCCGGTTCCTGGCGGACCGCTCCAACATCTTCTTCGCGTTCGTGTTCCCGCTGCTCCTGGTGCTGATGATCGGGCTGCAGTTCAGCGGCGGCGGCGGGGGTCGGGTGGCAATCAGCGGCTCGCCGAGCGACCTGCGGGCGGCGATGGTCTCCGAGCTCGAGGGGTTGGGAGTGCAGGTCACCGTTGCCGACCCCGACGCCACCCGCGAGCTGGTGGCGCGCGGGCGAGCCGACGTGGGCGTGCTGGTCCCCGCGGCGGCCGTCACGGCGTACGGCGCCGGCGACGACCTGACGATCGAGGTGATCCGGGGTAGCCAGGCGCGATCGCAGGCAACCGAGCTGCAGGTGAGCACGGCGGCGCAGGCGGTCGTGGCCGAGATGGGCCAGGTCGAGGCGCTGGTCGCGGCCGGGGCGTCCACGGCGGAGGCCCGGTCGGCCCTAGAGGTTGCCGGCAGCCTCCTCGAGCGGCCGACCATCCAGGTGACGAACGTCTCGGAGATCGCCCAGGAGTTCAGCGGTCTGGGTCAGTACGACTACGGCGCAGCCTCCCAGCTGCTGCTGTTCGTGTTCCTGAACTCACTGGCGGGTGCGTCGACGCTGATCGCGGCCCGGCGGGAGGGCGTGACCGCCCGCACGCTCGCCGCGCCGGTCTCCACGGTGCAGTCGATCACGGGGCAGGCCGCAGGAAGGCTCACGATCGCCGCCTTCCAGGGCGCCTACATCATGGCCGCGACCGTCGTCCTGTTCGGCGTGGACTGGGGGAACTTCGCGCTCGCGGCGCTCGTGATGGTCATGTTCGCGCTGGTCGCGGCCGGGGCGGCGATGCTGCTCGGGTCGACGATCGACAACGAGGGCGCGGCAACCGGGCTCGGCGTCGGACTCGGCCTGGTGCTCGCCGCCCTAGGGGGTGGAATGTTCCCCCTGGAGCTATTTCCCGACACCCTGCGCACGATCTCGAAGGTCACGCCGCACTCGTGGGCCGCGACCGCACTCGCGGAGATCCAGCGGCACGACGGCACGCTCGTCGACATCCTTCCCCAGCTCGGGGTCCTGGCCGGCTTCGCCGCCGTGCTGCTCCTCCTGGGTGCCTGGGCCCTGCGTCGCAGCCTGGCGCGGGCGATCTGAGCGCGACCGCTACCGGGCGGGGCCCGCTTCCCGCCAGGAGTGCTCCGGGGCGTACCCGAGCACCCGTCGCGCCTTGTCGATCGACAGCAGGGTCTCGTGCTCCCCGAGCGCCTTGCGCACCTCCACGCCGGGGTACTGCTCGGCGACCAGGTCCGCGCTCGACCGGCTCATCACCGTGTCCGCGTTGGCGATTATGAAGACGTCTGCGCCCGTCGCATCGTGGTCCAGGGCGCGCCGGACGGCCTGGGCGCCGTCCCGGGCGTCGATGTAGGCCCACAGGTTCCACCGGCGCGCGGCGGCGTCGTCGTCGTACCCGGGGAAGGCGGCGTAGTCGGCGGGCTCCATCACGTTGGAGAAGCGCAGCCCGATCATCTTGAGCTCCGGGTCCCACCGGCACAGGTGATGGGCCATCTCCTCCTCAAGGGCCTTGACCAGGGAGTACGTGGTCTCCGGTCGCGCCCGGTACTCCTCGTCGACGGGCACGTAGGGCGGGGGCGTCTCGAACGGCAGGCCGAGCAGGGTCTCGCTCGACGCCCAGACGACGTTGCGGATGCCGGCGGCGCGGGCGGCGTTGAACACGTTCCAGGTCACCGTGGCGTTGTTGGCGAAGGTCGTGGCGTTGGTCACCAGGCCGGGCGCGGGGAACGCCGCGAGGTGCACAACTGCGTCCAGGGGCCCCGGGTGCTCATCGATGCCACCGCCGAGCAACTCGAGCGCCTGTCCGTAGTCGGTCAGGTTGGCGGCGACGAACTCCCCCGTGAAGTCGGCCGGCCTGGCCCGGTCGATCGCGAGCACGTCCCAGCCGTGCGCCTCCAGGTCGGCGACGACCGCCCGGCCGAGCTTGCCGGCCGAGCCTGTGACCGCCACCCGGCGGCCCAGCCCGTCATCAGAGGTGGTCACGGTGCCGCCTCCTTCCCGATCGATCCCGTGCCGACTGCGGCCAGCACGGGTCCCAGCCTGCCACCCCGGCCGGGCGGGGCGGCTACGCCGGGTGCGGATCGCCCTCTCAACGAGCGGACCGGCGCGATTCGGCTGATCATCGAGATAGGAAGCGGGCACCCGCCCGCCGACTTGGGAGGTCTACATGATCGTCTTGGGAATCATCCTTCTGATCCTTGGATTCCTGCTCGACATCAGCATCCTGTGGTCGATCGGCGTCCTGCTGATCGTGCTCGGCATCATCTTCTGGATCCTCGGGAGCATGGGCCGCGCCATCGGCGGACGCAGGTACTGGTACTAAGGCGACCGCCGCAGGATCACCGCAGGAGGCCGAGCGGTCGCGAGCGCCTGATCAGAGGTAGGAGTTCACGAAGCTCTGGGCAGCCACGATGTCCGTGCGGAACGAGAAGTCCATCCCGGCGCACTGCCCGGTGATCCCGTACGAGGTGACCGCGACGACAGTCGTCGTCTCCTGGCGCGTCGCCCGGTCGATCCAGAACGCGGGGCCGCCGGAGTCGCCGAAGCAGGCACCGCCAGATCCGGTGCCCTTCCCCGGGTTGTTGGAGAGCTGGACGCTCTGACCGCCCTGGTACGCCGACCGATTGACGCCGAGGATCGTCTGCGTGCCCACATACCGGACGTAGTCGTTCTGGTAGAAGGCGGGAATCGTCCCCTGCTGGCCGTACCCGACGGTGCGCACCTGCCGCTGGGTGGGCGCTCCCTTCGCGGTCGTCAGGGCATCGAGGAACCCGAGCTCGGGCAGCTGACCGTAGATCCCGCCCGTGTCGATCGGCGCGGACAGGTCCACGAGGCCGATGTCGAAGGTGTCGGGGAACCCCGAGAAGTTGTCATAGTTCGGGTGCGGAATGGCCTGCCCCTGGACCCAGTGGGCCGAGTTGAGCAGGTACTCCGAGATGCCGCCACCCGCGTAGTCGGCGATGGGGTCGGGGTGGTTGCTCACCCAGGTCTCCTCGTTCGGGACGCCCTGGGCGCCCTCGGTGCAGTGACCGGCCGTGAGCACGAGGGTCGGGCTCAGCAGGGTTCCGCTGCACGAGTAGTAGCCGACGCCGTCCTGGATGAACAGGAGGGTCACCACGTGCGGGTGGCCCGCCCCGTCGGGCTGTCCCCATGTGATGGCCTGCACCCCGGTCGCCCCCAGTACCAAGGCGACCACCGCAGCCACCGCGATGCTCAGTCTGCGCACGTCTGTGCTCCTCTCGGTGATGGTGGTTGCACCGTAGACCCGGTCGAGGATGACGGCTAGGCCCGATCGCGTGGGTCCGGAGGCTCGCCCGCGCCACCGGTCGCCGGGCCGAGGTCCGCATCCGGCTCCCCATCGGCCTGGGCTGCGGGCGTGATCGCCCCGTCCGCCCAGTCTCGCGGGCCCAGGTCCGGGCGGCGGCTCTCGTACCCGCTTGCCAGCAGGGGGGAAGAGATCATCAGGTCTGCGGACGCGATGTTGCAGGCCATCGGCACGTTCCAGACCGTCGCGATCCTGAGCAACGCCTTGACGTCGGGGTCGTGCGGCTGCGCCTCGAGCGGGTCCCAGAAGAAGACCAGCATCGTTATCCCGCCCTCGGCGATGCGGGCTCCGATCTGCTGGTCACCCCCGACCGGTCCCGAGAGGAATCTGTGCACCGGCAGTCCAAGCTCGTACTCGAGCATCGTGCCGGTGGTGCCCGTCGCGTAGAGCACGTGCTGGGCGAGCGTGGCGCGGTTGTACTCCGCCCAGCGGAGCAGCTCGACCTTCATGTTGTCGTGGGCGACGAGCGCGATGTGGCGGG
This sequence comes from uncultured Actinotalea sp., assembly GCA_964349585.1. GTDB lineage: Bacteria > Actinomycetota > Actinomycetes > Actinomycetales > Cellulomonadaceae > Actinotalea. Next base: position 22,503 of record CAYGGX010000018.1, read on the forward strand.
GTTTGGCGACGGTCTGCATGGCGCGCAGCATCCCACTTCCGCGTAACGAGCGGATGACGTGTCGGCCCGGGGGTCCATCATTGGAGCCGACGCCGACCGGTGGGAGTGAGCGATGCGGGAGTTCGAGGCGGACCTCTGGCGGTGGGACGCCCGTCAAGCCGACAGCTGGACCTTCGTCAGCGTGCCGACCGACCTGGCCGACGAGATCGACGACGTCGCGGGCCCGATCTCGCGCGGGTTCGGCTCTCTGCGGGTCGAGGCGACCATCGGGTCGACCACCTGGAGAACGTCGATCTTCCCCGACGCCAAGCGCGGCACCTACGTGCTGCCCCTCAAGCGGGCGGTGCGGGACTCCGAGGGCCTGGAGGTCGGCGGGTCCGCGCGAGTCGGCATCACGCTCGTCGACCTGTGAGCCGCGCTCCGACGCCCGACCCGCGCAGCCGCCGGTTCATCCTCGACTTCGCGCCGTAGGGTCTAGGACGACCGAGGGACTGGTGACGCCGTCCGTCAACCGAGGCGGGCTCGGATCTCCGTCAGCTGCCGGCCCATCGCCGCCGGCAGTCGGTCGCCGAACCTGTCGAAGTACTCCTCGGTGAGGTCGCACTCGCGCTGCCAGGCATCCGGGTCGACCTCGAACAGTTCGGCGAGGTCGTCCGCGGTGACATCCAGACCGAACAGGTCCAGCTGACCGGGTGCGGGTGCGAGCCCGACGGGCGTCTCGACGGCGTCGGCGACCCCGGCCACTCGGCTCACCGCCCACTTCAGCACCCGCGAGTTGTCGCCGCAGCCCGGCCAGAGGAACCGGCCGTCGGCACCCTTGCGGAACCAGTCCACCCCGAAGATCCGCGGCGGGTTCTCGAGTCGCTGCCTGATTCGCAGCCAGTGCCCCCAGTAGTCGGCCATGCGATACCCGCAGAACGGCAGCATGGCGAACGGGTCGCGGCGGAGCTGGCCCACGGTGCCCTCGGCCGCCGCCGTCTGCTCGGAGGAGATGGTCGCACCGAGGAATACGCCGTGCTCCCACGACCGCGCCTCGGTCACCAGAGGCACGTGCGTCGCGCGGCGTCCGCCGAACAGGATCACGTCGATCGAGACCCCGGCCGGGTCCTCCCACACGTCGGCGATGCTCGGACACCTGGCAGCGCGCGCGGTGAACCGGGAGTTCGGGTGCGCCGCGGGCCGGCCGCTGTCCGGCATCCAATCCTGACCTAGCCAGTCCGTGAGGTGCTCCGGCGGCTCGCTGAGCCCCTCCCACCACACGTCGCCGTCGTCCGTCAGCGCGACGTTGGTGAAGATCGTGTCGCTTTCGATCGTGGCGAGCGCCGTCGGGTTCGTCGACGGGCTCGTGCCGGGTGCGACGCCGAAGAAGCCCGCCTCCGGGTTGATCGCCCGCAGCGTGCCGTTCGGTCCATCGGGGCGCATCCACACGATGTCGTCGCCGATCGTCTCGGCCGTCCAGCCGGCGAGGGTGGGCTGCAGCATCGCGAGGTTCGTCTTGCCGCAGGCCGACGGGAACGCAGCGGCGACATGGAAGGCCCGCCCCTCCGGTTCGTCGGCCCGGCGTCGACCTCCTGCTCCGAGCAGATGAACGTACGGCTCTCGACACGTGCGACGTCGCCCGGGTCCGAGCGGGCAAGGAAGCTCCGTGGGCGCTTGACGGGGTTGAGCCGCGTGACGACGCCCTGCTCGACCATCAGGTCGCACAGGCGGTCGTACTCGTCGGTGGAGGCGTCGCACCAGACCACCACGTCCGGCTCAGTCAGTGCCACCATCGAGTCCACCCACGACAGCAGCGCCTGGTGCGTTGTGGGCGCCGTCGTCAAGGATTCTTCAAGCGCTGCCATTCCCGTTCTCCCCGGTCGCAGTGCGCCATCCCGGTGACGGGTCGGCGCCAACACTGGCGCCGTTTGCAGCGTAGGACTCTTAGGAAAGTATTTCCCACAAAATGGGCAAGGCAATGCAAGCAGCTGCCCATGTCGGTCCTTCACCGTCACGGCATCCGGCACGGTTCGCCGGGGTCCGGGCGACTGAAACCGTCCACCATTAGTGCGCCCGGCAGTGCGCTCAGGGCGAGGCCGTCAGGACGAGCGCGCAGCGCGGACGGGCTCCGGGACGTCGTCGTCCGCGCGGATCGGCACGTCCACAATGATCAGGGCCTCCTGCTCGTACGGACCCCTGGCAAGAACCTGCCCGTCCGCGCCGACCGCAAGCGAGCGGCCGACGCAGCGCCAGCCGTCCCACTCCCCGCCGACCACCGGCCCCACGTTGCTCACCCCGACGACCGGCATCCGGAACTCCGTCGCCAGGCTCGCGTAGGACTCCACCCACATCGCGCCGTACGGCTCGGCCGCCTCGTCGTGGTCCGGCGGCACCGCCCACGCGGACGGCGAGAGCAGGAGCTGCGCCCCCATGTGCCCCAGCGTCCGGCCGAGCGAGATCGCGCGCGGCGCGTTGTCGGCGCAGATCGACAGGCCGACGATGCCGAACGGGGTGCTCACCACGCCCAGGGCCGATCCCACCGAGTACAGCGCAAGGGCGAACTGGAGCTCGTTGACCTTCCGGTGCCGGAGAAGGATCGCGCCGGACGGGCCGATCAGCACCGCGGCGTTGTACAGCCGGTCGCCGTCCCGCTCGACCAAGCCGGCAACAACAGTGATCCGATGCTCCGCAGCCGCCCGGGCCAGCGCCGCCGTCGTCGGGCCGGGAATGGTGGTCGCCAGGGTGCGGGCGCTCTCGTGCGTCCAGCCGAGGTCAAGGCACTCCGGCAGGACGACGACGTCGCACCCCGCGTCGGCCGCCTCCCCCACCATCGCCGCGGCCCGGGCGAGGTTCGACGCAGGGTCACCCGGCTCGACGAGCATCTGGGCCATGCCAACTCGGATCTCCGGCACGGTCACCTCCTGGCGTGGACCCTATCGATCAGATCAGGCCGGAGCGCGAGCGGCCGAACGTGAAGACTCCGAACGCCGCGAAGCCCACCCCGATGACGGCGGGCGCGACGCCGCGCGCGATGTGGCCGACGGTGCCGGACCTCTCGACGACGTGCTCGAACGCGTCGTGCATGTCGTCGCGCAGGATGCGGTGGAAGCGCCGGGTGAACCCGATGAACACCTGGTAGACCGCGAACCCGAAAATGCCCAGGCCCACGGCGAAGAGGAGCGCGCGCCCGAGGTCCGAGCCGAGCAGCAGCCCGGCGCCCTCCTCGGCCTGCTCGTCGCCCGCCCCGTCACCGTCGATCAGCACGCTGAACGTGGTGAACGCGAGGGCGCCGTGCACCACCGCCTGGCCGCCCGCACGCGGCCTTGTGTTGCCGACGGGAAGTGCTCGACTCTGCCGTCGGACGGCGTCCGCCGCCACCGGAGGGCAACCCAGGTGTGCGGACAGGCCCAACTCCCGGCCGCCGTCGAGGCGCTATCGCTTGAGCAGCCCGCCGCCCACCCAGGCGCGGATCGCGGCGAGATCCTGCGGACCCAGCTCCATCCGGGCGCCGCGACACAGCCCGATGACGTTGTCCGCCCAGGTCTCGGCGACCTTCTTCGCCGGGGGATTGCCGGCCAGGTCCAGGCCGGCGTAGAGGATCCCGGAGATCACGGTGTTCACCGAACCGCGGCCGATCTGCGCCCCGGCCGCCTGGCAGGCGTCCCGAACGCGCTTCGCGGTGACCGGTCGGTCGAAGGGGTGCGCACCGACGTCGTCGGCCAGGGCCGTGAGCAGCACGCGATAGCTCTCCGTCGGCAGGTTCGGGATGTCGGTCACCTCGACCACCTGGCGCTGCAGGGGCGGCAGGTCCACGCCGCCCTGGCCCGGCACGTCCGCCTCGCTGAAGCGCCGCGGGTCCCACACGAAGCCGGCGGCCGCGGCGACCTGCGGAACCGACCGGGCGAGCCACGGGAAGAAGGAGCCCGCCCCGTCCCAGTTGCTCGAGAGCGCGGGATCGGCCTGCTGGGCGGCCCGGGCGACGGCGCCACCGTTGAGCGGTCGGTCGGCGGACCGCACCAGTCGAAGGACGGCCCGGGCGGCGGGCGAACTGGCGGTCGCAGCGGACCGATCCGCGGTGGACGTGGTGGCCTGGCCACGTCCGCCGTTCCCGACCGGGGCCGCCTGCTCTTCAACCGACTCCTCCGGATGCTTGACGAGTTCGGCGAGCTCGTCGGCGGTGATCACCGTGTCGGCGACCGCGCGGTAGGCGCTCGCCGCGGGACTGGCCGTGACTATCGTCACCCGCCGGTCGGCGGCGCGGAACCGATGTGCCAGCGGTGTGAAGTCCGCGTCGGCGGACAGGATCATGAACTCGTCGTAGTGGGTGGCGGCGTTCAGTGCGTCGACGGCATCGAGCACGAGGTTGATGTCGGCGCTCGACTTGCCCTGCTGGGTCAGCGAGGGGCAGTCGATCACGCTGAAGCCCGCCCTGGTGAAGTTCGGCCGGAACTGGGCGAACGCGGACGGGTTCAGGTAGCAGGACCGCACGAGGAACCGCCTGGTGAACTCGCCGTCTGCGTCGCTGCCGTTCTCGAGTCCGGCGAGCCAGCGCCCGGGCGAGCCGGCGAACTCCTCGGCGGCAACGGGATCGAGGCGGCGAAGCCCCACGTACACGTTGTCGAAGTCGACGAAGAGGGCGCAGCGCAGCTGCCTGGTACCGCTGGTCTGGGTCGTCACCGGACCATCCTCCCCCATGATCGGCCGCCCGCTCGATCAGTACCGCAGCGGTCGCGTTCGGTAGCGGCACTCGTTCCCGACGAGCATGGGCGCAACCCGACCCGCCTCGCGTAGCCGCTGCAGCGACGCCACCACCCGGTCGCGAAGGGACAGCGGATCGAGCGTGTTCACGTTGATCTTGGTACCGCCCTCGAAACCCGCGAGGGTGGAGGTCCGCCACTTGAGCACGACGTGCCAGGGCAGCGGCGCGCCGGCCGCCATCGGTCGGTGATGCCACTCCTCGTTGGTGGGCACCGCCGTGCCGGTCGCCGCGTGCAGCGCGTGCAGCAGGTCCGAGAAGCAGCGGACCTCTTCCGTGGCGTGCTCCCACGGGAGGTTGACGTCGCTGGTCGAGTACACCTCGAGGGACGGGTAGCGATGCCCGACGCCGGCCAGCGCGATCGCGCCGTCGTTCTGCGCGACGATCAGCCCGTGCGCTGCGGCGTGGTCCGCCAGGTCGTTGAAGACCCCCGGTTGCCGAGCCACGCGTCGGAGCACCTGGTCGATCCGCGGACCGTGCTCGTCGATCGCGACCAGCTGCTTGTGCAGGTGGTCGAACGAGGCGCCGGCCGGCCGGAGCCAGTTCTGGAACGCGGCCACGTACCGCGCGTGCGGCTGGACCTCGTACAGCTCCCGCATCGTGTCGACAGTGAACGCGAGGTACTGGTGGTGCTCCGCCGGGCTGAGCGTTCCCGAACCCGCGAGCTCGTCACCCACCGCGTGGCGACGAGCGACGACGACGTCGTGCGTGCCCGCGAAGAGGTCGACCGCGCGTTCGGGCCCGACGTCGTCGCCCAGGCGCTTGCGCAGGATCGCCAGGACGTGGTCCCGGCCGGCTGGGCTCCCCAGGTAGGTCCCGGCGCGCTCCTCGACGGCGGCGGGGACCCGGAAGCCGTGGTTCGCCCGCCAGTAGTCGACCGACAGGATCTCGTACAGGTTGGGGATCCGGCGGAACTCCGCCACGGTGTCATTCAGCGCCTCGACCGGCAGATGGCGCAGGATCTGCCAACCGTCTGGCCCGGCGACGACCCGCGCCTTCTCGGGCGGGGTCTGCAGGTAGTTCTCCGGGCAGAAGGCGCACGGTCCCGTCGAGCGCTCCGTGTGCTGAGGGATCGGCCGTTGCGCCCGGCCCGGAACGGTCCACACCACGGTGCCCGTCAGCGGCGATCGCTGCTTGATGGTCCCGTCGGGCAGCCGCACCAGGGCGTCAGCCCAGTCGTCGCCCCCGGAGGGAGCGGCGGCGTGCGGCTCGCCCGCCTGGAGTCCGCCGGCCGGCGGTTCACCGTCCGGGCTCGTGCGCTGCACGAGCACCACCCTAGGTGCTCGCGCCCGCTCGGGCGTGACCGCGAGGCTCTCAAACCCTGCCCCGCAGAACTACCCTTGACGCATGGGAACGGACCCGTTCAGTGACCCCGAGCGGTACCTCCTGCACGGGCGTCTGGAGCGCATGCCGCGACGTCGCGCGGATCGCCTGCTCGTCCTCCGCTACGTCGCGAGCCGCGTCCTCGAGCTGCACGAGCCCGTTACCGAGAAGGACCTGACGTCGCGACTCGCGGAGCTCGCGCGCGACCCGATCGGGCTCCGGCGCGACCTGGTCGATGCGGGACTGGTGACCCGGACCCGGGACGGCGCCGAGTACTGGCGCACCCTCGTGACAGAGTTCGACGCGGACCCGGAGGGGCCTGGCGGGCAGGACGTCTGACCGGCGACGAGCGGAGACGGGCGTGGCGGTGGAACGGGTCAGCCCGGACGACCTCATGCAGCGGGCCCTGGACGTCGGGCCGCTGCCGATGCACGTCGGCGCCGTGCTCGTGCTCGGCGCAGCTGTGGATCTGGATAGGGCGCGGCAGGGCCTGGGCGAGCGGATCGGCGCCGTCCCCCGGATGCGGCAACGGCTGGTCCGGACACCGCTCGGCTGCGGTGGGCCGATCTGGGTCGACGACGTCACCTTCGACCTCAGCCGGCACGTGACGGCCGTCGGATGCCCCTCGCCCGGGGACGAGGCGGCACTGCTCGAGGTGGCCGTGCAGTCGTACACGCAGGAGCTGCCGATGGACCGGCCGCTCTGGCGCGCCACCCTGATCACCGGACTGGCGGAAGGCCGCAGCGCCCTGGTCCTGGTCGTCCACCACATGCTCGCCGACGGCTTCGGCGGGCTCGCTCTGCTCTCGGGCCTCGCGGACGGGTCCCCGACGATCGCCCGGCCCTTCCCCCGGCCGCGGCCGTCTCGGCGTGTCCTTGCCGCTGACTCGTGGCGTTCCCGCGTGAGCGGCCTGACCCGGACGCTCGCCTCGCTGGCCACACTGAGACCTGCCGCCAGGGAGCTCGGCGGCGCACCGAGGGCGGCCGCCTGCAGCCTCAACCAGCGCCTGCACCCCCGGCTCAGGGTGCTTCTGGTCCGGGCGGAAGTGCCGAGCGTGCTCACCGCCGCACGGAGCCGCGGCGGAACGCTGAACGACGCGGTGCTCGCCGCAGTGGGCGGGGCGCTCGGCAACCTACTCGAGCTGCGGGGCGAGGAAGTCCGGCACCTGGTGATCTCCGTGCCCGTCACGGGCGGTTCGCCCGATGCATCGGCGCCGGATGCTCGCGTGGTCAACAGAGTGGGGGTGATGCCGGTAGCGGTGCCGGTCACCGGTCCTCGGCGGCTCGAACGCATCGCCGAGATCACCCGAGCGCGCAAGAGCGCCGCGCGGGGCTCGTCGTCCGCCCTCACGCGGCCAGCGTTCCGGCTGCTGGCCGCCATCGGTGTACTCCGGTGGCTCATCCGGCGGCAGCGGATGGTCAACACCTTCGTCACCAACGTCCGCGGTCCCGAGCGAAGGCTGGCCCTCCTTGGCGCCGAGGTGACGGACATCCTCCCCCTCGGCACGGTGAGCGGGAACGTGACGGTGGCGTTCACCGTGCTCTCGTACGCGGGGACGATGACGGTCGCCATCGCCGCCGACCCGGTCGCGTGTCCGGACGTCGACGGACTGCGCGCGCTGCTGCAGGGCGAGCTGGACGACCTGGTGGGGCGAGATGGCGATACCCGGTGGAACGCGGGGCGTAGCGTGTCAAGCCGGGCCATTGAGGTCACGGCCCGACGCCGACCCGACCGGACCGTGGAGCGCTGATGGAGATCACACTCGCGGGTGTCGTCCTCGACTCACCCGACCCGCGCGCGCTCGCGGCCTTCTACCAGCGCCTGCTTGGCTGGGCGATCGGCTCGGACGAACCCGGCTGGGTCACGCTCAGGCCGCCCGGCGGAGGCACCGGCCTGTCGTTCCAGCCGGCCACAGACTACCGGCGACCCGGATGGCCCGCCGGACCGGGTGACCAGCAGATGATGGTGCACCTCGACCTCGGCGTGCCGGACCTCGAAGCCGCCGTCGCCCACGCCCTCGCTGCCGGCGCGACGCTGGCGCACCACCAGCCGCAGGACGACGTCCGGGTGTGCCTCGATCCCGCCGGGCACCCCTTCTGCCTGTTCCCGCTCGGCTAGCAGACTCCCCCGTCTGGCCCGCAGGACCGCCCGTCCGAGGATCGCGACTAGCGAGTCCCCCGCGGCTTGCGGGTCGTGGCGCGCCCCTCCCGCGGCGTGTCGACCCGTCCGTCACCGTCCAGGTCACGGGCGTCGGCGTCCCCGGCATCGACGCGCCCGTCACCGTCGGGGTCCACCGGGCGGACCTCGGTGTGCTGCGCACGCAGGTCGGGGTCTGCCTCGTCGGCCTTCCGGAACTCCTCGGCGACCTCGGCGCGCGAGGACTCGAGCTTCTGCTTCTGCTTCTGCTTCCGTGCCTCCGCCCGCTGGGCCTCGACCTTGCGCCCCTGGCTCGCCCGACCGAAGAGGATTACAGCCACAACGATCAGCGCCAGCACCACCACGGCGACGACGACGACCCAGGTCACAGTCGTCTCGTCCATCTCGACTCCCCAGTAGGTGTTGACTTCGATTCGACGTCCCGCCGCGCGATACTGCAACCGCAAATGACTTCGCCGACCGGGCACCCTCCGGGACGATGGAGCCGTGATCGAGCAGATTGCGGCCGGGGCCGCACGGCCCATCCCGTTCCAACCCAGCGACGCCCCGTTCTGGGATGACCCGCACATCTCCGCCCAGCTGCTTGCCCTCCACTTCGACGACTCCGTCGAGGCTGCGAGCCGCTCGTCAGCGACCATCGGCGCGACGGTCGAGCGGCTGACAACACTCGTCGACCCGGGTGCCCGGGTGCTCGACCTGGGATGCGGGCCCGGGCGATACGCCGAGCTCCTTGCCGCCTCGGGGTGTGTCGTCACTGGGGTGGACTCAAGTCACCGGTCGATCGCTCATGCCCGGACCCGTGCCGCCGATCTCGGCCTCGACATCGACTACCGCCTCGGGGACTTCCTCGCGCTCGATGACGTCGCGTCGTTCGACCTGGTCCTCCAGTCGTTCGGTGAGCTGAACACTCTCGACGACCAGGTGCGCGACAGCCTCCTGGCGGCGATCCACCGAGCCCTCGTCCCGGGCGGCGTCCTGGTCTTCGACTCGTCCACCCCCGCCTTCAGGTCCCGGCTCCGTCGGTCCGCTACCTGGTCCGTCGAGACCACCGGGTTCTGGCGCGCGTCGCCCCACCTGGTACTTGAAGCGGGCCACTCCTACCCCGACGACGTCTGGTGCGATCAGTACGTGGTCGTCGACGATTCCGTCACGGCCTATCGGATGTGGTTCCACGACTACACGCCCGACACGCTGGCTCCGGTGCTCGAGCGCGCCGGGTTCACTGTGGCCCACCTGTGGGAGGGCCTGGCCGGCGGACCCTACGCGGGCGGTGACTGGATCGGGGTCGTCGCGCGCCGCGTCGACCCCTGACGCGCGCCGTCGTCGTCGTCGCGGGGAATTCTCAAGGCCGCACCTGCGTCGGGTGCCGTCACAATGTGGGCGGCGTCGTTGACTTCCGCCGTGGGGTCGCCTACGTTTCGAATCCGACGAGGTGGAAGGCAGCGAGATGACGACGACCGCGGGCCGGCGAATGTGCCGTGCGACTGCGTGTTGTTGTCCCTCCTGCACGCGCTGAACCCAGCCCGCACCCCTCCGTCGTCAGAGAGCCTCCCCCCATGATCGAGTTCATCCTTGTTGGCGCCACTCTCGCACTTACGAGCGGGCTCGTCGTGGCCAGCCGGCGCCGCGACGGCAACTTCCGCCCCGCGCCCGGTGCGCACCTGACCGAGGCCGACCTCGGTCATGCCCTGGGCGGCCGCGCGACCTTCGTGCAGTTCTCCTCCGCGGTCTGCGCGGCGTGCCCGCAGGTGCACCGGGTGCTGGACGCCGTGGCATCCGCCAACGCCGGCGTGACGCACGTCGAGGTCTCCGCGGAGGAGCGCCCGGACCTGGTTCGCCGACTCGGGATCATGCGAACGCCGACGGTGCTGCTGCTCGACCGCGCGGGGACCATCACCTCCCGGACCACCGGTGCGATCCGACCCGAGCAGGCCCTCGCCGCGCTGGGACCCCGAACGTGAGCGCCGCAGCGCCTCCGCTTTCCGGGAACCGGTCCCCGGCGACTCTGATCGACCCCCGCGGCCCGCGGTTCGGTGCCGCG
>CAYGGX010000019.1:0-5884 GCA_964349585.1 uncultured Actinotalea sp.
CGAGGTCTTCTGCGTCACCGCGCCGCGTCTCATCGGGTCTCTGGTGCGCTCCGCCGCGGTCATCACGTCGCTGCTCTTCGTGGTGGGACTCCTGGTCGCGATCGCGATCACTCGACGGCCCGAGCTCTTCGTCGGCGTCTTCCCCGGGGTGCTGGCGGCCGTCGGATTCGCCTGGCAGCGGTTCGCCGGTGAGTTCGGCTTCCGCGCGGCGGTCTCCCCGGACGGGATCCGACTCCGGCACGGGCTGCTCGAGTCCCGCTCGCAGACCGTGCCGCCGGGCCGGGTGCAGGCGGTCCGGATCAGCCAGGGTCCGCTCTGGCGCGGCAAGGACTGGTGGCGGGTCCAGATGAACGTCGCCGGGTACGGGGCCGCCCAGTCCCAGCAGGTGGAGACCGTGCTGCTGCCGGTCGGGGACCGCTCGGAGGCGCTGCTGGCCCTGTGGCTCGTGCTCCCGGACCTCGGCACCGCCAACCCGACGGCCCTGCTGAACTCCGCGCTGTCGGGCTCGGGCGACGAGGACGGCTTCGTGACGAGCCCACGACGCGCCCGCTGGATCGATCCGCTGGTCTGGCGGCGCACGGGCTTCACGCTCACCGACCGCGCGCTGCTGCTCCGCGGCGGCCGGCTCGTTCGGCATCTGGTGGTCGTGCCGCACGAGCGGACCCAGTCCCTGGGCATCAACCAGGGTCCGCTCCAGCGTCGACTGGGTCTGGCGAGCTTCGCGGTGCACTCCACGCCCGGCCCCGTGGCGCCGGTGGTGCCGCACCTCGACGCGCAGGTCGCCGGGACGCTGCTCGCCGAGCAGGCGAGCCGGGCGCGAACGGCCCGGGCGGCGGCGGTGCCGGAACGGTGGATGGCCGGCCCCGCCGCGGGTGAACCGGTCTCGTGAGCGATCGTCTCGGCGTCGGGATCATCGGGGCGGGCCGGGTCGGTGCGGTGCTCGGGAACGCGCTCCGGGCGGCCGGGCACGCCGTCGTCGGCGCGAGCGGCGTGTCCGCGGCCAGCCGCGAGCGGATCGAGATCCTGCTGCCCGGCGTGCCCGCGCTCGAGGTCCCGGAGGTTGTGGAGCGCGCCGAGCTGGTGCTGGTCACGGTGCCCGACGACGCACTGTCCGACCTGGTCACGGGGTTGGGCCGGCTCGGCGCTTGGCAGCCGGGCCAGATCGTCGTGCACACGGCCGGGGCGGTCGGCACGGCCGTCCTGGCGCCGGTCCGCGCCGTCGGGGGGATCCCGCTCGCCGTGCACCCCGCGATGACGTTCACCGGGACCTCGCTGGACCTGGCGCGCCTGGCGGGGTGCGTCTTCGCGGTGACTGGGCCGGCGCCGGTGCTGCCGATCGGTCAGGCCCTGGTGGTCGAGCTGGGCGGGGAGCCGGTCGTGGTGTCGGAGGACGCGCGCGGCCTCTATCACGCCGCCCTCGCGCACGGCGCCAACCACCTGGTGGTGCTGGTCGCGCAGGCCGCTCAGGCGCTCGCGGCCGCGGGCGTCGAGGCGCCGGACCGGGTGCTCGGTCCGCTGCTCACTGCGGCGCTGGACGGCGCCGTGCGGGGTGCCGCCACGGGCGGGGGGAGCGCGGTGGCGGGGCTGACGGGACCGGTGGTCCGCGGCGACGTCGGCACGGTCTCGGCGCACCTGACCGAGCTCGCCGGGCTCGCCGGGCGGGAACCCGAGGCGGCAGACCTTCCCGGGACCTACCGGGCCCTGGCCCGGGCGGCCACGGCGCGGGCCCTCCTAGGTGGCCGGATCAGCCCCGAGCAGGCCCAGGCGCTGCTCGACGTCCTCACCGATCCCGGCTCGAACGAGGGAGTGTCGCGATGAGAGTGGTCCGCACCCGCGCCGACCTCGCCGAGGCGCTGGCCGGCACCCACGGCCGGCGCGCGGTCGTGATGACCATGGGCGCCCTGCACGCCGGTCATCTCGAGCTGGTTCGCACCGCGGCGCGGCTGGCCGATCACGTGGTGGTCACGATCTTCGTCAACCCGCTGCAGTTCGGGGCGGGCGAGGACCTCGACCGGTACCCGCGCGACCTGGAGCGGGACGTCGCGCTCCTCGCCGACACCGGCGCGGCGCTCGTCTTCGCCCCCGACGCGGCCCACGTGTACCCGCAGGAACCCGTGGTCACGGTGCGCGCCGGCGCGCTGGGTGAGCGGCTGGAGGGGGCGCACCGCCCGGGTCACTTCGACGGCGTGCTCACCGTCGTCCTGAAGCTGCTGCACCTGGTGCGGCCGGACGTCGCGCTGTTCGGCCAGAAGGACGCGCAGCAGCTCATGGCCATCCGGCGGATGGTTGCGGACCTGGACGTGGGCGTCAAGGTCGTGGCCGTGCCCACCGTGCGGGACGGCGACGGCGTGGCGCTCTCGTCGCGGAACGCCTACCTCGACCGGGAACAGCGGGGCACCGCGCGGGCGTTGTACTCCTCGTTGCTGGCCGCCCGCGCGGCGGCCGACGGCGGCGCGGACGCGGGCCGGGTGCGTCGGGTCGCGGCGGAGGTCCTTGCCGCCACCCCGGGCCTCACGCTCGACTACGTCGCCCTGGTGGATCCGGACACCGCGGAGGACGTCCCCGACGACCACCGCGGAACGGCTCTGCTGGCGATCGCGGCCCGCGTCGGTTCGACCAGACTGATCGACAACGAGATGATTGACCTGTAGAACTCCAGGGTTGGGCGACCGGCCCCGGAGGCGACGGCGGAGAGGAGGCGTGATGGGGACCGAGAGCTGGCTCCGACCCATGATGGTCGGCAAGATCCACCGGGCGACGGTCACCGCCGCCGAGCTCGACTACGTCGGCTCCATCACGCTCGATGCCGAGCTGCTCGAGGCGTCCGGGATCCTGCCCGGGCAGCAGGTCGACGTGGTCGACATCACCAACGGTGCCCGCCTGACCACCTACGCCATCGCCGGGGAGCCGGGCTCCGGCGTGCTGTGCATCAACGGTGCGGCCGCGCACCTGGTGAAGCCGGGCGACATGGTGATCGTGATCGCATACGCGATGCTGCCCGATGAGCAGGCCCGGACCTACAACCCGCGGGTCGTGCACGTCGACGCCGCCAACCGCATCGTGAGCATCGACGGAGACCCGGGCAAGGCGCCCGCCGGTCTGAGCACGGCCGCGATCGCCTGGGCCATCGGCCCGCGGTGAGACTCGCCGGGCGCCTCGCGGCGCCCTCGCCGGGCTGGTCCACCAGTGCCGACGCCATCGTCGTCGGGTCCGGGATCGCCGGCCTGACCGCCGCGCTGCGCCTGCGGGGCCGGGTCCAGCGCGTCCTGCTGATCACCAAGGGCGAGCTGTCCTCGGGCTCCACCGTGTGGGCCCAGGGCGGGATCGCCGCCGCACTCGACCCCGACGACAGCCCGGCCGCGCACCAGGCCGACACCCTCACCGCGGGCGCGGGCCTCTGCGACCCCGCGGCCGTCGAGGTCCTCGTCACCGAGGGTCCCGCCCGCGTGCGGGAGCTCGCCGGGCTGGGCGCCGCCTTCGACACCGACCTGGCGGGGCGGATGAGCCTCACCCGCGAGGGCGGCCACGGTGCCAACCGGGTGGTGCACGCGGGCGGCGACGCGACGGGCGCGGAGGTCTCCCGTGCCCTCGTCGAACGCCTGGCCGCCGTGCACCGCGATCCCGGGATCGAGATCATCGAGCACGCCATGGTGCTCGACCTGCTCACGGCCGCGCGGGACGCGGACGGACGGGCGGGACCGGTCTGCGGTGTCACGCTGCACGTCATCGGCGAGGGCAGCCGGGACGGCGTCGGGGCGGCGCTCGCCCGCGCCGTCGTGCTCACGACGGGCGGGATCGGTCAGGTCTACCAGTCGTCGACCAACCCGGCCGCGGCCACCGGGGACGGGCTCGCCGCGGCGCTCCGCGCGGGCGCGGCGGTCGCCGACCTGGAGTTCGTCCAGTTCCACCCGACGGTCCTCTGGCTGGGCGCGGGGGCAAAGGGTCAGCTGCCTCTCGTCTCCGAGGCGGTGCGCGGCGAGGGTGCGCTGCTGGTCGACGCCGACGGGGTGCGCTTCATGCCGAAGGTGCACCCGCTTGCCGAGCTCGCCCCGCGGGACGTCGTCGCGCACGCCATCGTCCGGCAGATGGCCGCGACCGGCGTCGACCACGTCTTCCTGGACGCGCGCCACCTCGGGGCGGACTTCGTCCGGGGGCGGTTTCCCACGATCCACCGCCGCCTGCTGGACGAGGGCATCGACCTGACGACCGATCTGGTGCCCGTGGCGCCGGCGCAGCACTACCACTCAGGTGGGGTCGTCACCGACCTGGACGGCCGGACCAACCTCGACGGCCTGTACGCGGCCGGCGAGGTCGCCTGCACGGGTGTGCACGGCGCGAACCGGCTGGCCTCCAACTCGCTGCTGGAGGGCCTGGTATTCGCCCACCGCGCAGCGACCGACGTCGTGGGCCGGATCGACGCCGGGCTGCTCCCGCGGCGCGAGCCGGCGGAGCGGCCGGCGGCGCCCGCGCTGGTGGCGGCCACTGCCCGGAGCCGGCTGCAGCGGATCGCGCAGCACGGCCCGGGGGTGATCCGCAGCGGGGCAGGTCTCGCGGCGGCCGCCGATGCGCTCGCCGCGATCCCCGACCGCGCGGACGCGATGCCGGGCATCCACGCGGCGCCGCAGGTGGCGGAGTGGGAGACGACGAACCTGCACCAGGTGGCGTCCGCGATGACGGCCGCCGCGGCCGCCCGCACCGAGAGCCGGGGCGGCCACTTCCGTGCGGACTTTCCGCACACCCTCGACGAGTGGCGGGTGCGCCTGGTCACCAGGCTGGAGCGCGACGGGACGGCCGTGACCGAGCGGGTCCCGGTCCCCCTCGGTGACCCGGAGCCGGTCCCTAGCTGACGAGCATGCCCGGCCGCGCGGCGCGGAGGGTGGCGAGCCCGCCCGAGAGGTTCGCCGAGT
Organism: uncultured Actinotalea sp.; assembly: GCA_964349585.1. Taxonomy (GTDB): domain Bacteria; phylum Actinomycetota; class Actinomycetes; order Actinomycetales; family Cellulomonadaceae; genus Actinotalea. The sequence continues at coordinate 4,908 of CAYGGX010000019.1, forward strand.
CCAGCCCGGCGTGGTCCAGCACCCGGTGCGCCAGGTAGGACCGGAAGCCGCTCTCGCACAGCACGCGCACGGGCCGATCACCGGCCGCGGCGCGAACCTCGGCCAGTCGCGCCCGGACCTGGGTGTGCGGAACGTTCAGCGCACCCGGCAGGTGGCCGGCGACGTACTCCCGCCGGGAGCGAACGTCCAGAACCAGGGCCTCCTCGAGCACCTTGTCCACATCGTCGGCGTACCAGAGCCGCAGCGTGCCGTCGAGCACGTTCTGGGCCATGAACCCGGCCATGTTCACCGGGTCCTTCGCGGAGCCGTAGGGCGGCGCGTAGGCGAGCTCGAGCTCGGCGAGGTCGTCGACGTTCAGGCCGCCGGCGAGGGCCGTGGCCAGCACGTCGATCCGCTTGTCCACCCCGGCCCGGCCGACCGCCTGGGCGCCCAGCAGGCGTCCGTCGTCGGCGAACGTGACTGTCAGGTGGACCTGCTCCGCCCCGGGGAAGTAGCCCGCGTGGTGCCCGGGGTGCAGGTGCACCGCGTGGTGGGCAAGCCCGGCGCGGCCGAGCGCGTCGCGACCCGTTCCGGTGATCGCCGCGGTCAGCCCGAACACGCGCACGACGGCGGTTCCGAGGACCGGGCGGGCGGCGCGGCCGGGGCGGAGCCGGCCGAGCAGGGCGTCGGCGGCCCGACGGCCCTGCCGGTTCGCCGGTCCGGCCAGCGGCACTGGGCCGATCACGCCGGTGGTGCTCCGTACCGCGGTGGCGTCGCCCACGGCCCAGATGTGCGGATCGGAGGTGCGCTGGGTGTCGTCGACCAGGATCGCGCCCGAGGGGCCGAGATCGAGCCCCGCCTCAGCCGCGAGGGCGGTGTCGGGCCGGACCCCGGTCGCGAGCACGACGATGTCCGCAGGCAGGTCCGTGCCGTCGGCGAGCGCGACCACCACCGAGTCCTGCGGCCCGGCGACGATCTCCCGGGCTGCCACGCTGACG
>CAYGGX010000019.1:5984-32609 GCA_964349585.1 uncultured Actinotalea sp.
CGGCGTCCAGCGGGGGCAGGACGTGCGGTGCCATCTCGACCAGGTCCACCTCGAGCCCGCGCAGCCGCAGGGCTTCGGCCGCCTCCAGCCCGATGAAGCCCGCGCCGAGCACGACGGCGCGCCGGGCCCCGCCGGCGACCAGCTCGCGCAGGCGGTCCGTGTCGGGGACGGTGCGAAGGGTGTGCACCTGGGGCAGGTCGAGCCCGTCGATCGGAGGCCGGACCGTCCGCGCGCCGGTGGCGAGCACGAGGGCGTCGTACCCGAGCGTCGCCGAGCCCTCCGGGCTGCGCACCGAGACGGTTCGGGCCGACGGGTCGACCCGCGTCACCTCGTGGCGGGTCCGTACGTCGAGGCGGAGGGTCGCGGCGAGCGAAGCGGGAGTGTGCAGCAGCAGGGCGGAGCGGTCGGTGATCTCCTCGCCCAGGTGGTACGGCAGGCCGCAGTTGGCGAAGGAGACGTGCTCGCCGCGCTCGAGCACGACGATCTCGGCGTCCTCCGACAGGCGGCGGGCGCGGGCCGCGGCGCTCATGCCACCGGCCACCCCGCCGACGATGACGATCCTCATCAGGTCCTCGCTCCCGGTTGTCAGGTGTCCGGGCGCGCCTTCGGGCCCAATGGCGCAACAATACCCTGGGGGGTATCCATTCCGAGCGGGACGACGGTCCACCGGCGGCCGTGCTGGGGCATCACCGCGCTGCCGGACCTACCCGCACTGCGGCCCGGGTCGACCCGGACCACGGCCCGCCTCGACCCGGGGCTCAGGCCAGGGACAGGAAGAGCTTCTGGAGCTTGGCCCGGTCGATGCCGGCCGCCTCCTCGCCCTGGGTCAGGCAGCGCTCCAGGCCGGTGGAGATGATCGAGAAGCCGGCTCGGTCGAGGGCCTTCGAGGCGGCCGAGAGCTGAGTGACGACGTCGGCGCAGTCGGCCCCGGACTCGAGCATCTTGATCACGCCGCCGATCTGCCCCTGCGCGCGGCGGAGCCGGTTGATGACCGGGACCATCTCCTCGGGATCGAGCTGCATCGTGGGTCGTCCTTCCTTGCGAGCCGATGTGGTCATCGTGTCACGCCCCGCCCGGCGTTTCGCCAGGCCGCAAGGCCCCCGGCGAGGCTGGTCGCCTGCAGTCCGGCGGCTCGCAACCGTGCAGCGGCGCCCCGCGACCGCATCCCGGAGGCACACATCACCACGATCGGACGATCCTTCGGCAGTCGGCGTGCCTCTGCGTCCAGGCGGCCGAGCGGGATGTGGCGGGCACGGGGTGCGTGCCCGGAGCGCCACTCCGCGGGCTCCCGGACGTCCACCAGCACCGCGCCGGCGTCGAGCAGTTCCGTCGCCCGACCCATCCGAACGACCCGGGGAAGAGCTGCGTCGCGGCCGAGGATGCGGTCGAGGAAACTTGGCACGGTGGATCCCTTCGTCGTCGTGATCATACCCCAGGGGGTATTGGGGCGACTAGGGTCTGCCCCGTGAAGGACACGGCGTGGCTCCGGGCGACTGTGGCGCGAGCCCTGGACGAGGACTTCGGCGGCGACCCCGGGCTGGACGTGACCACCTCGGCGACCGTCGCCGCGGACGCCTCGGGCTCGGCGCACCTCGTGGCCCGCGCGGACGGGGTGGTTGCCGGCCTCGTCGTGATCGGCGAGGTGCTCGACCAGGTGGCGGCACGGGTCGGCCAGGCCCGGGTCGATGCGGACGTCCTGGTGCCGGACGGCGCCGTCGTGCGATCGGGTGACGTCCTGGCGGTGCTGACGGGCAGCGTCGCGGTGCTGCTCGGCGCGGAGCGCACCCTGCTCAACCTCGTCAGCCGCGCATCGGGGGTCGCTACCCACACCCGGCGCTGGGTCGAGCGGCTGGCCGGGACGGGTGTCGGGGTGCTGGACACACGCAAGACCACGCCCGGACTCCGCCCGCTCGAGAAGTACGCGGTGCGCTGCGGTGGCGGGCAGAACAAGCGCATGGGCCTGCACGACGTGGCGATGGTCAAGGACAACCACGTGATCGCGGCGGGGTCGGTCACCGCCGCGATCCACGCCGTGACCACGCGGCACCCGGGAGTGCCGATCCAGGTCGAGGCGGACGACCTTGCCCAGGCGATCGAAGCCGTCGATGCCGGCGCCCGGTTCCTGCTGCTGGACAACATGGCGCCGGACACGCTGCGGGAGGTGGTCGCCGCGGTGCGGGCCCGCGAGGCGTCGACGGGACCCGTCGAGCTGGAGGCGACCGGCAACCTCACCCTGGAGCGCGCCGCGGAGGTGGCCGCGTCCGGCGTCGACTTCGTCTCGGTGGGTGCCCTGACGCACTCGTCGCCGATCCTCGACGTCGCCCTCGACCTGGTCATCGACGGCTGAGCGGGCGGCGTCGCGGCAGCCCGGGATCGGTACGATCACGCAGTGACCAGCCCCGGAGTCGATCCCCGAGACGCGACCGAAGAGCAGCCCGCCGACATCCCCGAGCAGATCAGGGTGCGCCGGGCCAAGCGGGACCGGATGCTGGCCGCCGGCACCGACCCCTACCCGGTCGGCGTCCCCGTCACGCACACCATCGCCCGGGTGCGCGAGGACCACGCGGCGCTGACGGCGGGCGAGGAGACCCAGGACGTCGTCGGGATCGCCGGCCGCGTCGTGCACCTGCGGAACACGGGGCGGCTCTGCTTCGCGACGGTCACCGACGGCGAGGGCCGGCGCCTGCAGGTGATGCTCAGCGAGGCCCAGGTCGGCGAGGACTCGCTTGCCCGGTTCAAGTCCGACGTGGACATCGGCGACCACCTGTTCGCCGGGGGGCGCGTGATCTGCTCCCGGCGTGGCGAGCTCAGCGTGCTCGCGGACGACTGGCGCATCGCGGCGAAGGCGCTGCGCCCGCTGCCGGTGCTGCACAAGGAGCTCTCGGAGGAGGGCCGGGTGCGCCGCCGCGCCGTCGACCTGATCGTCCGCCCCGCGGCGCGGGACATGGTCCGCCTGCGCGCCGCCGTCGTGCGGTCCCTGCGGGACAACTTCCACCGGCGTGGCTACGTGGAGGTCGAGACGCCGATGCTGCAGACCCAGCACGGCGGCGCCGCGGCGCGCCCTTTCGTCACGCACATGAATGCATTCGATCTCGACCTGTATCTGCGGATCGCCCCCGAGCTCTTCCTGAAGCGTGCCGTGGTGGGCGGCGTCGAGCGCGTGTTCGAGATCAATAGGAACTTCCGCAACGAGGGTTCGGACTGGGTGCACTCTCCCGAGTTCGCGATGCTCGAGGCATACCAGGCCTACGGCGACTACGACACGATGGCCGACCTCACCCGCGACCTTGTGCAGGTGGCCACCCGGGATGCATTCGATTCCACCGTGGTCACCCTTCCCGACGGGACCGAGTACGACCTGGGCGGTGAGTGGGCGGCGATCAGCCTTTACGATTCGCTTTCGGACGCCATCGGGGAGGAGATCACGCCGCAGACTCCGGTGCCGCAGCTGCTCGCGCTCGTCGAGCGCTTCGACCTGATCATCGACCGCGACCGTCAGAACCACGGAAAGCTCGTCGAGGAGCTGTGGGAGCACCACGTCGCGCCCCGCCTGCACGCGCCGACGTTCGTGCGGGACTACCCGGTCGAGACCAGCCCGCTGACCCGCGACCACCGGGAGACACCGGGGGTCGTGGAGAAGTGGGACCTGTACGTGCGCGGGTTCGAGCTCGCCACCGCCTACTCGGAGCTGGTGGACCCGGTAGTGCAACGCGAGCGGTTCGAGGCCCAGGCCCGGCTCGTGGCCGCCGGCGACGCCGAGGCGATGGCCGTGGACGAGGACTTCCTCGAGGCGATGGAGCACGGAATGCCCCCGGCCGGGGGGATGGGAATGGGGATCGACCGGCTGCTGATGGCGCTGACCGGCATGGGGATTCGCGAGACGATTCTCTTCCCGCTCGTGAAGCCCCTGACCTGAGCGCGTAGGATCGAACCGTGACATCGACCCTTGAGGTAGTGGCCGCGCTGGTTCCCTCGATCGGCGTCGGCCTGATCTTCTGGTTCGTCATGCGGGCGATCATCGGCGCCGACCGCCGGGAACGCGCCGCGATTGCGCGTCTCGAACGGCAAGACCGCGACGCAGACGCCCTGGAATAGCCGCCACCGGTTGGCGCGCCGCGACATGTGTGCCTATTGTTGACCCATTCGTGCGGCTCCCCCGCGCGCCATTCCCCGAGGAAGAAGACGCCCATGGCACAGAGGGTTCAGGTCGTCCTGGTCGACGACGTCGATGGCGGTTCGGCGGACGAGACCGTCACGTTCGCACTCGACGGCGCCGCGTACGAGATCGACCTCAACGCCGAGAATGCGGCCCGCCTGCGTGACGCGCTCGCACCGTGGGTCGGGCACGCGCGCCGCGTCTCCGGTCGCACGCGCTCCGGGCGCCGCGGTGCCCGGTCCGGCGGCGGCAAGAGCGCGGAGATCCGGGAGTGGGCCCGGTCGGCTGGCTACTCGGTAAGCGACCGCGGGCGCATCCCGGCCGAGGTCAAGGCCGCCTACGACGCGCGCTGAGCCTGCCCGCCCCTAGGGCGAGCATGACGAGGGCCCCGGGGGATCCCCCGGGGCCCTCGTCATGGTCCTCAGCCGCGTTCCACGGTGAGGTCGCGCGCGACGGCGTACTGCTCGCGAACGGCCTCGACCGCGGTTCCGCCGAAGACCTGGGTGGGCGAGCCCGACCACTCGGGTGGTGAGGAGGAGCCACCCTCGTGGCGGGCGAGCACCCATGCGGCCTGACGGGCTGCGCCGTCGGCCACGTACTCTCCCGGCTCCGGCACCGTGATCTCGAAGCCGAAGATCGTCGGGGCGATCCGGCGGACCGCCTCGGACTGCGCGCCCCCGCCGATCAGCTGGATGCGCTCGACCGGAACGCCCTGGGCACGCATCCCGTCGAGGCCGTCGGCAAGGGCGCACAGCATCCCCTCGACGGCGGCCCGCGCCAGGTGGGCGGGGGTCGTGTTCGCCAGGCGCATGCCGTGCAGCGCGCCCGTCGAGCGGGGCTTGTTCGGCGTCCGCTCGCCCTCGAGGTATGGGACCAGCACCAGGCCGTCGGCGCCGGGCGGTGCGGACAGCGCCAGCTCGGAGAGCCCGGCGTGGTCTACCCCGAGCATCCGCGCCGCCGCGTCGAGGACCCGCGCGGCGTTGAGCGTCACGCCGAGCGGCAGGTACTGACCGGTGGCGTCCGCGAACCCCGTGACGAGCCCGGACGGGTCGGCGACGGGTCGGGCCGAGATCGCCGACACCACGCCCGAGGTGCCGATCGAGATCGCGACGTCTCCGGTGCGCATCCCGAGCCCGAGGGCGGCCGCAGCGTTGTCGCCGGCGCCGGGCCCGATCAGCAGCTCGCCACCGGCGCGGGGCACGGCGAACGCGACCTCCGCGGGACCGACCACCCGCGGCAGGACGGCGTCGTGCCCGAGCGCCCGGACCAGCAGGTCGCGCCGATAGTCCTCGTCGAACGGGGACCAGTACCCGGTGCCCGAGGCGTCGGACCGGTCGGTCGCCAGCTCGGTCAGTTCGGAGCTCCCGGCCAGGCGCCACGACAGCCAGTCGTGCGGCAGGCCGACCGCGACCAGCCGCGCCGCGTTGTCCGGCTCCGCGTCGCGCAGCCAGCGGAGCTTGGTGACGGTCAGCGAGGCCACCGGCACCGAGCCGATCGCGTTCGCCCACGCCGCGGCCCCGGCGGACCGATCGCCGTCGCCGAGCTCGGCGATCAGGTCCTCCGCCGCCCCCGCGGACCGGGTGTCGTTCCAGAGCAGGGCGTCGCGGATGACGTCGCCCCCCTCGTCGAGCGCGACCATCCCGTGCTGCTGTCCGCCGACGGACACCGCGGCGACGTCGTCGAGCCCACCGGCGTCGGCGATCGCCGTCCCCAGCGCCTCCCACCAGTGGGCCGGGGCGACCTCGGTGCCGTCGGGGTGCGACGCCCGACCGGAGCGCACCAGCGCCCCGGTCGCTGCGTCGCGGACAACCACCTTGCACGACTGGGTGGACGAGTCCACCCCCGCGACGAGTGCCATGCTCAGCGGGCGCCGATGGCGTGCTCGAGGGCCAGCTGGTTGAGGCGCACGAAGCCGAAGCCGCGCTTGCCGACGGCGTCGACGTCCAGGTCCTCGAAGGCGGACCGGTCGGCGAGCAGGTCGGCGAGCGTCTCGCCCTCGGCGAGCGTCGGCTGGGAGAGCTCCAGGACGCCGGACGACTCCAGCGCCTCCTGGACCTCCGGGTCCGCGCGGAAGGCCCGGGCCCGGTCGGCCAGCAGGATGTAGGTCGCCATGTTCGCGGCGGCCGAGTCCCACACGCCCTGCATGTCCTCGGTGCGCGACGGCTTGTAGTCGAAGTGGATCGGGCCCTCGTAGCGCGGCCCGCCGCCCGGGAACCCGTTCACGAGCAGGTCGACGGTCGCGAACGCCGAGAACAGGTCGCCGTGGCCGAACACCAGGTCCTGGTCGTACTTGATCGAGCGCTGGCCGTTCAGGTCGATGTGGAACAGCTTCTCCGCCCACAGCGCCTGCGCGATGCCGGTGGTGTAGTTCAGCCCGGCCATCTGCTCGTGCCCGACCTCGGGGTTGAGGCCGACGATGTCGCCGTTCTCGAGCCGGGCGATCAGGGCGAGCGCGTGGCCGACGGTCGGCAGCAGGATGTCGCCCCGGGGCTCGTTCGGCTTGGGCTCGAGCGCGATCCGAAGGTCGTAGCCCTTCTCCTTGATGTAGGCCGCGACCGTGTCGATCCCCTCCGCGTACCGTTCGTGCGCGGCGTACAGGTCCTTCGCGGCGTCGTACTCGGCGCCCTCGCGACCGCCCCACATGACGAACGTCTTGGCGCCCAGCTCGGCGGCCAGGTCGACGTTCCGGACGATCTTGCGCAGCCCGTAGCGGCGCACCCGGCGGTCGTTGGAGGTGAACGCCCCGTCCTTGAAGATCGGGTGGGTGAACGTGTTGGTCGTGACCATCTCGACCTCGATGCCGGTCTCGGCCAGCGCGTCCTTGAAGCGGGCCAGCACCTTGTCCCGCGCCGCGTCGTCCGAGCCGAAGGGCACGACGTCGTCGTCGTGGAACGTCACGTAGGAGGCGCCGAGCTCGGCGAGGCGGTGCACCGACTCCACCGGGTCGAGGTCGGGACGGGTGGCGTCGCCGAACTGGTCCCGGGCCGGCCAGCCGACCGTCCACAGTCCGAAGGAGAACCTGTCCTCGGGGGTGGGCTTGCGTACCATCATGCGCTCCTCGTCGAGATCGGGGTTGGCGGGCACAAGTTGGCCGGCCACAGCCGGCCGCGCGCGGCTGCCGGACGAATTTGTTCTTCCGGTGAACTTATGCCCGCCGAACGGTAGGGTCAAGGCCATGCCGGAGCCGAAGCGGGTGCGAACGCGCAGGCGCGCGGCCGGGCAGGCGAGCCTCCGTCATCACAACTTGTCTTTAACGCTTCAGCAGGTGGTCGAGGCGGCGGCGCCCGTCTCCCGCGCCGACATCTCCGCCGCGACCGGCCTCACCCGGGCCACCGTCTCGGCCCTCGTCGATCGGCTGCTCGCCGCCGGGATGATCACCGAGCTCGAGCCGGTCGCGGCCCAACGGGCCGGACGGCCCGGCGTCCCACTCGTGCCCGCGAAGGGGGTCTACGCGGGCGTGGGCATGGAGGTGAATGTCGACTACGTGGGGGTTCGCGCGGTCGACCTCGCGGGTCGCGTGCTCACCGAGCGGGTGGAGCTGGGCGACTTCCGGGACAGCGAGCCGGAGGCGGTGCTGAGCCGGCTCGCGGCCCTTGCCGGTGCCGCCCTGGCGGTGCTCTCCGCCGACGGCGTGACGATCGTGGGCACCGCCCTGGCGCTTCCGGGTCTGGTGGATAGCGTCACCGGGCCGCTACGGCTTGCCCCGAACCTCGGCTGGCGGGACGTCGACGTCGTGGGCCTGCTCACGGCTCACCCCGTGCTGGCCGGCATGCCGCCGTCCCTGGCCAACGAGGCGAATCTCGCCGCTCGCGCCGAGGCGCGGGTGCGCCGGGGGAGCCCAGCGAGCTTCGTCTACGTCTCAGGTGAGGTCGGCATCGGCGGCGCGATCGTGCTCAACGGGCAGATCTTCGCCGGTCAGCACGGCTGGAGCGGCGAGATCGGCCACACCGTGCTCGGGACGACGGGATCGTTCGAGGACGGCGGCACGCTGGAGTCCTACGCGGGGCAGGACGCCATCTGCGACCACGCAGGGCTGCCCCGGACGACGCCGATCTCCGAGATCCGGCGGGTCGCCGAGGCCGGCGAGCCGCGGGTTCTCGCGGCACTGGCACGCGCCGGTACGGCTCTCGGCGCGAGTCTTGCCAACGTCGTGAACGTCGTCGACGTCGAGCACGTGATCCTCGGCGGGATCTGCGGCGATCTCGCCGAGTTCCTGCGCGAGCCGATCGGTGATCAGCTCCGGCGCCGGGTGATCACCGCGCCCTGGGCCGCCGTCCGGCTCAGCGTCGCCGAGGCGGGGCAGTACCCGGCGATGACCGGCGGGGCGCTCGAGGTGCTGCACGGCCTGGTCACCGACCCCTCGGCCTGGTGCTAGGTCACAACTTGGTCGCGGGTGTGGCGTGCGGGTGGACTGGCGCGGCGCAGTGGCAATATGTTCAGCACAGCAACAAATCTCAGCCGAGCGTTCGTTGCTTATGACGCCGGCACCTGCGCCCGGCCACGCTCGGACACGGACCGCGGGTGCCGGCGTCATCTTTCGATCCCGTGCTCGCGACACCCTCCAGACCCACTCCGACGCGTGTGACCTCCTTGGCATCAACTTGTGATCACATCGTGACCGCCAATCGAGTGGTGGTCCCTTGTCACCCGTCGCCCGCGGCAATACGTTCAGCGGGTCAACAAATCCCCACAACGCCGTCTTGCACGGCCACGCGGGGCGTGACCCGCGCCGGAGCAGCCGGCCCGGGCTCAGACCGAAGGGCGACAATGATGTCATTGCGCAGGTTCAAGACTGTTGCAGCGCTTGCGGGCGTTGCACTGATGTTCTCCGGTGTGGCGGCTTGCACGAGCGACGAGCCCGACGCCGACGCTCCCCCCGCCGACACCGACACCGACTCGGAGGACCCGGGCGACATTCTCGTTGGTATCGCAATGCCCACCCGGAGCCTTGAGCGCTGGAACAAGGACGGCGACAACCTCGAGGGCCTCCTGAAGGACGCGGGCTACCAGACCTCGCTTCAGTACGCCGACAACAAGGTCGACCAGCAGATCTCCCAGCTGCAGAACATGATCAACGACGGCGCCGACGTTCTCGTGATCGCGTCGATCGACGGCACGGCGCTCGGGCCCGTTCTGGCCGAGGCGAAGGCTCAGGACATCGCGGTCATCGCGTACGACCGCCTGATCAACGGCACGCCGGACGTCGACTACTACGCCACGTTCGACAACTACATGGTCGGCCAGTTCCAGGGCGAGTACATCGAAGAGGCCCTCGGCCTCGCCGACGGCGCGGGCCCGTTCAACATCGAGCCCTTCGCCGGTTCCCCGGACGACAACAACGCGAAGTTCTTCTTCGCGGGTGCATGGGACGTCCTGCTGCCCTACGTCGAGTCCGGTCAGCTCGTCAGCCCGTCGGGCAAGGCCCCGACGAGCAACGACGGCTGGCAGGCCATCGGCATCCAGGGCTGGGGATCTGACGACGCCCAGGACGAGATGACCAACCGGCTCAACTCCTTCTACGCGGACGGCACCAAGCTCGACGTCGTCCTCTCGCCGAACGACTCGCTCGCGCTGGGCATCGCCCAGGCGCTCGAGAACGCCGGCATCACCCCTGGCGACGACTACCCGGTGCTCACCGGCCAGGACGGCGACCAGGCGAACGTGAACAACATCATCGCCGGCAAGCAGTCGATGACCGTGTGGAAGGACACCCGGGAGCTGGCCGCGCAGGTCGCGAAGATGGTCGAGCAGATCGTCAGCGGCGCAGCCGTCGAGGTGAACGACGAGACGACCTACGACAACGGCGTGAAGGTCGTTCCGACCTATCTGATCCCGCCCGTCGTCGTGACCGTCGACAACATCGAGGAGCAGCTGATCGGCTCCGGCTTCTACAAGGAGGGCGACCTCAACCTCTGAGGTCTGCCGCACGTCGTCCGACCTGCCCGGCGCTCGTCGCCGGGCAGGTCGGTGCGGCGTGACCAGGGGGCAGCCAGAGTCCGGCCACCAACAGACGGCGAGTCGACATGTCCGACAACCTGATCCTCGAGATGCGAGGGATCACCAAGACCTTCCCCGGCGTCACGGCCCTCAAGGACGTGACACTGCGCGTCGAGCGTGGCGAGATCCACGCGATCTGCGGCGAGAACGGGGCAGGGAAGTCCACCCTGGTGAAGGTGCTCTCCGGCGTCTACGGGCACGGCACCTACGAGGGCGAGATCGTCTTCGAGGGTGAGACGTGCGAGTTCCGCAGCATTCGCGACAGCGAGGAGCGCGGGATCGTGATCATCCACCAGGAGCTCGCACTGAGCCCCTACCTGTCCATCGCGGAGAACATCTTCCTGGGCAACGAGCAGGGCGCCCGCGGCGTCATCGACTGGAACAAGACGAACGTCGAGGCCGCCAAGCTCCTGGAGCAGGTGGGGCTGCACGAGCGGCCGGACACCCGGATCTTCGACATCGGGGTCGGCAAGCAGCAGCTCGTCGAGATCGCCAAGGCGCTCTCGAAGAACGTCAAGCTGCTGATCCTCGACGAGCCGACCGCGGCGCTCAACGACGAGGACAGCGCGCACCTGCTCGACCTGCTCAGGGCCCTGCGGGACCGGGGGATCACCGCGATCATCATCAGCCACAAGCTCAACGAGCTGATCAAGATCGCGGACACCACCACCGTGCTCCGGGACGGCGAGACGATCGAGACCTTCGACATGCACGGCAAGAAGCCGGTCACCGAGGAGATGCTGATCCGGCCGATGGTGGGCCGGGCCCTGAACCGACGGTTCCCGGATCGCCAGCACGAGGTCGGCGAGGAGGTGCTGCGGATCGAGGACTGGACGGTCCATCACCCGATCCAGCAGGACCGGATCGTGGTCGACTCTGCTTCGCTCTACGTCCGCCGCGGCGAGGTCGTCGGGCTGGCCGGCCTGATGGGCGCCGGGCGGACCGAGCTCGCGATGAGCGTGTTCGGCCGCGCGTACGGCAGCCGGGTGACCGGTCGAATCGTCAAGGACGGCGAGGAGCTGCACCTGCACAAGGTGAGCGACGCGATCCGGGCCGGCATCGCCTATGCCACGGAGGACCGCAAGCGGTACGGACTCAACCTGATCGCCGACATCAAGCGGAACATCGCGGCGGCGGCGCTCCGGAAGATCTCCCGGTTCGGCGTGGTCGACGCCTCCGGGGAGTCCCGGGTCGCGGCCGGGTACCGGACGGACCTGGACATCAAGGCCCCGAACGTGGACGTCGTCACCGGGAACCTGTCCGGCGGCAACCAGCAGAAGGTCGTGCTGAGCAAGTGGATCTTCACGGATGCCGACGTGCTCATCCTGGATGAGCCGACCCGCGGCATCGACGTGGGCGCGAAGTACGAGATCTACACGATCATCAACCGGCTCGCCGAGGCGGGCAAGGCAGTGATCATGATTTCCTCCGAGCTCCCCGAGCTGATCGGGATGAGCGACCGGATCTATGCCTTCAGTCAGGGACGAGTCACCGGTGAGGTCACTCGCGAGGAAGCAACACAGGAGAGCCTGATGCGCTACATGACCATGGAGAAGGACTCGGCAAAGGACGTGACCCGGTGACCACGCTCAGGCAGAGTCTCGGCGGCAACGTCCGCCAGTACGGCATCGTCGGTGCCCTTCTCATGATCGTCCTGCTGTTCCAGTACCTCACCGACGGCAGGCTGCTGCTGCCGAACAACATGGTCAGCCTGGTCCAGCAGAACGCCTACGTGATGATCCTCGCCCTCGGCATGGTGATCGTCATCATCGCCGGCCATATCGACCTCTCCGTCGGCTCGATCGTCGGGTTCATCGGCGGTGTGATCGGCGTGGCCATGGCCGACCACGGCGTGCACTGGTTCCTCGCCGTCCTGATCGCCATCGCGCTGGGCGCCGTCGTCGGCTGCTGGCAGGGCTTCTGGGTGGCCTACGTCGGGATACCCGCCTTCATCGTCACCCTCGCCGGGTGGATGATGTTCCGAGGTCTGGCGGTCGTGATCGTGGCGATCACCAGGTCTGGCTTCGACCCGCCGTTCGTTGCGATCTCGAACGGGTCCTTGCCGAATGCCCTGGGCCGGATGGGCGAGCGCGACCTGGTCACCCTGCTGATCGGCGGGGTGACCATCGCGGCCCTGGTTCTCAGCCAGCTGGTCGCCCGGCGCAACATCCGCAAGAACGACCTGGTGGTCGAGCCCTTCGCCGGCTTCGTGGTGAAGCTCGTCATCTTCGGCCTGCTCATCGGCGGGATCACCTGGATCATCTCGGCGAGCCGTGGTGGCACCCCGATCATCCTGATCATCGTCGCGGTGCTGATCCTTATCTACAACTTCGTGATGGGGCGCACCGTCTTCGGCCGGCACGTGTACGCGATGGGCGGCAACCTGCAGGCCGCGATCCTCTCCGGTATCGACACCAAGCGGATGAACTTCCGGATCTTCGTCAACATCGGGATGCTCGCGGGCATCGCGGCGGTCGTCACCGCGTCGAAGGCCGGCGCATCCGTCGCGAACGCCGGTGGGCTCTTCGAGCTCGACGCGATCGCCGCGTGCTTCATCGGCGGCACTGCGGTCACCGGTGGCGTCGGGCGGGTGTACGGGGTCATCGTAGGTGCGCTGATCATGGGCGTGCTGAACATGGGCCTGTCCATCCTGGCCGTCGGCGCGGAGTGGCAGCAGGTCGTCAAGGGCCTGGTCCTGCTCCTTGCGGTGGCCTTCGACCTGATCAACAAGCGGCGCGCCGGCACGCGCTGAGCCGCGATCTGGCGAGCAGTCCAAGACAGGGAAGGGGCGCTGTCCGCGATGCGGGCAGCGCCCCTTCCCGCGTCGTCGTCCTGTCCGACAAGCGTGGTCCCGATGCCGCCCGCCGGCGCTGCCGGATAATCGTGCAGGTGAACCGATCGCCCAGCCCCGAGCGCGCCGTCGAGTGCTGTCCGCCGCCGCGCTCGTCGAGCCTGCCGTCCGCGCGGATTGCGATGGTGTCGGTGCACACCTCCCCGCTCGACCAGCCCGGGGCCGGTGACGCGGGCGGGATGAACGTGTACATCGCCGGCCTGGCTCGGGCGCTCGCCGACGCCGGCGCATCTGTGGACATCTTCACCCGGCGGACACATCGGCCGGCGATCGAGGAGATCGCGGAGCGGGTTCTGGTCAGGCACGTCGACGCCGGCCCGGAGGGCCTCGTCAAGGACGACCTGCCCCGGCACCTTGACGCCTTCGCCGCCGGGGTCCTCGGTGAGCTGCGGTGCGCGCCGCCGTTCGACCTGGTGCACTCGCACTACTGGCTCTCCGGGGTCGTCGGGCGCCGGCTGGCGGAGGCGTGGTCCGCCCCGCTGGTGCACACCATGCACACCCTCGCGAAGGTGAAGAACGCGGCGCTTGCGCCCGGGGAGGCCCCAGAGGCGGTGTCCCGGGTGATCGGCGAGGAGCGCGTCGTGCGGGCGGCGCACGCCCTGGTCGCCAGCACCGCGCAGGAGGCATCCGACCTCGTCCTGCTCTATGGCGCGGATCCGTCGATCGTGCACGTCGTCGAGCCGGGGGTGGACCACCGCGTGTTCCATCCGGGCGCCGAGCCACCCGCCGCGGCCCGGCGCACTGCCCGCGCGGCACTCGGGCTCGACCCGGCCGAGCCGCTCGTCCTGTTCGCCGGCCGGCTCCAGCCGCTCAAGGCCCCGGACGTGCTGGTCGAGGCGCTCGCCGAGCTGCGCCTGGCCGGTCGCGTCGTCCCGCGGCTGGTCGTCCTCGGCGGGCCAAGTGGCAGCGCCGACGCGGCCGCGCAGCTGGCGGTCGTGGCTGCCCGACGGGGGGTCGGCGACCGGGTGGACATCCGTCCTCCCGTGGCGGGCGAGGTCCTGGCGCAGTGGTACCGGGCGGCGGACCTGGTCGCGGTGCCGTCCCGCAGCGAGTCCTTCGGCCTGGTCGCCGCCGAGGCCCAGGCCTGCGGCACCCCGGTGGTGGCGGCCTGCGTCGGTGGCCTGCGCACCGTGGTTGCCGACGGCGTCTCGGGCCGGCTCGTCCCGGGGCACGATCCGGTCCGATGGGCCGCCGTCCTCGCCGACCTGCTCGCCGACCCGGACGCTCGCGCGCGACTCGCCCTCGGGGCCGCCCGGCACGGGGCCAGCCGCGGTTGGGACTCCGCCGCGGCGGCAATGCTCAGGGTCTACGAGCTGGCCGGGGAGCGCCGCCGGGCGGGCCGTTCGGCGGCCTGAGGCCCGGCGGGGCCCGAGGTCCCGGCGCGGGGCGGTCGGGCCTGCGGCAGGATGGACTCATGACCCACACACTTGTGCTGCTCCGCCATGGCGAGAGCGAGTGGAACGCGAAGAACCTGTTCACCGGCTGGGTGGACGTCCCCCTGTCCGCCAAGGGCATCGAGGAGGCCGAGCGCGGGGGAGCGCTGATGGTCGAGGCCGACGTGCTGCCCGACGTGGTGCACACGTCGCTGCTGCGGCGCGCGATCACCACCGCCAACCTGGCGCTGGACGCGGCCGACCGGCACTGGATCCCGGTGCGCCGGCACTGGCGGCTGAACGAGCGGCACTACGGCGCACTGCAGGGCAAGGACAAGAAGCAGACGCTTGCCGAGTTCGGTGAGGAGCAGTTCATGCTCTGGCGCCGGTCCTACGACACGCCCCCGCCGGCGATCGAGCCCGGCTCGGAGTTCTCGCAGGACGCCGACCCGCGCTACGCGGGTGAGCCGACGGTGCTGCACGAGTGCCTGAAGGACGTCCTGGAGCGGGCGCTGCCCTACTGGGAGAGCGGCATCGTGCCAGATCTCGCCGACGGCAAGACCGTCCTGGTCGCTGCGCACGGGAACTCGATCCGGGCGATCGTGAAGTACCTGGACGACATCGACGACGACACCATCGTCGGGGTGAACATCCCGACCGGGATCCCGCTGGTGTACGAGCTCGACGAGTCCTTCCGGCCCGTCGTCAAGGGCGGGACCTACCTGGACCCCGAGGCCGCCGCCGCCTCGATCCAGGCAGTGGCGAACCAGGGACGCTGACCCAGGGGCGGCCCCCCGCGGGGCCGCCCACACCCGAGGAGGGGCCATGACGCTCACCCTGGTGCTGCTCCGCCACGGCCAGAGCGAGGGGAATGCGCAGGGCATCTTCACGGGCTGGCAGGACGTCCCGCTCACCGCGCGCGGCGTCGAGGAGGCCCGCCGGGCCGGCGAGCTGCTGCTGCACTCGGGGCTGCTGCCCGACGTCGTGCACACGTCGCTGCGCCGCCGGGCGATCACGACGGCGAACATCGCGCTCGACGTCGCGGACCGGCACTGGATCCCGGTTCGGCGGCACTGGCGCCTGAACGAGCGGCACTACGGCGCCCTGCAGGGGAAGAGCAAGAAGCAGGTCCGCGACGAGTTCGGCGACGAGGCCTTCCGGTCCTGGCGGCGGTCGTACGAGGTGGCGCCGCCGAGCGTGGACTCCCACGGCCGGCCCGCCGCCCCGGAGCCCAACCGGCCGGCGGACGAGCCCGAGGTCCTGTCGGAGGCCCTGCGCGACGTCGTCGCCCGGGCCCTGCCGTACTGGGAGTCGGCGATCGTCGACGACCTGCGCGCGGGCAAGGTGGTGCTGGTCGCGGCGCACGGCAACTCGATCCGGGCGCTGCTGAAGTACATCGACCGGATCGACGACGAGGCGATCGCGGCCCTGGAGATCCCGAACGGGATCCCGCTGCGCTACGACCTCGACTCCGCGACCCTCGAGCCGGTTCTCCCGGGCGGCACCTACCTCGATCCGGAGGCCGCCGGGGCGGCGGTTGCGGCAGCTGCCCTCATCGGCCGCTGACGGGCTTGACGCTGGCAAACTCCTTCAGTCAGTATTGAGTCAATGGCCACTGACTGGAATGCGGACACCCTGCGACGCGCGGCGCTGCACGGCGTCCTGTCGGACCCGGTTCGGCTGGCGATCGTCGACCGGCTGGCGTGGTCGGACGCCTCCCCCTCCGAGCTGGGCGGTCGCCTCGGGCTCGCCTCCAACCTCCTCGCCCACCACGTGGGGGTCCTCGTCGAGAACGGGATCGTCCGGCGGACCCGTTCCGAGGGCGATCGGCGCCGGATCTACCTGTCCATGGTGCACGAGGCGCTTGCGGGCGTCGTCGGCCCGGACGGGTCCTCGCGGAACCCACCCCCGCGCGTCGTATTCGTCTGCACCGCGAATTCGGCCCGGTCGCAGCTCGCCGCCGCCGTCTGGCGGCGCCAGACCACCCTGCCGGTGGCATCGGCCGGCACGCACCCAGCGGCCCGGGTGGCCCCCGGCGCGGTCCGGATCGCCCGGCGGCACCGGCTGCCGTCGCTCGGCGCGCCCAGCCTGCTGGCGGACGTCCTGACCGCGGGGGACTACGTGGTGACTGTCTGCGACCGGGCGCACGAGGAGTTGGCGGTAGCGGCCAGTCACTGGTCGGTGCCCGATCCGGTGCCACGCGGGGACGACGACGCCTTCGAGGCGGCCCTCGCGGTGATCGAGCGCCGGGTGGGTGACCTGGCGCCGCGGCTCGGTGCATCTTGATGCGTCGGCCGCCTCGGCCGCAGCGCGGCAGAACCGACGAACCGAAGGGAACCCCATGAGCGAGGCGAACCCCCGCCCGAGCGTCCTGTACGTCTGCGTGCACAACGCCGGGCGGTCTCAGATGGCGGCCGCGTGGACGCGGCACCTGTCCGGCGGCGCGGTCGAGGTCCGCTCGGCGGGCTCCGCACCGGCCGATCAGATCAACCGCGTGGCCGTCGAGGCGATGCTCGAGGTCGGCATCGACATGCGCGCGGAGCAACCAAAGGTCCTGACGACCGACGCCGTACAGGCGTCGGACGCGGTGATCACCATGGGCTGCGGCGACGCCTGCCCGATCTTCCCCGGCAAGCGCTACGAGGACTGGCATCTCGACGACCCGGCGGGCCAGGGGATCGACGCCGTCCGGCCGATCCGCGACGAGATCGGCCGACGCGTGGCGGAGCTCCTGCTCGAGCTCGGCGTGGTCCCAGTCGCGTGACGGTTCCGCTGCCGCGCCGCCTGGCGGCTGAGCTGCTCGGCACCGCGGTGCTGGTCGCAGCGATCATCGGCTCGGGCATCATGGCCCGGCGCCTGTCGCCCGACGACGCCGGTCTGCAGCTGCTGCAGAACGGTGCGGCCACGATGCTCGCGCTCGGTGTGCTGATCGCTGTGCTCGGTCCCGTCTCGGGGGCGCACCTCAACCCGGCGGTCGCCGTGGCCGACTGGTGGGCGGCCCGGGGGACCGGGGTCGGTCTGACCGGGGCGGAGGTCGGCGCTTACAGCGCGGCCCAGGTCACCGGTGGTCTCGTCGGCGCGGTGCTGGCCAACCTCATGTTCGACGTGCCGACCACCCTCGCGGCGACCGGCCGGTCGGGCGCCGGCCAGCTCGTCGGGGAGGTGGTCGCGACCGCCGGCCTCGTCGCTGTCGTGCTGGCCCTCGTCCGTGCGGGGCGAACACACCTCGCGGCGCCGGCCGTCGCCGCCTGGATCGGCTCGGCCATCTGGTTCACGTCTTCGACGGCGTTTGCAAACCCCGCGGTGACGCTCGGTCGGATGCTCAGCGACACGTTCGCCGGGATCGCGCCGCTCGACGTGCCGGCCTTCCTGGCAGCCCAGCTGGTCGGCGCCGGGCTGGGCGTTGCCGTGGTCGCCGTCCTGCAACCCAGGGTGGCCGCCGAGCCCGTCGTGGTCGAGGCCTGCCCTCAGTCCCCGCCCTGGAACAGGGTGAGGTGAACGCCCTGAGCATCGAGGCGGGCGTTCAGCGAGCCCCAGGGTGTGGGCGCCGGCCGGGCGACCACCGCGCCGCCGGCCGCCTCGGCACGATCGGTCGCCGCGACGACATCGGGCACCGCGAGCGCGACCCGCAGGGCCGGCGCGACGCGGCGGCCCACCTCCACGGCATCGATGTGCGCGGCTCCGGCCGCGTCGGCGATCTCCACGGTGGCCCGGCCCGCGTCTAGCAGGAGGACCCGGCCGTCGTCGCCCGAGAAGTCGGCGGCCTCGGGCAGGCCGAGCGCATCGCGGAAGAATGCGACGGCCGCGGGCCAGTCCTCGGCGGTGACCACGAGCCGGAGCTCGGTCGGGTGCTCTGCGCTCATGCCCGGAGCAACGCGGAGGTGGGCGTCCGGGATTCCTCAGGCACCGTGCCCGGGGTCCTCGCCGGTGACCAGGTAGACCACCCGGCTGGCCACGGAGACGGCGTGGTCGCCGAACCGCTCGAAGTAGCGCGCGGCCAGGGTCACGTCGACCACCTGCTGCGGCGTGAGGTCGTGTTGGCCGCCCAGGGTCGCCGCGAAGGTCTCGTCGTGCAGCCGGTCAAGGAGGTCGTCGTCCTCCTCCATCCCGACCGCCCGCTCGACGTCGCGGGTCTCGAGGACCGAGGTCAGGCGACCGGCGATCCGCACGGCGCCCTTGTGCATCTGCGCGAACAGGTCCGTGAGCGGCTCGGGGATCGCCGACGAGGGGTAGCGCAGCCGGGTCATCTCCGCCAGATGCCGGGCGAGGTCACCCATCCGTTCCAGGCTGGTGCTCATCCGCAGCGCGGAGATCACGATCCGCAGGTCGCCGGCGACCGGCTGCTGCTGGGCGATCAGCAGCACGCACCGCTCGTCGAGGTCGCGTTCCATCTCGTCGATTGCCCGGTCGGCGTCGATCACCTGCTCGGCAAGGGTCAGGTCCCTCGTTAGCAGGGCGGTGCCGGCGGACGACATGGCCGCGCCGACGAGGCGGCTCATCTCGGTCAGGTCCTCGCCGAGAGCCGCCAGCTCGGCGGTGAAGATCTGACGCATGCCCAGCCTCCGGTTTCCGTTGGAGCCCCATCGTTGCGGCCGGGGGTTAACGCTCCGCCTCCAACAAGTGAACTTCTCGCCGACGGTAGTCGCTCGTCCGCGCGAATGGCACTCGCATCGCAGTACGAATCGTACGCTGGCCCCATGATCGACGGACTGGCCGCGCTCGGTGCGGGACTGCTGGGCGTCCTCGTCGGGGTGATCGCCGGGCTCGCCTTCCGGTTCAGCGAGCGGAAGCAGCTCGCCGCCCCCCCGACGGAGCCACCGGAGCTGGACGAGGGCGTCACGGCTGTACTCTCGGTGCTCCCGGCGGCCACCGTGGTCACTGCAACCGGCGGGCGGGTCGTTCGGGCGAGTGCCGCGGCGCACGCCCACGGGTTGGTCAGGGAGGACCGCGTGGTGCACGCCGCACTGCGCGATCTGCTCGCAGAGGTGGCCCGCGACGGCGAGATCCGGGAGACCGAGGTCGAGCTGCCGCGGGGCCGGATCGGCAACGACACGGTCCCGCTGCATGTGCGGGCGGCTCCCCTCGGCGCGTCGCACGTCCTGCTCCTTGCGGAGGACCGGACGGAGGCGCGGCGGCTCGACGCGGTACGACGGGACTTTGCCGTCAACGCATCCCACGAGCTGAAGACGCCGGTCGGGGCCGTCGGCCTCCTGGCGGACGCGATCCACGAGGCCGCCGGGGACCCAGAGGCGGTCCGACAGTTCGCCGACCGGATGCAGGTGGAGGCCGCCCGGCTCTCGGCGCTCGTGCAGGACATCCTCCAGCTCTCGCGGGTCCAGGCGCCAGGCCGCGTCGGCCCTCGCGTCCCGGTGGACGTCTCCCAGGTGATCGCGGACGCGATAGACCGCGTGCGCACGCCCGCTGCCGCCCGGCGGATCGCCATCGAGACCGGTGGCGATCCCGCAGCCGTGCTCGGCGACCACGACCTCCTCGTCACCGTCGTGCGCAACCTGCTCGACAACGCCGTCGCCTACTCCGACCCGGGGACGCGGATCGCCGTCGGAACCACTGTGCGGGGAGAGGACTCGGTCGAGATTGCGGTCGTGGACCAGGGGATCGGGATCCCCGCTGTCGCGCAGTCCAGGGTCTTCGAGCGGTTCTACCGGGTGGACCCGGCGCGCTCCCGGGACACCGGCGGCACGGGCCTCGGGCTGAGCATCGTGAAGCACGTCGTGGAGGATCACGGCGGCGAGGTGGCATTGTGGTCCGAGCCCGGACAAGGCTCTACCTTCACCGTCCGGCTCCCCCTCGCACCCGGAGGAGACGCATGACCCGCATCCTGCTCGTGGAGGACGAGGAGTCCTACCGAGTTCCGCTCTCCTTTCTGCTCCGCAAGGAGGGGTATGAGGTCGTGGCGGCCGCCACCGGGGACGACGCCCTCGTGCAGTTCGACCGGGTCGGCGCCGACCTCGTGCTCCTCGACCTGATGCTCCCCGGGCTGAGCGGAACCGACGTTTGCCGTGAGCTGCGCCGGCGCAGCGACGTGCCCGTGATCATGCTCACTGCGAAGGACAGCGAGATCGACAAGGTCGTCGGGCTGGAGATCGGCGCGGACGACTACATCACCAAGCCGTACTCCTCCAGGGAGCTCATCGCGCGAGTCCACGCCCAGCTGCGGCGGCGTGCCTTGGCCGCAGTCGAGGCGGAGCCGGACGTGCTGGAGATCCGCGGGGTCCGGCTTGATCCGGACCGGCACGTGGTCGAGGTCGGCGGCGTCGTGACCGCGTTCCCCCTCCGGGAGTTCGAGCTGCTGGAGTTCCTGCTGCGCAACGTCGGGCGCGTCCTCACGCGCGGTCAGCTGATCGACCGCGTGTGGGGTTCGGACTACGTCGGGGACACCAAGACGCTCGACGTCCACGTGAAGCGGATCCGCGCGAAGATCGAGCCGGACCCGGCAAACCCCGTGCGGCTCCTGACCGTGCGCGGCCTGGGTTACAGGATCGTCGACGACGCCTGACCGCGTCCAAGTGGTCGCTCATCGTTCACCTAGGGTTCAGCGGGCAGGGGCCGCCCGGTCATCGGTCGCTCGTAACTTCGGCGTCGCCGCCCCCGAACGGCGGGCGGCGACGACGACAGGAACGGACAATCGTGAAGTCTCACCGACACACGCTCGGCATCATCGCCGCGCTCGGCGCTGTCGCGCTGATGACCGGCTGCAGCACGGACGCTCCCCTGGCAGACGCCCCGACCACCGATGCAGACGCTGGCACAACCAACTCGCTCAGCGGAACGCTCGTGGGCGCCGGCGCCTCCTCGCAGGAGTCCGCCGTTCAGGCGTGGATCGCCGGGTTCCAGTCGGCGAACCCAGCCGTCACCATCTCCTACGACCCGGTTGGCTCCGGCGGCGGTCGCACCCAGTTCACCGAGGGTGGCATCGACTTCGGCGGCACCGACGCGGCGCTGGACGACGAGGAGTGGCTCCTCGCCGAGGCGCGGTGCGCGCCCGGCATCCCGATCGAGTTGCCGCTGTACATCTCGCCGATCGCTGTGGCCTTCAACCTGGGCGGCATCGAGTCGCTCAACATGTCGCCCGCCACGATCGCGGGCATCTTCAACGGCGACATCACGTCCTGGGACGCCCCGGAGATCGCCGAGGCCAACCCCGACGTCGACCTGCCGTCGTTGGCGATCACCCCGGTGAACCGCTCAGACGAGTCGGGCACGACGAAGAACTTCACCGAGTACCTGGCGGCGGCGGCGGGCGGCGCGTGGCCGCATGACGCGAGCGGGGACTGGCCGGTCTCCGGAACCCAGTCCGCGCAGGGCACCTCGGGTGTCGTCCAGACCGTCCAGTCGGCGGAGGGCGCGATCACCTATGCCGACGCGTCGAAGGTCGGTCAGCTGGGCGCCGTGGCGGTCGAGGTGGGCGACGAGTACGTGCCGTACTCGCCCGAGGCGGCCTCGGCCGTGGTCGACGCCTCGCCGCCGGCTGAGGGTCGCGCCGAGGGCAGCCTCGTGCGGGTTCTCGAGCGGGACACGACGGCCGCGGGTGTCTACCCGATCGTGCTCGTCTCGTACACGATGGCCTGCACCGCGTACGACGACGCCGCCAAGGCCGACCTGGTGAAGGCCTTCCTCACGTACGTGTCCAGCGAGGAGGGCCAGGAGGCCGCCTCGACCGCCGCGGGCTCCGCGCCGATCTCGGCCGAGATGCGCAGCGCGGTGATGGCACTCGTCGAACGGATCGGCTGAACGGCCCGATCGGCCGAACGCACTGGGAGGCACCTGCGGGCGGACCGCCCAGCAGGTGCCTTTCAGTGTTCGCACTCTGTTCACCTCGTGTTCACCCGCAGGCGAGGCCGGCGTTCCGGCCGCTCCTACGCTAGAAGCGGACCCGCTCAGGATCGGAGGATCGTGACACGACGCCGGATGGCGCTCGCGATCGCGCTCGCACTGGCCGCACCCACGCTCGTCGGGTGCGGCTCTGACGATCCCATCAACCACCCGTGGCGCCCAGGGGGGCCGGGCAACCCGGCGGCCGACGCGCCCGCGCAGGGCGACCTGGCCGGGACCCTGGCCGGCGCCGGCGCGTCCTCGCAGGAGTCGGCGATGCAGGCGTGGATCGCTGGGTTCGGCTCGGTGAACCCCGACGTGATCGTCAGCTACGACCCGGTGGGCTCCGGCGGCGGCCGCACGCAGTTCCTGGAGGGCGGCATCGACCTTGCCGGGAGCGACGCACCGCTGGATGAGGAGGAGCTCTCCCGCGCGGCGGAGCGGTGCGCCCCGGGGGAGGTCGCCGAGCTGCCGCTCTACGTCTCGCCGATCGCCGTCGTCTTCAACCTCGAGGGGATCGACGAGCTGGCGATGTCGCCCGCCACGGTGGCGGCGGTCTTCGCGCGTACGATCACCCGCTGGGACGCTCCCGAGATTGCCGAGGCCAACCCCGACGTCGACCTGCCCGACCTCGCGATCACGCCGGTGAATCGCTCCGATGAGTCCGGGACCACGGAGAACTTCACGGAGTACCTGGCCGCCGCTGCGGGCGACGCCTGGCCGTATGAGCCGAGCGGCGACTGGCCGCTCGACGGGGGCCAGTCGGCCCAGGGCACCTCGGGCGTGGTGCAGACCGTCACCGACGGGACCGGGACGATCGGCTACGCCGACGCGTCCAAGGCGGGCCGACTCGGAACGGTGGCGCTCAAGGTGGGCGAGGAGTACGTGCCGCACTCGCCCGAGGCCGCGGCGGCGCTCGTGGACGCCTCACCGCAGATGCCCGGCCGGACGGAGAGCAGCCTCGTCGTGGAGCTCGACCGGACCTCGACCGCGGCCGGCACCTACCCGCTCGTGCTCGTCTCCTACACCCTGGTCTGCACCGCCTACGACGACGAGTCCAAGTCCGATCTGATCGCGGCCTTCCTCGCGTACGTCGCGAGCGAGGAAGGACAGGCGACCGCGGCCTCCGCCGCCGGGTCCGCGCCCCTGTCGCAGGCCGTTCGCGAGCAGGTGCTCTCCGTCGTCGAGCGGATCGCAGCATGAGTCGGCCGGAGGTCGGGATCACCCCCCCGGCCGTCTCGCCCGGTCGGAAGGTACCGCCGACTCTGCGCGGCCGGAGCCACGACCGCGCGGGCCGGGTCTTCGCCGGGGTGTCCACGGGGTCCGGCGTCCTGATCCTTGCGGTCCTCGCCGCCGTCGCCGGGTTCCTCCTGCTCGAGGCGTGGCCGGCGATCACCGCGTCCCCGGACCGCCTCGCGGCGATCAGCTGGATTCCAGCCGACGGCTCCCTTCTCGGCTACATCGGACCGCTCGGCTTCGGCACGGTGCTCGGTGCGCTGCTGGCGCTGCTGCTCGCGGTGCCGGTCGCGATCGGCATCGCACTGTTCATCTCCCACTACGCCCCCCGGAGCCTGGCCGGTGTGCTCGGGTACATGGTGGATCTCCTCGCGGCGATCCCCAGCGTCGTGTACGGCCTGTGGGGCGGGCTGTGGCTGGCTCCGCGGGTCCAGGGCGCCTGGCGTTGGCTGGCAGACAACCTCGGCTTCATCCCGCTCTTCGAGGGGCCGGCCGTCACGCCACCCCGCGTGATGATGACGGTCGGCGTCGTGCTCGCCGTGATGATCCTGCCGATCGTCACTGCCGTGTCGCGCGAGGTGTTCCTGCAGACGCCCAGGTTGCACGAGGAGGCCGCGCTCGCGCTCGGCGCGACGAGGTGGGAGATGATCCGGATGGCGGTCCTGCCGTTCGGCCGGTCAGGGGTGATCAGCGCGTCGATGCTCGGCCTGGGTCGCGCGCTGGGCGAGACCATGGCCGTCCTGATGATCCTGTCCCCCGGGCTGACCTACAGCTTTGCCCTGCTCCTCGCCGGTCGGCACCAGACGATCGCGGCGAACATCGCGCTGCAGTTCCCCGAGGCGAACCCACTCGGGGTGAGCGCCCTCATCGCGACGGGCCTCGCGCTCTTCGTCATCACGCTGCTGGTCAACATGACCGCGCGCTGGGTGGTCGCCCGGCGGGCCGCCTTCTCGGGGGCGAACTGATGGCGGATCAGGTGACCGGGGCCCCGACTACGCGCGAGGTGCTCACTCGCCCCGACCGGCGACGCCACGCCGTCGACCGCGTTATGCGCGTTGTCGTCACCATTGCATTCCTGATCGCCATGATTCCGCTGGTCTCGCTGATCTGGATCGTGATCGGCGAGGGGTACCAGCGGCTCAGCCCGTACTTCCTCGTGGTCTCGATGCGGGGGGTCTTCGGCGGGATGGACGCCGGTGGCATCCACCACGCGATCATCGGGACGCTCCTGGTCACGGGCGCCGCCGCCCTGATCTCGGTGCCTATCGGCATGATGACGGCCGTCTACCTGGTCGAGTACGGACACGGCGCGCTGGCCCGGGCGGTCACCTTCTTCGTGGACGTGATGACCGGCATCCCCTCAATCGTGGCCGGCCTGTTCGCCTACGCGCTGTTCGCGATCTTCGTCGGGCCAGGGGTCCGGATGGGGGTCGCGGGTGCGGTCGCACTCTCGGTGCTGATGACTCCCGTCGTCGTGCGCTCCACCGAGGAGATGCTCCGCCTGGTGCCGAACGAGCTACGGGAGGCATCGCTGGCGCTGGGTGTGCCGAAGTGGCGCACCGTCGTGAAGGTGGTCCTGCGCACGGCCGCCGCGGGAATCGTCACGGGTGTGATGCTCGCGGTCGCCCGCGTCATCGGCGAGACCGCGCCGCTGCTGATCACCCTCGGCGTCGTCGATTCGATCAACTACAACCTCCTGGATGGTCGGATGATGACCCTGCCGGTCTACATCTTCCGCCAGTACTCCCAGGGCCTGGTGCCGTGCCGGACGGACCAGCTCGACTGCATCGCCACGATCAACTTCGACCGCGCCTGGGCCGCAGCCCTGGTGCTCGTCGTGATCGTGCTGCTGCTCAACCTGCTGGCGCGACTCATCGCGCGACGCTTCGCCCCGGCCAGGGGGCACTGAGGAGAACCATGGCTCAGCGCATCGACGTCAACGACCTGAACGTCTTCTACGGCGACTTCCGCGCCGTGGCGGACGTCGACATGGTCATCGAGCCCAGATCCGTCACCGCCCTGATCGGCCCGTCCGGGTGCGGCAAGTCGACGTTCCTGCGGACCCTGAACCGGCTGCACGAGGTGATCCCTGGTGCGCACGTTGCCGGGACGGTGCTGATCGACGGGGTGAACCTCTACGACCGTGACGTGGACCCGGTGGCGGTGCGCCGGCAGATCGGCATGGTCTTCCAGCGGCCCAACCCGTTCCCCACCATGTCGATCACCGACAACGTGCTGGCGGGGGTCCGGCTGAACAACAGGCGCATCTCGAAGCCGGACGCGGCCGATCTGGTGGAGTCAGCGCTGCGCAGCGCGAACCTCTGGAAGGAGGTCAAGGACCGCTTGCAGGAGCCCGGGTCCTCGCTCTCCGGCGGCCAGCAGCAGCGGCTCTGCATCGCCCGGGCGATCGCAGTCAAGCCGCAGGTGCTTCTGATGGATGAGCCGGCATCCGCCCTCGACCCGATCTCAACCCTCGCGATCGAGGAGCTCATCGCGGACTTGAAGAACGACTACACGATCGTGATCGTCACCCACAACATGCAGCAGGCCGCGCGGGTCAGCGACCGGACGGCGTTCTTCAACGTCGCCGAGGCGGGCGAGCCCGGCCGCCTGATCGAGATGGACGACACCCGGGTGATCTTCTCGACCCCCGCCCAGCGGTCGACCGAGGACTACATCTCGGGCCGGTTCGGCTGAGCAGGTCGTCGGGTCAGCCGGTCACTCGTCGGGGACCAGGTCCGCGTACTGCGAGAACGTCCCGTCGAGCACCGGTACCGAGACGGGCACGGAACCCGACCCGGTCGTCATCGTCACGTCCAGGTAGGCGCCCGGCGGCGCCGGCACCGACTCGACGGTCAGCTCCGTGTCCCCGTCGGGGCCCAGGATCACCGTCTCTCCCGCCTCGAGTCGGACGCTGCCGATCGAGATGCCGTCGGGCAGATCCAGCGACACCTCGGCGGCGCGGTCCCGGGAGTTGGTCAGGTAGCCGAGCAGCGTGCCGCTGGCGCCCTGCTCGGCGGTGAGCAGGATCAGGTTCCCGGCCCGCACGCCGTCCAGCTCGGTGCCGGAGCCGTCCGACGGCTCGTACGAGCCCGCCGTCGTGATCGGGCTGGTCGCCGAGCATCCCGCAAGCAGCAGGGTCAGGAGCGCGACGACGCCCCAGGCGGACAGGCTACGAC
>CAYGGX010000020.1:0-16780 GCA_964349585.1 uncultured Actinotalea sp.
CGCCCGGATGATCTCGGTCGCCAGCGCCGTGAGCCGATCGGTCTCGTGCCCGCGGATGTGCCCGATGCCGCGCAGCCGGGTGGGGGAGTCGGCGAGGGCCGCCAGGGCGGCGATCGTCGGGGCGAGCTCGCCCGCGTCCCGCAGGTTCACGTCGATGCCGCGCACGACGCCCGTCCCGGACACCGCGAGCACGTCACCGTCCAGGTGGGCCGTCCCGCCCATCGCGGTCAGCAGGTCGGGGAGCATCGCCCCGGGCTGCGTGGTCCGCTCCGGCCACCCCGGCACGCGAACCGTCCCGCCGGCGACGAGCGCTGCGCACAGGAACGGGGCCGCGTTCGACAGGTCGGGCTCCACCCGCACGTCCCGCGCCGCCAGGCCGCCCGGCGCGACCTGCCAGATGTGCGGCCGGGAGTCGTCCACGCGCGCCCCGGCGGCGCGCAGCACGTCCACCGTCATCGCGATGTGCGGCAGGCTCGGCAGGGTCGGCCCGGTGTGCCGGAGCAGCAGGTCCTCGGCGAAGCGCGGCGCGGCGAGCAGCAGCCCGGAGACGAACTGCGAGGAGACGCTCGCATCGATGTCGACCGGTCCGCCGATCACCCGCCCGCGGCCGGTGACCGTGAAGGGGAGGCTGCCCCGGCCGTCGTCGTCCACCCGGACGCCCAGGTCGCGCAGCGCACCCAGCGCGGGGGCCATCGGTCGGACCCGCGCCTCGGGGTCGCCGTCGAACCTGACCGGTCGGGCGAGCAGCGCGGCGACCGGGGGCAGGAAGCGCATGACCGTCCCCGCCAGGCCGCAGTCGACGGTGACCGGAGCGGTCTCGTCGGTCGGAAGCGGGTCGATCGTCCAGTCGGCGCCGTCAGGCCCGACGACGGTGCCCAGCGCGGCGAGCGCTTCGGCCATCAGCAGGGTGTCGCGGGAGGCCAGCGCCCCCCGGATGAGTCCGCGCCCCTGCGCCAGGGCGGCGAGCACCAGGTACCGGTTGGTCAGCGACTTCGAACCAGGCACCTCGACGAACGCGTCGAGCGGTCCCGGGGCCACGGGGGCAGGCCAGCCGGCGACGGGCGCGGTCGACTGCCTGGACGGCGCTGGCACCATGCGTCGAGGCTACCGGGGCCCGGGCGGCGGGGTGGGTCAGGCCGTCGCGTGCTTCACCTGTCGCCGGACGGCCCGCACCTGCTTGTTGGCCGCCGCCACGGCCTGCCGCGCCTTGAGCTCGGCGGTCTTGTCCAGCTTCGAGTGCGACATCCGCCAGCCGAGGCTGGGCTTGCCGTGTCGGTCGAGCCCCGCCAGCAGGGCGCCGCCGATCAGGGACAGGTCGCGCAGGAACCGGTCGCGACGCGCGGCGCGCTCCGCCGGGCTGGGGCGCGACCCGGGACCCTCGCGTGGGGCCTTGGGGAAGTCGGTGGCCGCGAGCGGCACGGTGAGGATGGCCAGCGCGCACGAGGCGAGCCTGGGGGCCTTGCCGAGGCCGAGCATCAGGCCGGCGACGGCCATCCCGGCGCCGTGCAGCCTGACGATCGTGCGGAGCGCTTCCTGCTCCGGGGGGTCGGGCGCCTCCGTGCGGGCGGCGACCCGGCGCCAGGCCAGCTCGAGGCGCTGGGTGTGCTCGGCGGGTCGGCGCAAGGCGCCCACCCCCTCGACGACGAACCACGAGGCCAGGAGCGGGCGGGCGATCAGACGGACGAGCATGGTGACCCTCCTGGGGACGAGTTCCTGCCAGCACGCTAGCGCGATCGGCGGCCACCGGCACTGTGGGAATTGCGCGCCGCCCGGTGGGCGTTGACACCGACATGATCCCAGTGGACTGTCCCGCGCGCCCGCAGGCGCCGGCGCTGGGTGGCGGCCAGCCCTGGTCCGGCGAGCGGGAGGCCCGGTCCCGACTAGGCTCGTGGCCGATGAGCGAGGACACCCACCGCGCGCCCGACGAGGACGCCGCCGCCCGGGCCGAGCGGTTCGAGAGCGAGGCCCTGGTCTACGTCGACCAGCTGTACTCGGCCGCGCTGCGCATGACCCGCAACCCGACGGACGCCGAGGACCTGGTCCAGGAGACGATCGTCAAGGCCTTCGCGGCCTTCCACCAGTACCGGCCGGGGACGAACCTGAAGGCCTGGTTGTACCGGATCCTGACCAACACCTTCATCAACGCCTACCGCAAGAAGCAGCGTCAGCCGCAGGCCGCGACCGAGGAGATCGAGGACTGGCAGCTCGCCCGGGCCGCCGCGCACACCTCGAGCGGCCTGCGGTCCGCGGAGACCGAGGCGCTGGACGCCCTGCCCGACTCCGCCGTCAAGGAGGCGCTGCAGGCGATCGGCGAGGACTTCCGGATCGCCGTGTACCTGGCGGACGTGGAGGGCTTTGCGTACAAGGAGATCGCCGAGATCATGGGGACCCCGATCGGGACGGTGATGTCCCGGCTGCACCGCGGCAGGCACCAGCTGCGCGAGCTGCTCACCGAGTACGCCGTCGAGCGTGGCCTCGTGCCGGTCGAGAAGGGGGCAACGTGACGCCCGACCACAAGGACTCGGCGGAGTGCTCCGAGGCGATCGCCCGGCTGTTCGAGTTCCTCGATGCGGAGATCACCGAGGTCGACGGCGACCGAATCCGGCAGCACCTGGCCGACTGCGAGCCGTGCCTGAGCGAGTACGACGTCGGCGACCACCTCAAGAAGCTGATCCGCAGGTCCTGCTCCGAGGCCGCCCCCGCCGAGCTGCACCTTCGGATCCGCGAGCAGCTGTCGACGCTGCGAATGCGGTACACCTCGACCGACTAGGGCTCAAGTCCGGCATCCCGGCACCCGATCTCCTCAGGGTGAGTGACCAGCCACAGTCCGTCATCCCGCTACTGCACGCGCTAGCCAGCAGCAGCGGCTCCGACCTGCACTGCAAGGTCGGTTCGCCCCCGCGGCTCCGGGTGGACGGCCGGCTCCGTCGACTGCAGGTGCCGGACCTGACACCGGCGGACACCGAGCACATGGTGGAGCAGGTGATCCCGTCGGAGCTGGTGGAGCGCTTCCTGACCACTCACGAGGCCGACTTCGCCTACTCGCTCAGTGGGGTCGGCCGGTTCCGGGTCAACGCGTTCCGCGCCCGGGGGACGCTCGGACTGGCCTTCCGCCGCGTCGCCGTCGGCGCCCAGACCCTCGAGGAGCTGCACCTGCCCGAGGTGATCGGGGAGCTCGCCCTCGAGCCGCGCGGCCTGGTGCTGGTGACGGGGCCGACCGGCTCGGGCAAGACGACCACGCTCGCCTCCATGGTCGACCTGATAAACACCTACAAGGAAGTCAACATCGTCACGATCGAGGACCCGATCGAGATCCTGCACCGGGACAAGAAGGCGCTCGTCTCCCAGCGCGAGATCGGGTACGACACGCTCGACTTCACCGTCGCTCTCCGGGCCGCGATGCGGCAGGACCCGGACGTGATCCTGGTCGGCGAGATGCGCGACGTCGAGACGGTCCGGGCCGCCCTCTCGGCCGCGGAGACCGGTCACCTGGTGCTCTCCACACTGCACACCATCGACGCCCAGGAGACCATCAACCGCATCGTCGACTTCTTCCAGCCGCACGAGCAGAAGCAGATCCGCGGCGCGCTGTCGCAGTCGCTGCGCGGGATCGTCTCCCAGCGCCTGGTGCGCCGGGCGGACGGGACCGGGCGGGTGGCGGCCGTGGAGGTGCTGACGAACACGGGTCGCACCGCGGACGCGATCCTCGACCCGACCAACAACCCGCCGCTCCTGGACCTGATCGCCGACGGCGAGTACTACAAGATGCAGACGTTCGACAAGCACCTGTTCCACCTCGTCACCGACGGAACGGTGAGCTACGAGGACGCCTGCACGGTCGCGACCCGCCCGCAGGACCTCACGGTGGAGCTGCGCGCGGCGGGCGCCCTGCACTGACGGTCGGCGCACGGCGGACCGCGCCCGCCGTCGCGGGCGGGTCTTGCGCCTCCGCCCGACGAGATATATCGTGTCTCGAAACGCGATATATCTCAAAGGAGCCGGCTGTGAACGAGGAGTCGTGGGTCGTCACGGGACCCCAGATCATCGAGGTCGACGATGTCCGCGCGGTACGGGCCGCGCTGGTCGCCGGGCGGGTCGACATCGTCGGCCGGGAGGAGCCGGGTGCTCGCATCGAGGTGCACCGGGTGGACGGTCGCCCGTTGGAGGTGAGCCTGGAGGCAGGTGAGCTGCGGGTTGGGTACGGCTACACCCTGGGTGGCTGGGAGAGCTTCATCGACCGGTTCCGCAACTTCCAGGCCCGCGACGCGGTGGACGTGCACATCGCCGCGCACCGGGACGTCGCGGTGAAGCTCGGCACCGTGACCGCGGAGGGCCTGGTGGCGGACGTCGTCCGCGGCGGCACCGTCTCCACGGTCAGCGGGGCGGTGGTCGTCGACGGCACCCACGGGATGCTCGTCGCCAACGCGGTCTCCGGCGACCTCGCGGTGCGCAACCACACGGGTGACCTGAAGGCGAACACGGTCTCCGGCTCGGTGACCGCATCGGGCTCCTTCGCGCAGATCAGCGTGACCACCGTCTCCGGAGCGATCACCCTCGACGCCGCGCGCGCAGCGGGGATCGGCGTGCAGACCGTCTCGGGCGACACCACGGTGCGGCTCCCCGCGGACCTCGGCGTGGCCGTGTCCGCGCGCAGCGTCTCGGGGCGGGTCGTCGTAGACGGTGAGGCGCGGGCGGGCGACGGGCCGCTGAGCGGTTCGGTCGACGTCACGACCGGCGACGGCGCCTGTCGGCTGCGCGTGAAGTCCGTCTCGGGCCACCTGACGGTGCTGCGCTCAAGCGGGCCGGTGGCCTGATGGCGGCCGTCTTCGCGCACGGCCAGCTCCGGCTCTACCTGCTTGCCCTGCTCGAGTCCGGCCCGAAGCACGGGTACGAGCTGATCACCGCGCTGTCCGACCGGTTCGGCGGGACGTACCGCCCGAGCGCAGGCACGGTGTACCCGCGCCTGGCCCGCCTCGAGGAGGAGGGCCTGGTGCGACGGGTCGACGACGGTCGCAAGGGAACCTACGAGCTGACCGACGCCGGGCGCGAGGTGCTGGCGGCGCGCCGGGGAGACCTGGCGGCGCTGGAGGAGGACCTCGCGGAGACCGTCAGGTCCCTCGCCGAGCGGGTCCGGAACGACGTCCGCGGGACGATGGCCGGCCTGCGCGCCGACCTCGCCGCGGCCGCGCAGGAGGCCAGGGCGGCCGCCGTCCCCGGCGCGCCGCCGCACGACCCGCGCGCCGCCTCCCGCGCGCGGCGGGCGGAGGCCGAGGGCCTGCTGCACCAGTTCCGGGACGAGCTCCGTGCGGAGCTGCGCAGGCTCGACGCGAGGGGCCAGGTGGAGCAGCTCACCGTCGACACCATCCGGACGGTGCTGGACACCGCGCGGACCGCGATCCGGGCGACCTTCAACTAGGGCCGGCTAGACGACGTCGTCGGGCAGGCCGAGCCAGGCGTGCCAACCGCTGTGCAGCACGAGCCACGCGATCAGCCCGTACCCCGCCTGACCCGGCGTGCGGCCGTCGCCGCCCGCGAGGTCGGCCAGCCACTGCTCGTGCTTGGCCAGCGGCGTGTACGTGTCCACGTACGGGACGCGCCGGCGCCGGGCCACGTCGGCGAACGCTTCGGAGAGCTCCGCGCGGCGCTCGGCCTCCTGGGGCGGACCTGGCGGGGGCCCGACGATGAAGACATCCAGTCGGCGCTGGTCGGCGGCGTCCAGGATGTTCGCCAGGTTGAGCCGGCTGCGCGCCACCGACACACCCTCCGTGACGTCGGCCGCGCCGAGCCCGATCACCAGGTGGTGCCGGCCGCTCTCCGGCGACGGTCCGTAGCGGAGGCTGATCTCGGGCTGCCAACGGGTGGCCAGGCCGCCCGTGGTCTCGCCGGGGACGGCCAGCGGCATCACGAGGAGCGGCTGGTCGGTCACCGTGCGGGCGGCCACCCGGCCGACCCAACCGAGGGCCTTCGGGTCGCCGACTCCCGCGACCAGCTCGTCACCGACGACGCAGATGCGCCGAGTGTCTGCCACAGGTCCTCCGGTCCGTTGGTTTGCCCGACCAGTGTGACGGAACCCCGCCCCGGGACAGGCGACCGACGCGCGACCTCAGCGAGCGAAGGCCTCCGCAACGATGGCGGTCTGCTCGGCCAGGTGTGACTTCGACGAGCCCGTGGCCGGGGATGCGGATGGCGGGCGCGAGACGACCCGGAGGGGCCGACCGAGCCGGTCGCCGAGCGCGAGGGTCAGGAACGACCAGGCGCCCTGGTTCTCCGGCTCCTCCTGCACCCAGACGAGCTCCGCGTCCCGATAGGAGGCCAGGACCTCGGTGAGCTCCGCGACGGGCACCGGGTGCAGCTGCTCCAGGCGCACGATCGCGGTCCGGTCGTCGGACGTCTCGGCCCGGTGCGCCAGGAGGTCGTAGTACACCTTGCCCGAGCAGAGCAGCACCCGGTCCACCGGCGCGTCACCCAGGTGCTCGTCACCGATGACGGGCCGGAACTCGCCGGTCGTGAAGTCCTCCACCGACGACGTCGCGGCCTTCAGCCGGAGCATCGACTTGGGCGTCGCCACGACCAACGGCCGACGCGGACGCACATAGGCCTGACGGCGAAGCAGGTGGAAGTACGAGGCCGGGGTGCTGGGCATCGCCACCGTCATGTTGTCCTCCGCGCACAGCTGGAGGAAGCGCTCGATGCGAGCGCTGGAGTGGTCGGGCCCCTGCCCCTCGAAGCCGTGCGGCAGCAGCAGCACCAGGGACGACCGCTGGCCCCACTTCTGCTCCGCGGAGGAGACGAACTCGTCGACGATCGTCTGGCCGCCGTTGGCGAAGTCGCCGAACTGCGCCTCCCAGGCCACCAGGGCATCGGGGCGCTCGACGGAGTAGCCGTACTCGAAGCCCATCGCGGCGAACTCCGACAGGGAGGAGTCGTAGACCCAGAACTTGGCCTGGTCGCTCGAGAGGTAGAGCAGCGGCGTCCACTCGGCGCCAGAGTTCCGGTCGTGCAGCACGGCGTGCCGCTGGACGAAGGTGCCCCGCCGGGTGTCCTGGCCGGCGAGGCGAACCGGCGTGCCCTCCAGCAGCAGCGACCCGAAGGCGAGGATCTCCCCGTAGCCCCAGTCGATGCCGCCCTCGCGGGACATCTGCTCGCGCTTGGTGAGCAGCGACTCGAGCTTCGGGTGCACCGCGAACCCCTCGGGCGGGCGCACGTGGGCGCGGCCGATCCGGCGCAGCACCTCCGGCTCGACGGCCGACCGCCAGCCGACCATGGTCCCGGCGTCCTCGAGCTGGGACTCGGGCTTCTCGAGGCCGGCCAGCGACTCGGACGCGGGGGCGGCGGTGAAGCCGCCCCCGCGCGTCTCGGCGAACACGCGCTCGAGCTGGGTCTGATAGTCCTGGAGGGCCTGGGCGGCCTCCTCCACCGAGATGTCGCCTCGGCTCACGAGGGCCTCGGTGTACAGCTTGCGCACGCTCCGCTTGCCCTCGATGAGGTTGTACATCAGGGGCTGGGTCATCGACGGGTCGTCGCCCTCGTTGTGCCCGCGCAGCCGGTAGCAGACCATGTCGATGATCACGTCCCGGTCGAACTGCTCGCGGAACTGCAGGGCGAGCTCCGCGACCCGGACGCATGCCTCGGGGTCGTCGCCGTTGACGTGGAAGATCGGCACCTGGAGGCCCTTGGCGACGTCGGTGCAGTAATAGGTGGAACGCGACGACGACGGCCCGGTGGTGAAGCCGACCTGGTTGTTCACGATCACGTGCACCGTGCCGCCGGTTCGGTAGCCGCGCAGCTGGGCGAGGTTCAGGGTCTCGACGACGACGCCCTGGCCGGCGAAGGCCGCGTCGCCGTGGATCAGGATGGGCAGCACCGAGAAGCCGTCGCCGCCCAGGTCGATCCGGTCCTGCTTGGCGCGAACGATGCCCTCGAGCACCGGGTCGACGGCCTCGAGGTGGGACGGGTTCGCCGCCAGGTACACCTTGGTCTGCGCGCCCGACTCGGCGGTGAACGACCCCTCCGTGCCCAGGTGGTACTTCACGTCGCCGGAGCCCTGGACGCTCTTCGGGTCCTGGTTGCCCTCGAACTCGGCGAAGACCTGCGAGTAGCTCTTGCCGGCCAGGTTGGCCAGCACGTTGAGCCGACCGCGGTGGGACATGCCGATGCACACCTCGTCGAGCCCGCTCTCCGCCGCACGGGACAGCACCGCGTCGAGCAGCGGGATCAGGGACTCCCCGCCCTCGAGGGAGAACCGCTTCTGGCCGACGAACTTGGTCTGCAGGAAGGTCTCGAACGCCTCGGCGGCGTTCAGCCGGCGCAGGATCCGCAGCTGGTCCTCGCGCGGTGTGCGCGCGTAGCCGGACTCCAGGCGTTCCTGCAGCCAGCGCCGGTGCCGGGGGTCCTGCAGGTGCATGTACTCCACGCCGATGGTCCGGCAGTACGAGTCGCGGAGCAGTCCGAGGATCTCGCGGAGGGTCGCCTTCGGCCGCCCCGTGAAGCCCGCCGTCGGGAACGAACGGTCCAGGTCCCACAGGGTCAGGCCGTGGTTCTGGATGTCCAGGTCGGGGTGCTTGCGCTGGCGGTACGCGAGCGGGTCGGTCTCGGCCATCAGGTGACCGCGGGACCGGTAGGCGTGGATCAGCTCGGCGATCCGGGCGGGCTTGGCCTGCTCGGTGTCGGCGTCGACCGTGTTGTCCCGCACCCACCGCACCGGCTCGTACGGGATGCGCAGCGCGGTGAAGATCCGGTCGTAGAAGCCGCCCTCGCCGAGCAGCTTGCCGGAGATGATCCGCAGGAAGTCGCCGGACTGGGCGCCCTGGATGATCCGGTGGTCGTAGGTCGAGGTGAGGGTGAGCACCTTGGACACGCCGAGCCGGGCGAGCTGCTCGTCGGAGGCGCCCTGGAACTCGGCCGGGAAGTCCATCGCCCCGACCCCGACGATCGTGCCCTGCCCCGCCATCAGGCGCGGCACCGAGTGCACCGTCCCGATCGTCCCGGGGTTGGTGATGGTGATGGTGGTGCCGACGAAGTCGTCGGTGGTCAGCTTGTTGGTGCGTGCCCGCCGGATGATGTCGTCGTACGCCGCGACGAACTGGCCGAAGTCGAGCTGGTCCGTGCGCTTGATGTTCGGGACGAGCAGCTGACGGCTCCCGTCCGGGCGGGTCAGGTCGATCGCGAGCCCCAGGGCGACGCCGCTCGGCTGGACGACGGCCGGCTTGTCCTCGGTTGTGGTGAAGCCGGCGTTCATCTCCGGGACGTCGGCCAGGGCCTCGACTACCGCGTACGCGACGATGTGGGTGATCGAGACCTTCCCGCCGCGACCGCGGGCCAGGTGGTTGTTGATCACGGTCCGGTTGTCGGTAAGCAGCTTGGCGGGAACGGTTCGCACCGAGGTGGCCGTCGGCACGGCCAGGCTGGCCTCCATGTTGGTGACCACCCGCGCCGCTGGACCGCGAAGGCGCTCGACGACGGGCTCCTCGGGTGCCGTCGGCCAGTGCAAGCGGGCCTCCGGCTGCTCCGCGTAGGGCGCGGTCGACGGCAGCGCCGTGGCTATCGGGGCCGTGACCTCGGTCTCTCGGGGTGTGCGTGGCGTCGCTTGGGCCGGGGATCGCTGGGCCTGCGCGTCCGGCGCCGGCCTATCCGACGGCGTGCTCGGCGCTGGCGACGGGGTGGGGGCGGACTCCGCGGCCGTGCGGCGGCCGGCGCGCCTCGGGGCGCCGTCGCCCGCTGGGGCCCCGCCGTCGGTGCGGGGCGCGCGGTCGGTCCGCCCGCCGTCCGAGTCCACCCGGGTGGTGCGGCGCGGGGCGCCGTTGTCGGCGGCCCCGGCGATCTCCGCGCGGGGCCGGTAGTCGGCGAAGAAGTCCCACCAGGCCGGGTCGACGGAGTCCGGGTCGGTCAGGTACTGCTCGAACAGCTCG
This sequence comes from uncultured Actinotalea sp., assembly GCA_964349585.1. GTDB lineage: Bacteria > Actinomycetota > Actinomycetes > Actinomycetales > Cellulomonadaceae > Actinotalea. The sequence goes on from CAYGGX010000020.1 coordinate 9,909, forward strand.
TCGACCAGCCACTGGTTCGCACCGAACGCTGCTCGGTGCGCTTCTCGGTCGGCCTTCTGGGACACGCGAGGATCGCCCACTTCCGCGACGGACCTTGGGCCGTTGTACCGGCCCATCTCTTGTTATCCACCCTAGGCCACTCGGGCACGCCCGGCGTCGGCAGCGGCGCAGGTGAGGCGGCGTTTCGGGCCGATCCCGGTCCCAGGTCAGGCGGCGGTCGTCGGGGCGCAATGCACCGGCAAACTGCGACCCTCAGTCGTGTCAAAAGGGGGAGCGCCTACGTGATGTCGCGCCGCATCGTTGTGAGCCGGCCGATCACCGCCAGGATGAGGCCGTAGCCGACCAGGACGACGATGCCCTGCCATCGGGGCAGCAGCTCGCCGAGTCCGGTCGCGGAGTAGAAGCTCGCCCCGGCGACCGAGTCGCCTGCGGCGCCCGGCAGCCAGCGGGCCACCTCCGAGACCTGGTCGATCATCGAGAACGCCATGCGCAGGATGGGCTCCACCAGCTGGGTGAAGGCGAGGATCACCACGATCCCGACGACCTGGTTCTTCAGCGCGGTCCCGAAGCCGACGCCGACGACCGTCCAGAGCGTGAGGGCGACCACGGCCCACGCCGCGGTGCGGAGTACCTCGGGGTCGGTCAGGAAGGTGTCCTTGCCCATCACCGCGAGGACCGCGGCCCCGGGCAGCACCGTGGAGGCAACACCCACGACGCCGAAGAGCAGGCCGACGGGAATGCTGCCGACGAGCTTTGCGCCCACGACGACGCTCCGCCGGGGCTCGGCCAGCAGCGTCGGTGTGATGGTCAGGTGCCGGAACTCGCCGGCCATGGAGAGCGCACCGACGATCACCGGGAACACGTAGCCGAGGGACGGGGCCAGCGTGTACACGGCCAGCGCGGCCTGGAGTGGCGGGATCGGGGGGCTCTCCTCGCCATCGGGCATCCCCGCCGTGAGGCTCCCCGGATCGGCCGCCAGCGCGAAGCCGAGGATCGCGGCGATGAATGCCATGTACGCCGCCATGGTGATCAGCAGCACCCACCACATCCGGGTCGTGACGAGCTTGCGGTACTCGGCGACAAGGGCGGCCCTCATGCGACACCTCCCTCGTTCGCCGGGACAGCTGGTCGGTGGTTCGTGGCTGGGTCGCCGGTCAGGCGCAGGAAGATGTCCTCCAGTCCTACGTCGCGCCGGGCCAGCTCGTGCAGCTCGAGGCCCGCGGCGAAGGCCGCGGCGCCCACCGCGGCGGGTTCGACGTCGGCGATCACCACCGAGCCCGGCCGGTCCGTCCGCTCGACCTTGCCCGGCCAGTGCTCGTCGGCGAGCCGCTCGAGCCGCTCGGCATCGGGTGAGGCGACCAGAACGCGGCGCTCGGTCAGGCCGGCCAGCTCGGCGAGCGACGAGGCGTGCACCAGGCGACCCTTGGCGATGATGATCACGTCCTCGACGGTCTGCTGGACCTCCGACAGGACGTGGCTGGAGACGAGGACGGTGCGGCCCTCGGCGGCCAGGAAGCGCAGGAACTGCCGCAGCCAGGCGATCCCCTCCGGGTCGAGGCCGTTGGCCGGCTCGTCGAGCAGCAGCACTCTCGGGTCGCCGAGCAGGGTTGCCGCGAGGCCGAGCCGTTGCCGCATGCCGAGCGAGAAGCCGCCGGCCCGCCGGTTGGCGGCGTCCTTCAGCCCCACGAGCTCCAGGACCTCGTCGCAGCGGCGGTCGTCAACCCCGATCTGCGGCGCGATCACCCGCAGGTGGTCCCGGGCGCTTCGCCCCGGGTGGAAGCTCGAGGCCTCGAGCGCCGCGCCGACCACCCGGCCGGGCCGGTGGATCGAGTGGTAGGCGTGCCCGTCGATCGTTGCTGTTCCGCCGGTCGGGCGGACCAGCCCGAGCAGCATGCGCAGCGTCGTCGTCTTGCCCGCCCCGTTTGGCCCGAGGAAGCCGGTCACGCGTCCCGGCCCCACCTGGAAGGACAGGTCGTCGACGGCCTGGACGGTGCCGAACCGCTTGGAGAGGTGATCGACTCGGACCACCCCTTCGAAGCGGTGCGGGGTGCTGGGTTGGGTTCGCTCGCTCACGCCGACACCGTAGCGGGTCCGGAGCGACGATCAGGAGGCCATATCGGCCGGCAGGGTGACGCGCATCGTGCAGCCGGTCGGCGTGTCGGCGACCTCGACGGTGCCGCCGTGCAGCTTGGCGGCCCACCGCACGATCGACAGCCCCAGGCCGGTCCCGCCGGTCGCCTCGCCGGGCCGGCCGGGGGCGTTGCCGCGGGCGAATCGCTCGAAGACCCGGCGTCGGTCCTCGGGGGCGATGCCCGGCCCCTGGTCGACGACGTCGATCAGCACGCTGCGTCCGCTCGACCGGGCAGCGAGGCGGACGACGCCGCCCTCGGGCGAGTGCCGCACGGCGTTGTGCAGGAGGTTGTTCATCACCTGGTGCAGCCGCTCGGCGTCGGCGGGCAGGCTCAGGTCGGCGGGGCTGACGTCGACCTCGAACGTTACGCCGCGCGCCGCCCCCAAGGGTGCGGCGGCGCCGGCCGCATCGGTCAGGAACTGCTCGAGCGCCACGTCCGCGATGTCCAGCCCGACGGCGCCGGCCTCGATCCGGGAGAGGTCGAGCAGGTAGGTGACGAGGCGACCCAGCCGCTCGATCTGTTCCAGCGCCGCCCCGAGGGTGCCCGGCTCGGGCTGCACCACCCCGTCCACGATGTTCTCGAGCTGGGCCTGCAGCGCCGCGACCGGGGTCCGCAGCTCGTGCGCGACGTTCGCCACCAGCTCCCGGCGGAGGTTGTCCGCCTGCGCCAGGTCCTCGGCCATCGTGTTGAAGGCCTGCGCCAGCTGGCCGACCTCGTCCCGGCTGGTGGCCCTGACCCGTTGGGAGTAGTCACCCGCGGCCATGGCCCGCGCGGCGAGCCGCATCTCGCGTAGGGGCGCCGTCATCCCGTGCGCGAGAACCTGGACGGCGATCATCGAGACGACGATCGCCAGCGGCAGGGTCCACCGGGGCCCCAGCTGGTAGTGCAGGCCGATCCAGGTGATCAGCGCGGCGAGGGTGACCGTTGCCGTGACGAGGATCCCGAGCTTGATCTTGATCGAGGAGAACCGGTCCAGCGGCCGGACGTCGGGGAGTCGCGCGCGTCCAGCGTGCCGAGGGTTTGACAACGATCAGCGCTCCGCGGGCTCGAAGGCGTAGCCGACCCCGTGCACCGTGCGGATCAGGTCCGCGCCCAGCTTGCGCCGGAGGGCCTTGACGTGGGAGTCGACGGTCCGGGTGCCGCTGGCATCGATCCAGTCCCAGACCTCGGCCAGCAGGCGCTCGCGGGTGAGCACCGTCCTCGGCGTGGTGGCCAGCGTGACCAGGAGGTCGAACTCGGTCGGGGTGAGGTGCACCGGCACGCCGTCCCGGGAGACGCGGCGCTGCGCCCGGTCGATCACCACGTCGCCCAGGGTGATCGCCGGCGCGGAGGAATCGGTGAGCCGGGCCGTCCGTTCCACCCGGCGGAGCAGCGCCTTCGTGCGCGCCAGCAGCTCCCGCATCGAGAAGGGCTTGGTCATGTAGTCGTCCGCGCCCACGCCGAGCCCGACGAGCATGTCGGTCTCCTCGTCGCGCGCGGTGAGCATGATCACTGGCACCGGCCGGTCCGCCTGGATGCGGCGGCAGACCTCCAGGCCATCCATGTGGGGCAGCATCACGTCGAGGATCACCACGTCCGGGGAGTGTGTGGCCGCTGCCTCGACACCGCTGGGCCCGTCTGCCGCGAGCTCCACCCGCCACCCCTCGGCCGCCATCCGATGGGCGATCGCGGTCGCGATGCCTGGCTCGTCCTCGACCACCAGCACGGTGATCGACTCGTCGCCCGGGCGGCGGTCGAGACCGTACCCGGGGCCGTTGCTGGTCGCCATGGCCCAAGCGTGGCACACCGCCTATGCTCGGCCCATCATGGCCAGCTCAAGTCTGTGCCGGTGCTGGCGGACCAGCACCGGCAGCCACCCCCTCGTGACCCCCCCGTGCTGAGCAGCTGGCTGCTCATCGGGCTCGGGGGGCTCCTGATCGCAGCCAACGCCGTCTTCGTCGCGGCGGAGTTCGCCCTCGTCACGCTCGATCCCGGGCTCGTCGACCGTCAGGTGGCTTCGCGATCCGACTGGCGCAGCAGGTCCGTGGTGCGTGCGCTGGGCCGCCTGTCCACCCAGCTCTCCAGCGCTCAGGTGGGGATCACGGCTACGTCGATCATCTTCGGGTTCGCCACCCAGCCGGCCCTTGCCGCCCTCCTCACCGGTCCGCTCGAGCGGGTGTTCGCCGGCGCGGTGTCCGCCGGCCTGGCGGCGGCGGTATCGCTCGTGCTCGTGAACGTCTTCCAGGTGGTCTTCGGTGAGCTGGCCCCGAAGAACCTCGCCCTGAGCCGGCCGATGCCGACCGCTCGGGTGGTCGCGCCGCTCCAGATCGGGTTCACCGTGGCGCTGCACCCGGTGATCGCCTTGATGAACAACTCGGCGAACGCGCTGCTCCGTCGGATGGGGGTGGAACCGCGTGAGGGTCTTTCCGGCGGGAGGTCCGCGCAGGAGCTGGCGGCGCTCGTTCGAAGGTCGGCGGAGCTCGGCACCCTGGACGTGGACACCGCGCGGCTGCTCACCAACTCGATCGAGCTGGACGAGCTGACCGCCGTCGACGTGATGACGGACCGCACCCGGATGGTCGTCCTCCGCCGGGACGCCACCGCCGCCGACGTGCTCGAGCTCGCGCGGTCGAGCGGGCACTCGCGATTCCCGGTCATCGGGGACTCCCACGACGACGTCCTGGGACTGGTGCACGTGCGTCGTGCGGTTGCCGTGCCGTTCGAGCGGCGCGACGAGGTGCCGGTCGCCGCGCTCATGGACGCCGCGCCCCGGGTTCCGGAGACCGTCTCGCTGGGTCCCCTGCTCGTCGAGCTCCGCGAGCTCGGGATGCAGATGGCGGTCGTCGTTGACGAGTACGGGGGGACGTCCGGTTTGGTGACGCTGGAGGACGTCGTCGAGGAGCTCGTGGGGGAGGTCGCCGATGAGCACGACCCGCTGGGCAGCGGGGTGCGCCGGGTGGGTGATGGCTGGAACGTCCCGGGCCTGCTGCGGCCCGACGAGCTCTCGGAGCAGACCGGGCTGAGCGTCCCCGACGAGGGAGCCTACGAGACCCTCGGCGGCCTGATGATGGCCCGGCTGGGACGGATCCCCGCCACTGGCGACGTCATCGAGGTGTCCGGCGTGACGATTCGGGTCGAATCGATGAACGGCCGACGGGTCGACCGGCTGCTCGTCCGAGCGGAGCAGGGGCGATGAGCACCGGGTTGGCGCTCGTGCTCAGCGTGCTGCTCATCGCCGGCAACGCGTTCTTCGTCGGCGCGGAGTTCGCCGTAGTGTCCGCCCGGCGAAGCGCCATGGAGCCGCTCGCGGCGGCGGGCTCCAAGCGCGCGCGCACGATGCTCTACGCGATGGAGCACGTCTCGCTGATGCTCGCCTGCTCACAGCTCGGCATCACCGTCTGCTCGATCTCGCTCGGCGTGATCACGGAGCCGGCGGTCGCCGCTTTGATCGAGCCGGGGCTGGCCGCGCTCGGCGTCCCGGCGGCTGCGGTGCACCCCGTCGCCATCACACTGGCCCTGAGCCTGGTGGTCTACCTGCACGTGGTCCTCGGGGAGATGGTGCCGAAGAACCTGGCCATCTCCGGGCCCGACCGAGCCGCGCTGCTCTTCGGCCCTCCGCTCGTCTGGATCGCGCGGGTGCTCAGGCCCCTGATCGCCTCGCTGAACTGGCTGGCCAACGGCGTGGTGCGCGCCGTGGGCGTGCAGCCGCGCAACGAGGTCGTGTCGGCGTTCACCGCCGAGGAGGTGCAGTCGATCGTCGAACGATCGCAGGCCGAGGGCCTGCTGACCGACGAGCAGGGCCTGCTCACCGGGGCGCTGCAGTTCTCCGACCGGACGGCGAGCGAGGTGATGATCCCGATGTCGGAGCTCGTCACGCTGCAGCGGGGTTGCACGGCCGACGACCTGGAGCGCCTGGTCACGCGGACGGGCTTCAGCCGCTTCCCGGTGGTGGACGGCGACGTCCCGATCGGTTACCTGCACCTGAAGGACGTGCTGTTCGCGGGCCCGGGGGACCGGGATCGCCCGGTACCCGATTGGCGGGTGCGCGCGCTGGCCCAGGTCGGTCCGGACGACGAGGTGGAGGAGGCGCTCGCCGCGATGCAGCGCAGCGGTACCCATCTGGCCCGGGTCTCCCGGGAGGGAGACTCCCGCGCTCTCGGCGTCATCTTCCTCGAGGACATCCTTGAGGAGCTCGTCGGGGAGGTCAGGGACGCGATGCAGCGCCGACAGGCGCGCTGACCGACTGTGGCGTAGGTCACCTGGCCCGTAGGTCACTTGGATCGGCTCGCCCTAGCCGTTACTGTTCCGTTACCGCTGCGGTCGGGTGTGCGGAAGGGTGCCCGGCTCGGCGGTACATGGGAGTAGCCTCCTTCGGGGGCCCGGCAGTCCGACACTCGGAGGGCACGTGGAGTCTGGCCGGTCGCTGACACCGGTGCCCTCGGTGACCTCTCGGCGCGACCTGCGCGAGCGGTCGGTGCGGGCGACTGCCCGAACCCCGCCGAAGTGGCTGCCCCGGGTCGCGGTCCTGGTTGCGCTGGCCGTCGCCACGATCGGGGTACCGGTCGTCGACGCCGCTGCGCCGGAGACCGCGGTCGCGGATGCCACCACCGTTGTCGGGTACCCATCGGCACTCGAGGTGCTCTCCGGTTCGGTCCTGCCGTCCACACCCACGTCGCTCCTCGCGGGCGTGCCGGGGGTGCAGCGGGCCTCAGAGGCGGCCAGCCGGAGCTTCGATCGTGATCCGCTGCCGGGATGCGACGG
>CAYGGX010000020.1:16880-32169 GCA_964349585.1 uncultured Actinotalea sp.
GCGATGTGGTCGCCGGTGCAGACCTGCCAGGCGTCCATCGACTCGTCCATCCACACGGCCGCGGTGCGCCCGTCCGGCGCGGCGAGCATCGCCCAGGAGAGTCCGTCGGCGTCCCGGATCACGTCCAGGTACGCGTCGTCGAGGTCCAGGTCGCGAACCGGCTGCGGGGTCCGCAGGTCGTACCTCCCGGTCGCCGGCTCGGTGCCGACCGGTAGCAGCCGCTCATCGACGGTCACCCGCGTCGAGGCGTCCAGGCGCATGGTGCACTCGTCGAGCGACGCCGCGCCGGGGGAGAGCCAGGGGTGGAAGCCCACTCCGTAGGGGGCCGTTCGCTCGCCGAGGTTCGTCGCGGTCGCCCGGACGTGCAGGCCGTCGTCGGACAGCCGGTAGGTGACCGCAAGTGCCAGGTCGAACGGGTAGCCGGTGCTCGGGGACAGCCTGAGCCGGAGGGTCAGGCCGGCGTCGTCGGCCTCGGCGACCAACCACCGCTGCCACATCGCCAACCCATGGAGCGCGGTGCCGGTCGGCGGCTCGCTGATGTCGAGCTGGTACTCGACGCCGTCCACCTGGTAGCGCCCGTCCGTGATCCGGTTGGGCCAGGGCATCAGTACGGCGCCGTGGCCGGCCGGGGCGGGCTCGTCGGCGGAGAACGGCGTGAAGACGTCTCTGCCGGCGACGGCGTACTGGCGAACCTTCGCCCCGATGTCGGTGATCGTCGCGCGGTGGTCGCCGTGGTTGATCGTGAACTGATGACCTGAGGCAGGAGCAGGGGCATCCAGAGGCGGTTGTGTGAGCACCCGGCAACGCTATCGGCTGGTGACCTCAGGCGCCGCGCATCCGGTCCAGGAGTCGGTCGATCTGTTCAGCCAGCTCGTTGAGGGCGGCGCGGACGGCTCCGTCGGTCTCCGCCGCGGCGTCCGTCACCAGTCGCCGCGCGTCGTCCAGACCCCTCGCCGCGTCGTCGACCGCGGCCTCGGCCTCCGAGCCGACCTCGTCCGCGGCACCGTCGATCGCGGCCTGCGCGTCGGACATCGCCTGTTGGCTGGTCGTGACGGCGTCGTCGACGAGCTGCCGGGTCTGCTCGTCCAGGTTGGCGCCGGCGATCGCCTCGCCCAACTCGTCGGCCTCCTGTCGGATCTCCTCGCCGCCCGCGGCCAGCTGCTCGCGTACCTGGTTCAGGTCGACGTCGACGTCCGCGGGGCTGCAGCCCGCGAGGGCCGCCGCCGTGATGCCCACGAGAAGAGCGCGGGCGACGTGGTTCCAAGTGCGCAACGGATCCTCCCTGGCTCGGACACCGCCAGTCTACGCGCCGGCCGCCGACCCGCATCCCGTCGAGCGCCAGGTCGGGGAGGGCGGTGCGCCTGCCCGCGCGACCGGGCAGGCACACCGCAGGCTCAGGAGACGAGGGCGGCGTCCTGGGCCGACCGCCCCGCTCCCGCGCCCGTGCGCGATGCGCGCACGTCCTGGTGCGACGTCCCGTAGTACGCCGCGGTCATCAGGTCCTTCATGTCGTCCAGCATCGGCATCCGGGGGTTCGCCGGCGCGCACTGGTCCTCGTACGACCGCATCGCGAGGTCGTCGAGCTTGCCGATGTAGGCGTGCTCCGGCACCCCCTGGGCGGCGAACGACGCGGGGATGCCGACGGCCTCGCGCAGCTCCTCCACCGCTCGGGCGTAGGACTCCACGCCCTCCGCCGGCGTCGCGGCCGCCAGGCCCAGCGCCCTGGCGATCTGCTGGAACCGCTCCGGCGCCACGTACGACTCGTACTTGGGCCAGCTGGTGAGCTTCGTCGGGATGGTGCCGTTGTAGCGGATCACGTGGGGGAGCAGGGTCGCGTTCGTCCGGCCGTGCACCAGGCCGAAGGTGGAGCCGATCGTGTGCGCCATCGCGTGCACGATCCCCAGGAACGCGTTGCCGAACGCCATGCCGGCGATCGTCCCCGCGTTGTGCATCTTCTCCCGCGCCTCGACCGCCGCCGAACCACCCCGCACCGACTCCTCGAGGTTCTCGAAGATCAGCCGGATGGCGTGCAGCGCCATCCCGTCGGTGAAGTCGTTGGCGTAGACCGACACGTACGCCTCGGTGGCGTGCGTCAGCGCGTCGAAGCCGGAGTCGGCCGCGAGGGAGGCGGGCATCTCGCCGGTCAGCGCCGGGTCGACGATCGCGACGGTCGGCGTGAGGGCGTAGTCGGCCAGGGGGTACTTCTGGCCCGTCGCGGGGTCGGTGATCACCGCGAAGGGCGTCACCTCGGCGCCGGTGCCCGACGTGGTCGGGATGCAGACCAGCTTGGCCAGCCGACCCAGGGTCGGGAACTTGAAGGCCCGCTTGCGCACGTCGAAGAACTTCTCCCGCATGTCGGCGAACACGATCTCCGGGTGCTCGTAGCGCAGCCACATCACCTTCGCGGCGTCCATCGGGGACCCACCGCCGAGGGCGATGATCGTGTCCGGGCGGAACTCGCGCATCAGCTCCGCGCCCCGGTCGACGGTCGCTATGGACGGCTCCATCTCGACGTTGTCGATGATCTGCAGGGCGACCTTCTCGGGCCGCCGGCTGAGCACGTCGAGCACCTTGTCGACGAAGCCCAGGCGGGTCATCGTCGGGTCGGTCACGATCGTGACGCGGCTGATGTCGGCCATGTCCTCCAGGTAGCGGATGGCGTTCGGCTCGAAGTACGTCTTGGCCGGCACCTTGAACCACTGCAGGTTGTTGTTGCGGCGGCCGATCCGCTTGATGTTCACCAGGTTGATCGCCGAGATGTTGTCGGACACCGAGTTGGCGCCGTAGGAGCCGCACCCGAGTGTCAGGGAGGGGATGAAGGCGTTGTAGATGTTCCCGATCCCGCCGAGCGAAGCCGGGGAGTTCCAGATCACCCGGACCGCCTTTACCCGACCGCCGAACTCCTCGGCCAGGGCGGCGTCCTCCGTGTGGATGGCGGCGCTGTGCCCGAGCCCGTCGAACTCGACCATCTGCTCGGCGAGCTGGATCCCGTGCTCGGTGCTCTCCGCGCGAAGCACCGCCAGCACCGGGCACAGCTTCTCCCGGGTCAGCGGCTCCGCGGGGCCGACGGCTGATACCTCCGCGAGCAGGATGGACGTCTCGTCCGGCACCGCGAAGCCGGCCTGCTCCGCGATCCATTGCGGGGACTTGCCGACCACGGCGGAGTTCAGCCGCGCGCCGGCGCAGTTGTCGGCGCACGCGTCGACGCCGAAGATCAACCGCTCCAGCATCGCCTTCTCCTCGGGGCTGCAGCGGTAGGCGTGCAGCCGGCCGAACTCGGCCATCGCGTCGTCGTAGATCTCCGCGTCGAGGATCGCGGCCTGCTCCGAGGCGCAGACCATCCCGTTGTCGAAGGCCTTGGACAGCACCACGTCGTTGACCGCCCGCTTGAGCTTGGCGGAGGCCGTGATGTACGCCGGCACGTTCCCGGCGCCGACGCCGAGGGCGGGCTTCCCGGCCGAGTAGGCCGCCTTGACCATCGCGTTGCCGCCGGTGGCCAGGATGAGCGCGACCCCCGGGTGGTTCATCAGCTCGCTGGTGGCCGCGATCGACGGCTCGCTCACCCACTGGATGCAGTCCTGCGGCGCCCCCGCGGCGATCGCGGCATCGCGCACGATCGTCGCGGCGGCCACCGAGCACTCCTGGGCGGAAGGGTGGAAGGCGAAGATGATCGGGTTTCGGGTCTTCAGCGCGATGAGCGCCTTGAAGATCGTCGTGGAGGTCGGGTTGGTCACGGGCGTGACGCCGCAGATCACCCCGACGGGCTCGGCGATCTCGACGATCCCGTGCAGGTCGTCGCGGCCGATCACGCCGACGGTCTTCAGCTCGGCCATCGAGTGCGTGACGTGCTCGCAGGCGAAGATGTTCTTGACGGCCTTGTCCTCGAAGACCCCCCGACCGGTCTCGGCGACGGCGTGCTTGGCGAGATCCCCGTGCCGGTTCAGAGCGGCCACCGAGGCCTTCTTGACGATGTGGTCGACGTCGCGCTGGGTGAACGACGCGTAGGCGGCGAGCGCCTTCGTCCCGCCCTCGACCAGGGCGTCGATGGGTGAGGGTTGCGCGAGCTCCGTCGCGGCGGGCGGGGTGCTGGGTCGTGCGCGTGCGGCCATGGGTCCTCCTGAGCGTTGGATGGTCGGATCGCCCTTGACCCACCTACGACGCTAGGCGGTCGGGACGTCCCGGGGCTGCGTCTTTGGTCCCGCTCCGGCCGTAAGAATGGGGCACGACGACGTCGTCGCCAGGGGTTGGCACTCGCGGCCTGAGAGTGCTAATACATGGAGGTGTAGCAGCCGGCGTCCAGGCGCCGGACACGCTGCGCTCCGGGTGGTCCGGAGTGCTGGAGAGGAGGAGGTGGTGAGCGTGGATACCCGCTACGACCCGTTGGCGGAGACCGCACGCTGGATGGACCAGATGCTCGGCACCATGCGTGAGTCGGCGGCCTCGGTGCCGACCATGGCGATGGACCTGTACCGCAGCGGTGAGCACTACGTGATGCACGTCGACCTGCCCGGCGCCGATCCCGGCAGCATCGACGTGAACGTCGAGGACCGCACCCTGACCATCAGGGCGCAGCGCTCGGCACGCGAGGATGCCGAGGTGCAGTGGCTGGCCCGCGAGCGGGCGACCGGCACCTACGTGCGCCAGCTCAACCTGGGGCGCGGTCTGGCTCTCGACCGGATCGAGGCCAGCTACGCCGACGGCGTGCTGACCCTCACGATCCCCGTCGCCGAAGAGGCGAAGCCGCGCCGGATCGAGATCCAGCAGGGCGCCCCCCGGCAGGCTGCCATCGCCCCCGGGCGGGAGCACGAGGAGGCGAGCGCCGGCTGAGGCTCAGCCGTTCGGATCGAGGCAGGCGGCGATGCGCCGACCTGCCTCGACCACCATCGGCCGGGGCATCGCCAGGTTCAGCCGGACGTACCCCTCGCCGGCGCGACCGCAGTCCGAGCCGTCCGTGACGGCGACCCCGGTCCGCCGACGGAGCCAGCGGCTCGGCCGAGCCTCGGCGCCGGGTGGAGCCGCGATCGCGGACAGTGCCGCGCGGAGGTCGAGCCAGGCAAGGTAGGTGCCCTCCGGCGGTCGGTAGCCGACCAGCGGCGCGTGCTCGGCGAGAACCTCACCGAGGGCGGACCGGTTCCCGTCGAGGTACGCGATCGTTCCCGCCAGCCAGTCGCGGCCGTCGTCGTAGGCCGCCGTGTTGGCGATCACGCCGAGCGTCGAGGCGCCCTCGGTCAGCAGGACGTCGTCCGGCGCCCACGCTCCGGCATCGGCGGAGTTCAGGATCACCTGGGCGCACTTGAGCCCGGCGATGTTCCACGCCTTCGACGCCGACGTCGCCGTCACCGTGTGCTCGGCGGCCGCGGCCGAGACCGAGGCGTACGGCACGTGCCGGAACCCCGGGTAGGTCAGCGGTGCGTGGATCTCGTCGGCGAACACCCGCCCGCCGTTGCGGGTGACGACCTCGGCGACGTCGAGCAGCTCGGAGCGCTCCAGGACGCGCCCGGTCGGGTTGTGCGGGTTGACCAGCACGAGGAGGTTCCCCCCGGCCCGGAACGCCCGGTCGAGTGCCGCCAGATCTAGGCCGGGCCGTTCGCCGCTCGCTGTCATCGGCACCTGGATGACCTCGCGGCCCCAGACTCGCGGAGCGGTCACGAACGGCATGTAGGCCGGGGTCGGCAGGATCACCGGCGAACCCGGCCGTGAGTACCTCTCGATGGCGATCCGCAGCGCCTCGCGCACGTCGCCGACGGGATGCACCTGGTCCGGTGACACCTGCCAGCCGTAGCGCTCGGCCTGCCATCGGGCGCACGCCTCGCCGAGCGCCTTGCGTTGTGCCGGCGGGAGGTATCCGAACAGGCTCGCTTCGACGCCGCCCCGCAGGGCTTCCCGGACGGGCTCGGCGGTACCGAAGTCGGCCTCCGCGACCCAGGCGGCGACGTCCGCAGACACCCCGGTCCACTTGAGGCTTCCTCGGCGCCGGAGCTCCGCGGCGTCCGGCAGGTCGCGGGAGTCGGGCGTCATGGCCGCACCGTACCGCCGCCGGACGAAGGAGGGCGCCCCGCTTGTGGCGGGGCGCCCTCGACAGGTGAGATCAGACTTCGCCGCGCCAACCGCCCTCTTCGACGCCGCGAGACTCGATGAACTCCTTGGACTTCTTCAGGTCGTTCTTCACCTGCATGCCATCGACGCCCACGGCCACGCCGGCCTTTTCGGCGAGCGACTCGGTCTCCCAGTCGATCTGCACCATCACATTGGTGCTGCTGTCCGAGAGCCGGTGAAAAGCCAAGACTCCGGCGTGCGTCTCTCCGTCGATTGCGCGCCATGCCACGCGCTTCGTCGGGATGCTGCTCGGTGATCTCGGCGTCGCGCGGTCCACACCGCCCACCGAGGTCTTCCAGTGGGTCAGCGTGTCCGTGACCTGGCGCACCTCGTCCACCCCGCCCATGAAGTGCGGGAAGGACTCGGACTGCGTCCACTGGTTGTAGGCAGTGCTCAGCGGCACGTCGACCTCGATCGACTGCTCAACGGTGGCCACGCCGACCTCCTTCGGGTCGATGGTGTCTGCCGGTTACTCCACGGTAGGTCGGGCCGACCGGGCTCGCCTCTCGGGAGCGGAAGGCGCCCGAAGATGGGGCGGCCGCCGCATTTCCCGGGCGGACCAGTAGTGCGAACGGGTGAAGTTCGTGCCAGAGGACCCGAACCGCCGTTGTGGGTTGTCCGCTTTTGTGGCACGGTGTCCTCGTCAGCGAAAAGGGCAAACCCACCGCAAGGTGGGGACGCAAAGCCACGGGACCCACGAGGTTGGCCGGGCGGACCGAACGACAAGGGAGTATCAGATGTCCCAGCAGACACCCCTCCGGGTCTCTCGCGACAGCGCCAGCGCTCTGCTCACGCCCGCCGAGGTGGCGAGCATGTTCCGGGTCGACCCGAAGACGGTCACCCGCTGGGCGAAGGCAGGCAAGCTGTCGGCGATCCGCACCCTCGGCGGACACCGCCGCTACAGCGCGGCCGAGGTTCGCAGCCTGCTCACCGGAATCCCCGCGCCGCGGGACGGCGAGTTCTAGCAGCCACATCGAGGGCCCCGCCGAATCCCGGCGGGGCCTTCGACGTGCCCGGGGGCCGACGGCTCCACAGAGTCTTCGTGGTGCCCGAGACAGGAATCGAACCTGCGGCCTTCTGCTCCGGAGGCAGACGCTCTATCCCCTGAGCTACTCGGGCGGGGCGGAACGAGGTTACCAGCCGGGGCCACGACGGCCCCAGTGGGGGCGGGCGATCGCGATCAGGCGACCGGCTCGTCACCGATGAAGGTGGACAGGTAGTCGTCGATCTCGCGCATCGCCGCGGCGGTGTCTCCCTCGGCGATCGCCTCGATGAGGGCGTGGTGGGCGTCGTCGTCGTGCACGGGGTGGGTGAAGTTGAACCGGATGTTCGCCGTGATCGCGTCCAGCAGCGTCTCGTAGAGGGTGACCAGCACCGGGTTCTGCGCCGCCTCGGCGATCGTGCGGTGCAGAACCAGGTCGGCCTCGACCATCGTGTCCAGGTCCCCGCCGGCGTACGCCGCCGCGCGCCGGTCCCGAAGCTCGCGCAGCTCCGCGACTTGTGCAGGCGTGCGCCGCTGGGCGGCGAGACGGGCGGCCTCCACCTCGAGGCTCCGGCGCACCTCGAGCACGTCGCGCTGGTGGGCACCGGCGATCTGGCGGCCCATCGCGGTGCCGAGCTCGGAGTCGGAGATCACGTAGGTGCCGGAGCCCTGGCGCCGCTCGAGCATTCCGGAGTGGACTAGCGACTGAACCGCCTCGCGCACCGTGTTGCGCCCGACGCCGATCAGCTCGGTCAGCTCGGGCTCGGCGGGGATCCGCGTGCCGACCGGCCACGTCCCCGAGGTGATCTGCTGGCGCAGGCGGCCCACGGCCTGGTCGATCAGATTGGTGCGTCGAGTCATCCCATCTCCTTGCTGAGAGGCAGTCAACACCCAAACCGGCCCGGCGCGCACGGCAATCGGCGAGCGATTCGCGATTCGCCTGCTCGGTAGTCTTGCGCGGTGACCCCCGCTGAGCTCTCCCAGGCGCTGCGCGCCATCCTGCAGACCGCGGTCGACGACGGCGTCCTGCTCGTTGCGGCCGATCGGCTCCCGGAGACGGTCGCGGTCGAGCGGCCGCGGTCCCGGGAGCACGGGGACTGGGCGACGAACATTGCTCTCCAACTGGCCAAGCCCGCGGGCATCGCGCCCCGGGTGCTGGCCGGGCTGCTCGCGGAGCGCCTCGCCGCGATCCCCGGGGTCGCGGGCGTCGAGGTCGCCGGACCGGGGTTCCTGAACATCACGCTCGACACCGCGGCGGCCGGCGGTCTTGCCCGGGTCGTCGTCGAGGCCGGCCCTGCGTACGGCACCTCGACGGTGCTGGCGGGTCAGCGGATAGACCTGGAGTTCGTCTCGGCCAACCCGACGGGTCCGCTGCACATCGGCGGCGCACGCTGGGCGGCGGTCGGGGACTCGCTCGCCCGGATGCTTCAGGCGGTGGGCGCCGAGGTCACCCGGGAGTACTACTTCAACGACGCCGGTGCGCAGATCGACCGGTTCGCGCGCTCCCTGCTCGCGCGAGCCCGGGGGCAGGAGCCACCCGAGGACGGCTACGGCGGGGTGTACATCGACGACATCGCGCGAGCCGTCGTAGCCGGGGCCGCGGCCGCGGGCGAACCCGATCCGGCCGGGCTTGCGGATCCCGACGCCCTCGAGGTGTTCCGCGTGCGGGGTGTCGACCTGATGTTCACCGAGATCAAGTCCATGCTGCACACGTTCGGCGTGGACTTCGATGTGTACTTCCACGAGGAGTCGCTGCACCGTTCGGGGGCCGTGGAGCACGCCATCGACCGGCTGCGGGAGCTCGGTCACATCTTCGAGGCGGACGGCGCCATCTGGCTGCGGACCACCGAGTTCGGCGACGACAAGGACCGCGTGATCATCAAGTCGAGCGGCGAGCCGGCCTACATCGCGGGGGACCTCGCGTACTACCTCGACAAGCGCGAGCGCGGGTTCGACCGCGTGATCATCATGCTGGGTGCCGACCACCACGGGTACATCGGCCGGATGATGGCGATGTGCGCCGCCTTCGGTGACACGCCCTGGGTGAACCTGGAGATCCTGATCGGCCAGATGGTGAACCTGGTCTCCGGCGGCCAGCCGGTTCGGATGTCCAAGCGCGCCGGGACAGTCGTCACCATCGAGGACCTGGTCGACGCGGTCGGGGTGGATGCGGCCCGATACTCGCTGGCCCGGTCGTCGGCCGACACGATGATCGACCTCGATCTCGACCTGCTCACCCAGGCGACCAACGAGAACCCGGTGTACTACGTGCAGTACGCGCACGCCCGGACCTCGAACGTCGCCCGGAACGCCACCCGGCTCGGCGTGCGCCGCGAGGACGGCTTCGAGCCGGGCCTGCTCGACCACGCGACGGAGTCGACGCTGCTGGCCAAGATCGGCGAGTTCGGCAGGGTGGTGGCGCAGGCGGCCGAGCGGCGCGAGCCGCATCGGGTGGCGCGGTACCTCGAGGAGCTCGCGGGGGCGTACCACAAGTGGTACGACCAGCGCCGCGTGATCCCCCTCGGGGACGAGCCGGTCGGCGACGTGCATCGCACCCGGCTGTGGCTGAACGACGCCACCCGCCAGGTGCTGGCGAACGGCCTCGGACTGCTCGGCGTGAGCGCACCGGAGCGACTGTGAACCTGGACCCGCAGGTTTGGCCGGCCAGTACCCGGGCCGGGACAGACGGCGCCCTGAGCGTGGGCGGCGTCGATCTGCGGGCGCTCGCGGCCGAGCACGGCACGCCCGTCTTCGTGCTCGACGAGGCCGACTTCCGTGCCCGGGCCAGGGGGTTCGTCGACTCCTTCCGTGCGGCCTTCGACGAGCTCGGGGTGCCGGTGGACGTGTACTACGCGGGCAAGGCGTTCCTGTCGGTCGCCGTGGCGCGCTGGGCGCACGCAGAGGGGCTGCGGATCGACACCGCCACGGGCGGCGAGCTCGCGGTCGCACTGCGCGCAGGCATCCCGGGGACGGACATCGGTCTGCACGGCAACAACAAGTCCGACTCCGAGATCGCGCGGGCCCTCGACGCCGGGGTTGGGCGGATCGTCATCGACTCGCTGACGGAGGTGCACCGCGTGGCCGACGCGGCGGCGAGGGCCGGCCGGCGCGCCCCGGTGATGGTGCGGCTGACCACCGGGGTGCACGCGGGGAACCACGAGTTCGTCGCCACGGCGCACGAGGACCAGAAGTTCGGGCTGTCGATCGCCGGCGGCCAGGCGATGGCGGCGCTGCAGGCGGTCCTGTCCCGCCCGGAGCTGGAGCTGATCGGCGTCCACTCGCACATCGGCTCGCAGATCCTGGACCCGGCCGGCTTCGAGGTCGCGGCGCGTGCGGTGCTCGAGCTGCGCGCCGAGCTGCTGGCCGCCACCGGGTACCTGCTGCCGGAGGTCGACCTGGGCGGCGGCTACGGGATCGCCTACCGGCCCGGTGAGGTCCCGCTGGACCCCGTCCGGGTGGCCAAGGGGCTGGCCGCCGTCGTCGAGGAGGGCTGCGCCGCGCTCCGCACGCCGCTGCCGAGGATCTCGATCGAGCCGGGACGGGCGATCGTCGGCCCGGCGATGCTCACCCTCTACGAGGTAGGCACCGTCAAGCCGGTCACGGTGGACGAGACGCTGACCAGGCTGTACGTGTCCGTCGACGGCGGCATGAGCGACAACCTTCGGCCGGCGCTCTACGGCGCCAGCTACACGGCGGCGCTGGCCTCCCGGGCGGGGTCCGCCGACCGGGTGCCCGCCCGGGTGGTCGGAAAGCACTGCGAGAGCGGCGACGTCGTCGTGCACGACGTCGACCTGCCCGCCGACATCGCGCGGGGTGACCTGCTGGCCGTCCCGGCGACGGGGGCCTACGGACGATCGATGGCGTCGAACTACAACCACATCCCCCGACCGCCGGTTGTCGCGGTGCGCGACGGGGTCGCGACGGTGATCATCCGGCGCGAGACCGAGGACGACGTGCTCGCTCTCGATCTGGGCTGAGCCTGGCTTCGGCCGAACGCCGGGCCGGATCGGCCTCAGGGCCCGTCGGGCTGTCGCGACTCGAGCCAGCGCCGCACGGCGGGATCGGTGGTCAGCTGCGCGCCGCGGGCGGCGGTCGCCCGTCGGACGCTGCCCCGTCCGCCATGGCGGCACCCCTATCCTTGTGCTCGCCCGATCATCGGGCGGCTGCCCAGTCGACGAGAGGTGCCCAGGTGAACCAGCCGGTCCGCGTAGCGCTGCTGGGGTGTGGCACCGTCGGCACGGAGGTCGCCCGGCTGCTCCTGACCCACACCGACGACCTCGCCTCCCGGGTGGGCGCTCCCGTGCAGCTGGTCGGGATCGCCGAGCGCAGCCTGGACGAGCCCCGGGACCCCGTGATCCCGCGTGAGCTGCTCACGACCGACGCGCCCGGGCTGATGGCGCGGGCCGACATCGTGATCGAGCTGATCGGCGGGGTGGAGCCGGCGCGGAGCCTGCTGCTTGGCGCGTTCGAGGCCGGGGCGTCGGTCGTCACTGCGAACAAGGAGCTGCTCGGCAAGGACGGCCCGACGCTGTACGCCGCCGCGGAGGCGGCGGGGGTGGACCTCTACTTCGAGGCCGCCGCGGGCGGGGCCATCCCGTTGGTCCGACCGATCCGGGAGTCGCTGGCGGGCGACCGGATCACCCGGGTGCTCGGGATCGTGAACGGGACCACCAACTACGTGCTCGACCAGATGGCGACGACCGGCGAGGACCTCGCCCTCGCCGTGAAGCAGGCCCAGGAGCAGGGCTTCGCCGAGGCGGATCCGACGGCCGACGTCGAGGGGTACGACGCCGCGGCCAAGGCGGCGATCCTGGCCTCGCTCGCCTTCCACACGCGCGTGCGCACCGCGGACGTCCATCGCGAGGGCATCACGGCGATCACCGCCGAGGACGTCGCGTGGGCGGCCGAGACCGACCACGTGATCAAGCTGCTTGCCGTCGCCGAGCGCACCCCCGGCGAGGGTGGCGGGGCCGGCGTGGTGGTCCGGGTCCATCCCGCGCTGGTCCCGCTTTCGCACCCCCTCGCCGGAGTGCGGGGGGCCTTCAACGCGGTGTTCGTCGAGGCCGAGGCGGCCGGGCCGCTGATGTTCTACGGCCAGGGCGCCGGCGGCGTGCCCACGGCCAGCGCCGTGCTGGGCGACGTCGTGACGATCGCCCGGCACCGGGTGCACGGTGGCAGGGGGCCGGCCGAGTCCAGCTACGCCGACCTCCCGGTCCTGCCGATGTCCGAGGCCGTGACCCGGTATCAGGTGCGGCTGCGGGTGGTCGACCGACCGGGCGTGCTCGCCCGGGTAGCGCAGACCTTCGCCGCGAACGACGTGTCGATCGAGGCAGTGCGCCAGTCCGGCACCAGGGGGGACCACGCCGACCTGCTGGTGGTCTCGCACGCCGCCCGGGAGGCCGCCCTGGCCGCCACCGTTGCCGCGCTCGACGGGCTGGACGTAGTGGTGGCGGTCCTGTCGGTCCTCAGAGTCGAAGGAGCCTAGGTGGCCCAGCAATGGCGCGGGGTGATCGCCGAGTACTCCGATCACCTGCCGCAGCACGTCCAGGAGGTCGTCGTCACGCTGGGTGAGGGCGGGACCCCGCTGGTGCCCGCCCCGCTGCTCTCGGAGCTGACCCGCGCCGACGTGCACCTCAAGGTCGAGGGGATGAACCCGACGGGATCGTTCAAGGACCGCGGGATGACGACGGCGATCTCGTCGGCCGCGGCCCGCGACATCAGCACGGTCATCTGCGCGTCGACCGGCAACACCTCCGCGTCGGCGGCCGCCTACGCCACCGCCGCGGGGATGACCTGCGCGGTGCTGGTGCCCGACGGGAAGATCGCGATGGGCAAGCTGAGCCAGGCGGTTGCGCACGGCGCGCGCCTGCTTCAGGTCGACGGCAACTTCGACGACTGCCTGGTGGCCGCGCGGAAGCTGGCGGAGAGCTATCCGGTGGAGCTGGTCAACTCCGTGAACCCGGACCGGATCGACGGCCAGAAGACCGCCGCCTTCGAGATCGTCGACGTCCTGGGCGATGCGCCGGACATCCATGTGCTGCCCGTCGGGAACGCGGGGAACATCACCGCCTACTGGAAGGGCTTCACGCAGTACGCGGCCGCGGGGGTCGCCTCCCGCACCCCGGCGATGTGGGGCTTCCAGGCCACCGGTGCGGCGCCGATCGTGCTGGGCCATCCGGTGACGGAGCCGGAGACCGTCGCGACGGCGATCCGGATCGGGAACCCGGCGTCCTGGGACCAGGCGGTGGATGCGCGGGACACGTCGGGCGGCCTCATCGAGGCGGTGACCGACGAGCAGATCCTGGCGGCCCACCGGCTGCTCTCGGCCCGGGTCGGCGTGTTCGTCGAGCCCGCTTCGGCGGCGGGGGTCGCCGGACTCCTGATGCTCGCCGAGGCGGGCCGGGTGCCCGCAGGGGCCCGGATCACGATCACGGTCACGGGTCACGGGCTGAAGGACCCGCAGTGGGCCTTGCGCACTCCCGACGGCTCCCAGGTCGAGCTGGTGCGGGTCACGCCGGACGTCGTCTCGATCGCCGAAGCGCTCGGGCTCGGCTGAGGGGAAGCACGATGCGACTGGCCAGCGACCACGTGCGAGTCAGGGTGCCGGCGACGAGCGCCAACCTCGGCCCCGGCTTCGACTCGATGGGCATCGCGCTGCGGCACTACGACACGATCGAGATCCGGGCGCTCGGCAGTCCCGAGGTGACCGTGGAGGTCACCGGCGAAGGAGCGGGGGAGCTCCCGACGGGGGAGGACCACCTGATCGTGCGGGCCATCCGCGCAGCCCTCGACGACGTCGGCGCGCCGCAGGTGGGCCTGCACCTGAGGTGCCAGAACGCGATCCCGCACGGCAGGGGTATGGGGTCGTCAGCGGCCGCCGTGGTGGCGGGGATCCTCGCGGTTCGGATGCTGATCAGCGATCCGCGGGCGCTGGCCAACACCGCCGCCTTCCGGATCGCCGCCGCGTTCGAGGGTCACCCGGACAACGCGGCGCCCGCCATCCTGGGCGGGGCGACGGTCTCGTGGACGGGCGACGACGGTCCCCATGCGACGGCGCTGCCCCTGCATCCCGACGTCGTCCCGGTCGTCCTCGTGCCGGAGCAGCGCTGCGCGACCCAGACGGCGCGCGGCGTGCTGCCCGGCAAGGTCCCGCACGCCGACGCGGCCTTCACGGCGGGCCGCGCGGCGCTCCTGGTGCAGGCGCTGTGCCACCGCCCCGAGCTGCTCTTCGAGGCGACGGCGGAGCGACTGCATCAGCAGTACCGGTCGGACGTGATGCCCGCGACGTGGCAGCTCGTCCAGGATCTGCGAAGCGCGGGACAGGCTGCGGTGATCTCGGGCGCGGGGCCCTCGGTCCTCGTGCTCGAGCGGGCGGGCGACGCCGACGCCGCGCCGGCCCGGGCGGAGATCCTGGGTGCGGGTTCCGGCTGGACGGTGCTCACCCCTGGCGTGGCCGAGGGAGCCTTCGCCGAGCGGATCTGAGTCCGCCCGGCGCGCCCCGTCCGCGGGCGGCAGCGCGCTCGGCGGAGGTGGTACCGTTGGCGCATCCCCCCGAACCCTCAGTGGGTACCGCATCTGCCCTGCACATGCGGTCCTGTGATTCGGAGGGGACCGAGCCACCGCAAGCGACACTCCGTCGATTTCGTGGCATCGCCTCCGGGTGTGACCCGGACCTTGACCCAAGCGGCCCATAGTCACATCTGGCCGCCGACGAGGGGGAAGGACCTTCGTGACAGAGACCATCGAAGCTGCAACAGGCGACGCCCAGACGGACGCCGCCAGCAGCACCGCCCGAGTCGGAGCGCTTTCGACGATGCGCCTGCCCGAGCTCCAGGCACTTGCCGCCGACCTGGGCGTCGCCGGCACGGCCGGGATGCGGAAGAGCGACCTGATCGACGCGATCCGGGAGCGGCGCGGCGGAGCGCGGAGGGACTCGCGCAGGGATGACGCGGGATCCGGCGCCATTGAGGAGCCGCGCGGGGACGCAAGATCCGGGGCGGCCGAGGAGCCGCGGGCCGAGCGCGTCTCAGGCGAGGAGCCGGGCGCCGACCGAACGGACGACGATCGGGCCGCACGGGCCGCCGATGCCGCCCGCGCGGTCACTCGTCGGGCCGAGCGTCCGGCGGGCGCGCCGTCCGAGGGCCGACACGTCCAGGGCGGTCAGCAGCGTGAGGGCGGTCAGCAGCGTGAGGGCGGTCAGCAGCGTGAGGG
>CAYGGX010000021.1:0-31625 GCA_964349585.1 uncultured Actinotalea sp.
CTGGGCTTCAACGTCTGAGCGTTGGCCCCCGAGCCGCTCGGCGGTGGGGTTCACAGGCTCCGCGCCGAGAACGTGTCGCACGCCGCGAGGCTGCCCTCGTTGTAGCCGGTGACGAACCAGTTGCGCCGCTGCTCGCTGGAGCCGTGCGTCCAGAGGTCCGGCTGGATCCCGCCGCCGGAGCGCTCCTGGATGTGGTCGTCGCCCACCGCCTCCGCGGCCGACAGCGCGTCGTCCAGCTGCTCGTCGGTGATCGGTTCGAGGAACGTCACGCCCGTGTCGGGGTCGACGCGGGTCGCGGCGTCGCCGGTCCACATCCCCGCGTAGCAATCGGCCTGAAGCTCGAGGCGGACGCCGTCCGACTCGGGACCGGTGCCCTGCCGGTCGATCCCGTCCATCCGTCCGGTGATGTTCTGGATGTGGTGCCCGTACTCGTGCGCGATGACGTACATCTCGGCCAGCGGCCCCCCGGAGGCGCCGAACCGGCTCTCCAGCAGGTCGAAGAAGCCCAGGTCCAGATAGATGCCCTGGTCCGGCGGGCAGTAGAACGGCCCGACCGCGGACGTGGCCTGGCCGCAGGCCGTGGAGATCGCGCCGGTGAACTCGGTCGCGTCGGGCAAAGCGAGCTCGGCACCCTCGGTGGCGAGCGTCTCGGCCCAGTACACGTCGAGGGACTGCAGGGTGGCCGACAGCCGGCAGTCGCGTCGCTCGTTGGCCTCCTCGGCGCTGCACGCGCCGAGAGTGGTGGTCTGACCGCCCCCGCCGCCCTGCAGGCCCTCCAGCGCCGGGCCCGCGTCGACGCCGGTGAACTGGTAGATGAGGAACGCGACGATTGCCAGCCCGATGCCGCCGGCCGCGACCGCGCCGCCGCGGTGGCTGCGGACCCGGCCGCCCTCGAAGCTGCCACCCTTGCTGAAGGTCATCTGCCAAAGATAGGCGCGCGGCGCCTGGTGGGCCCGCCGAGTCGGTGTGCGGGGTCGGCGTGTCGGCGCGTCAGCCCTCGCGGTAGCTGACCCCGAACCCGCCGCGTGGGTAGCGCCAGGTGAGCGCACCGGGCGCGGCCACGGCGAGACACGTGCCGCATTCGAGGCAACCGGCGTGGTCGACCCGGATCAGTCCGTCCTGCTCGCTGTAGACGCCGGCGGGACAGACGGCGATGAGGGCGGCACCGGTGCCCGTCCGCCGACAGACCTCCTGGTCCACGGATATGTGGGACTCGGTCTCGTCGACCTGGAAGCTGTTGGCCGAAAGCCGCTCCTGCGTCGTCACAGCGCCCGCACCCCCGCCCATCCGTCGCCGATCAGCTGGCGCACCTTCACCGGCGACCGGCGCAGCGCGCTGCACGCGACCCCGAGCAGGCGCCGCTGCGGCGTCCCGTCGAGGCAGAACACGTCGTGCAGCACGTCGGCGGCCAGCGCGCCGTAGGGGCCGTACATGCGGGGTCGCTCCAGGAAGGCCGGCGTCCGGGCGTAGGTGCGCATGTCCTGCATGACGAAGCCCTCGTCGAGCCGGCGTCGGTACCCACGGAGCCCGCGCGTGGTCGTGTCGTCGTCGGCGACCGCCTCGGCCACCGCATCCGCCGCGGCGATCGCCGAGCCGACCGCGAGGTCCATGCCCCGCACGGTCAGCCCGCTGTTGATCGCCAGCCCGGCCGCCTCCCCGACCACGATCATCCCGTCCATCGCGACCTCACCGACCATCCGGTGGCCACCCTCTGCCACGAGGTGGGAGCCGTACTCGATGAGCTCGCCGTCGCGCAGGTACTGCTGCATGCCCGGGTGCCCAAGGAAGTGCTCGAACACCTCGACCGCGGTTCGGCCGGACCGGAGCAGGTCGTCCAGCCGCAGCACGACGCCGACCGACAGGGACTCGGTGTTCGTGTAGCAGAACCCGCCCCCGCCGATCCCCAGGGTGCAGTCGCCGACGATCCCGTGCGCCGCGCCCCGGTCGCCGCTCACCCCGAACCGGCTCTCGATCTCGGATCGCGGCAGGGCGAGAACCGCCTTCACGCCGACGGCGAGGTGGTGGGTCGGGGGCTTGCGGCGCAGCCCCACCGATGTGGCGAGGAACGAGTTGACCCCGTCCGCCGCTACGACCACTCGCGCCCGCAGCTCGTCGTCGCCCGCCCGGACGCCCACCACGCGCGTCCCGTCGCCGCCGGGCTCGGTCAGCAGCTCATCGACCCGCACCTCCGGCATCAGGAACGCGCCCGCCTCCTCGGCCTTGCCGGCGAGCCACGGGTCGAACCTGGCGCGCAGCACCGTGACCCCGTTCACCGGGTCTGCCAGGCCGTCGGCGCTGTAGTCGATCGACACCGCGGAGCCTTGGTTGAGGAATGTCGTCACGTGCCGGGTGACCCGCCGCTCCACGGGCGCGGTGTCGGCGAAGCCGGGGAACACCTGCTCCAGGACGCGACCGTAGAGCACGCCGCCGGAGAGGTTCTTCGAGCCCGGCAGGCCCCGCTCGATCAGCGCGACGGACAGGCCGCGCTCCGCGAGCCGGTACGCCGCGACGGAGCCCGCGATCCCGGCCCCCACGACGACGACGTCGAAGTCGGGTTCGGCGGTCACGGTCGAGCCAGGGCCGCGGTCAGGGCGGGGACGACGGCGTACAGGTCGCCGACGATGCCGTAGTCGCACTGCTTGAAGACAAGTGCGTTCTTGTCGGAGTTGACCGCGACGATCACGCCGGCGTCCCGGACGCCGACCATGTGCTGGAGCTGGCCCGAGATGCCGATGGCGAAGTACAGCTCGGGCGAGATCTGCTGCCCGGAGATCCCGATGTTGCGCTCCTTGGCGACCCAGTCCACGCCCTCCGCGAGGGGCCGCGAGCAGGCGAGCTCCCCGTCGACGGCCGCCGCCAGTTCGGTGATCAGCGCCAGGTCGGCCTGCGCCTTGAGCCCGCGGCCGACCGCGACGACCGTCTTCGCCGCGCTGAGGTTGACCGGCGCCTTCTCCTTGCGGCGCAGGCCGGTGAGCGTGCCCGTGGTCAGCGGACTTGCCGGGACCTCCTCGACCCGAACCGCCGGGCCGGCCGCCGCGACGGCGTCCCCGCCGGGCAGTGCGACGACCGCCGTTCCCGTCACCACATCCGAACGCTCGGCGATCCCGCCGCAGACGCTGCGCGACACGCCGACGCCGTCCCCCTCGAACCGGAGCTCGATCACTCCGCTCAGCACGGGCGCCTGCAGCCGGGCCGCGATCGCGCCGAGCAGCACCCGCCCGGCGCCTTCCGCCGTGCCCAGGACCGCCCCGGGGGCCGCCTCGGCGACGACCCGCGCGACCTCCGGCGCGTAGGCCTCCACCGGCGTGCCCTCGGGGGGCTCGCCGAGCCACTGGGCCCGGTCCACGCCGGCCGCGGCCACCGACTCGGCGAGGTCGCGCGTCCCGACCACGAGCGCCGTCACCTCGCCCAGCCCCCGCGCGGCGGCGATCAGCCCGCCCACGCGGTCGTCGGAGACCACGATCCAGGTCTGGGTGGGGTTCATGGCTTCCCTCTTCGTCGGTCGGGCCGGCTGGGCGGGCTAGAGGACCTTGGCGGCGCGCAGGGCGTCGACCAGCTCGGCGGCGGCCGCGGCCGGGTCCGTCCCGTCGATGATGACGGTTCGCCGGTTCCCGGCGGCCGGCCGGGACGCGCCCACCGGCGTGAGCCGCATGCCGGCTTCCGGGACGTCGAGCTCGTCCAGGGCGAGCACCTCGACGGGCTTCTTCGCCGCTCCGAGGATGTCCTTCATGCCGGGAACGCGGGGGAGGACCGCGTCGGCCGTGGCGGCGAGGACCGCCGGACCGGTGAGCTCGAGGGTGGCGGTGCCGGCCGGGACGTCACGCTCGACCGCGTAGCCGTCGTCGGACGCCGCGACCGAGGACACGGAGTTCAGGCCGAGCCAGCCGAGCTGGCCCGCAAGCGTCATTGCGACCTGCCCCTCGGTGACGTCCACCGAGGACTCCCCGGCCAGCACCAGGTCCACGTCGCCGATCCCGCGCACCACCGCGGCGAGCACCGCTGCGAGGCGGGTGCCGTCCGCGCCGGCGAGGCGGTCGTCGGCCACGATCAGCAGCCGGTCCAGGCCGCGGGACAGGGCCGCCTTGCGGGCCAGGGAGGAGTCGATCGAGGCGTCACCGACGGTGACCCCGACGACCTCCGCCCCGGTCGCGTCGCCGAGCCGGCGGGCGAGCTCGAAGGCGACGGGGTCGTACTCGCTGATCGTCGCCTTGGCCCGGCTGAAGTCGACCACGCCGGCCGACGACACGGCGGCGTCCTGCGGGTTGGGCGCCCACTTGTAGGCGACGACGATGGTCATCGGTGCTCCCGGATGATCTGGCGCCCGGCGATGTGGACCATGATCTCGTCGGTCCCGCCGCCGAACCGGTGCGCGCGCAGGTCGCGCCACAGCCGGGAGACCCGGGTCCCGGAGTTCACGCCGATCCCGCCGAAGATCTGCATCGCGTCGTCGGCCACCTCGAACGCGGCCATCGCCGTGTAGCGCTTGCAGAGCGCGCCCTGGCTGCGCAGCGGGGTGCCCTGGTCGACCATCCAGGCGGTCTTGTACACGAAGTTGCGCATGTTCTCGAGCTTGATCGCCATGTCCGTCAGCTTGAGCTGGATCAGCTGGAAGGAGCCGATCGGCTTGCCGAACTGGACGCGCTGGCCCGCATACCTGGCGGCGTCCTCGAACGCGCACTGGGCCAGGCCGAGGCAAGTCGCGGCGATCACCAGGCGCTCCAGGTCGAGGTTGCGCATGAGCTGGCGGAACCCGTTCCCGCGGACGCCCACCAGGCAGCTGTCCGGCAGGTTGACGTCGTCGAGGAAGATCTCGGACGAGCTGTTCGTGTACCAGACGATCTTCTCGAGCTTGTTGGTGGTGATCCCGGGGGAGTCCATCGGCACCAGGTACATCGAGATGGACTGCCGCTCCTCGTCGCCCTCGTCGCAGCTCTTGGCCATCAGCAGCAGGTACTTGGCCTCGATCGCGTCGGTGATCAGCGTCTTGGTGCCGTTGAAGGTCACCTTGCCCTCGCTGTGCACGGCGGTGGTGGTCATCGCCGAGTTGTCCGACCCGGCGCCCGGCTCCGTGAACCCGAGGGCGAACGGCACCTCGCCCGCCGCGAGCAGGCCCAGGATCTCGGACTTCTGCTCCTCGGAGCCGAACTCCAGGATGTCCATCGCCTGCAGCAGCTCGATGCCGTAGCCGTTGTTCAGGCCCTGCTTGGCCACCCGCTCCGTGAGCAGCATGAGGGTGACCGCATCGCAGGGGGTGCCGCCGTACTCCTCGGGGAATCCGAGCGACCCGAAGCCCGCCTCCTGGAGCGCGCGCCGGAACGACGTCGGGCTCTGGTGTGTGCGATCGAGCTCGGCGATGTAGGACTCGGGGCAGTCCCGGGCGAGGAGCTCATCAAGGCTCTCGAGCAGCAGCTGCTGCTCCTCCGTCAGGCCGAAGTCCATGGTCCACGCCTCTCCAGCGAGCTCGGGTCCGAGGTGGACCCGGAGCGACTCGTCCCCACGTTCCACCACGGGCGGAGACAGGGGAACTGTAGCGGCGGTCGAGCCCCGTTCAGACGGACTTCAGCCCCGGTCCGGGGACCGGCCCGAAGCTACTCGCGGGTACCTATTCAGTCGCCGATCCCGCGCGCGGCGAGGGCGTCGCCGGTCTGCTGAGCCCGGCCCACGGCCCGGATCACGAAGGGGACGAGCTGGGCGCGCGGCGAGCGCTCCAGGCCCCGCGCCCGGGCGGCGTCGCGGACCTCGCCGAACAGGAGTCCGAGCGCGGGGATGGTGCGCAGCATCAGCGCGACGGCGAGCGCCAGCGACTCGGGGTCCGCTCCGAGGCGCCGCAGCGGCCCGGTCGCCCGAACGAGGAGGTCGAGCAGGGCGTCCAGGGCGGTCGTGACCGTCACTGCAGTCGCCGCGACGACCACGGCTAGGAGGTCCGCTGCCACCTCGACCCCGACGGCGGGGCCGCGCTGCCATACCTGGTACGCGCCGAGCGCGACGGCGGTAAGGGCGATCGGCAGCAGGCCGGCGGCGGTGGCGCGCCACGGTGGCCGCGCGGCCACGAGGGCGACGAGCGCGACGGCGAGGATCCCGAGCGCGGGCCAGGGACCCCGCAGGACGACGACGCCGGTTCCGACCGCCGCAAGCATCCCCAGCTTCGCGCCGGCCGGTGCCCGGTGCAGGAGGCTCCCGCCGGGGCGGTACAGCCCGACCGGGTCCAGCCAGGCGCGCGGACTCATCGCACCGCCATGAGGTCGCGATAGGCGCCGATCGCCGGCGCCGGGGCGTCGTCGGCCACCACCCGTCCCTCGTCGAGCACCAGGACTCGCTCGGCGCGCGCCGCGGCGTCGAGGTCGTGCGTGACGTGCAGCACCTGGGCGTCGACCGCGTCGAGCAGGTCGTCGACCACCCGGCGCCACCGCAGGTCGAGGAGCGTGGTCGGCTCGTCGGCGACCACCACCCGTGGTCCGGTCGCGAGAACCCCGGCCAGGGCGAGGAGCTGCTTCTGCCCGCCGGACAGGGCGTGCACCGGCGTGTGCACCCGGTCCCCGAGCCCGAACCGCTCGAGCACCGCGCGCGCCCGCTCCTCCCGCTCCCGGCGATCGCGGACGCTTCGCCGCAATGACAGCGCGACGTCCTCCACGGCGGTCGGCATCACGAGCTGGGCGTCGGGGTCGGTGAAGACGAAGCCCACCAGGGCCCGCACCGCGGCGCCGTGCCGGGACACGTCCAGTCCGCACGTGAGCACGCGCCCGGTCGTCGGCGGGCGCAACCCGTTGACGAGGCGCGCAAGCGTCGACTTGCCGGAGCCGTTTGCGCCCACGACGGCGATCCGGCGCTCGGCCAGCACGCACGTCGTGGGCTCGAGGAGCGTCCGACGCGCGGTCCTGCCGTCGGGTCCCGCGACCTCGACCGTGACGCCGGCGGCCTCGAGCTCGATCACGCCGGTCGGCGCCGCGGCAGGAGGTCGGGGAAGGCCCGATGCACGCTGGCCGCCACCAGCACCGCAAGCACGAGCTTGACGGCGTCGAAGGGCACAAAGATCCCGTTGAAGACCAGGGCCTCCCCGAGGGACATCCCCGCCCGCGCGGCCAGCACGGGGACGCCGACGGCGTACACGGCCAGGGAGCCCGCCACGGCGCCCGCCACGAGGATCGCGGTCCGGCGCGGCCACGACCGCCCGACGCCGCGCTCGGCGGCCCAGCCGACGAGCCAGGCGGCGATCGGGAAGGCGAGCAGGTAGCCGACGCTGGGCCGGCCGAGCACGGCCGGCCCGCCGAAGCCCTGGGCGAAGATCGGCAGCCCGGCGAGGCCGACGGTCAGGTAGAGCAGCACGGCGAGCGCACCGCGCCGGGCGCCCAGCACGGCCCCGGCGAGCAGGACGGCGAAGGTCTGGAGCGTGATCGGCACGGGAACCGCGGAGACCGCGACGGCCACGAGGGACCCGACGGCGATCAGGGCGGCGAAGGTCCCGATCAGTGCCAGGTCGGTGGCCACGGCGGTGCGCGGTCCGGCCGAGACCTCGACGGGCCCGGAGGCGCCGGCGGCAACGGGCAACGGCTGGTGCGCGAGGTCGTCGTCGTGCGTCATGGATCTCCTGGTCTGTGGCGGCCTCCGGAGAGCACCGGGACAATTCGGCTCGGGGCCACGCTAGCCGGTCGTACGATGGGCCGCGTTTGTGTACCGCCACAGCACCCCACGTCGGCGCTCGGAGGAAACGGCAGTGATCACCGCGCACGACGTCGAGCTCAGAGTGGGCGCGCGGGTCCTGCTCACCCCGTCGTCGTTCCGGATCGGCAAGGGTGATCGCGTCGGGCTGGTGGGCCGGAACGGTGCCGGGAAGACGACTCTGACCCGGGTGCTCGCGGGGGAGGGTCAGCCGACGGGCGGGACCATCACGCGGACCGGCGGCGTCGGCTACCTGCCGCAGGACCCGAGAACCGGCGACCTGGACGTGCTGGCTATGCACAGGATCCTGTCGGTGCGCGGACTCGACCGGATCATCGCGGACATGCGCACGGCCGAGGGGGCGATGGCCAGCGTCGTCCCCGAGACCCGGGATGCTGCGATGGATCGGTACGCCCGCCTGGAGCACCGGTTCACCGTCGCGGGCGGCTACGCAGCCGAGAGCGAGGCTGCCCGGATCGCCGCGAACCTCGGCCTGGACGACAGGGTGCTGCGCCAGCGGCTGGGCACGCTCTCCGGTGGGCAGCGTCGCCGCGTCGAGCTGGCCCGGATCCTCTTCTCCGGGGCCGACACCCTGCTGCTCGACGAGCCGACCAACCACCTCGACGCCGACTCGGTGCTCTGGCTCCGGGACTTCCTCACCTCGTACGCCGGCGGCTTCCTGGTCATCAGCCACGACGCCGGCCTGATGCGGACCGCGGTGAACCGGGTGTTCCACCTGGACGCGAACCGCAGCGAGCTCGACCAGTACGCGCTCGGCTGGGACGCGTACCTGGCCCAGCGGGAGACCGACGAGCGACGGCGCAAGCGGGAGCGGGCCAACGCGGAGAAGAAGGCGGCCGCGCTGATGGCCCAGGCCGACAAGATGCGCGCCAAGGCCACCAAGGCTGTGGCCGCCCAGAACATGGCGCGCCGCGCCGAGCGGCTGCTGTCCGGGCTCGAGGCCGAGCAGGCGGGCGACAAGGTTGCGAAGCTCCGCTTCCCGGCCCCCGCTCCCTGCGGCCGGACCCCGCTCACCGCCACCGGGCTGAGCAAGTCGTTCGGATCGCTCGAGGTGTTCACCGACGTAGACCTGGCGGTGGACCGGGGGAGCAGGGTGGTCATCCTCGGACTGAACGGCGCCGGCAAGACGACGCTGCTGCGCCTGCTGGCCGGCCTCGAACCGCCGGACACCGGGGAGATCGTGCCCGGGCACGGCCTGCGGCTCGGCTACTACGCGCAGGAGCACGAGACGCTCGACGGCTCGCTCACCGTGCTGGAGAACCTGAACCACGCCGCCCCCGACCTCACGGACACCCAGGTCAGGTCGGTCCTCGGGTCGTTCCTGTTCTCGGGTGACGACGCGGACAAGCCGGTGCGGGTGCTGTCCGGCGGTGAGCGGACTCGACTGGCGCTGGCGACCCTGGTGGTCTCCGCCGCCAACGTGCTGCTGCTCGACGAGCCGACCAACAACCTGGACCCCGCCAGCCGCGTCGAGGTGCTCGCTGCGCTCCGCCGGTACACGGGCGCGGTCGTGCTCGTCACGCACGACGAGGGGGCCGTGGAGGCGCTTTCACCCGATCGGGTGGTGCTCCTGCCCGATGGCGACGAAGATCTATGGAGTGACGCCTACGCCGATCTGATCTCTCTCGCTTGAGATCGAGGCGGCACGGCTGGCGGACGGCAGGCATCCGGAAACGAGGAGGACCACGATGGCCGCAAAGATCCAGAAGGGGACCCGCATCACGGGCGAGGGGCGCAAGGACCTGGCCTCATCGCTGGTCACGCGCTATCAGCGCGGCGAGAGCATCAGGTCCATGGCGCAGGACATCGGCCGTTCGTACGGGTTCGTGCACGGCGTGCTGACCGAGTCGGGAGTGAGCATGCGCAGCCGGGGCGGCGCCACCCGCGGTCGCGCCGCGGAGGCCCGGCGGGCGGAGCTCAAGCAGGGCCGGTAGGGGGGCTCGCGGCGTCGACCAGGGCGTCCTCCTCCTCCTCGGCGCTGCGTCGACGGGGACGCCGAGGCGGGGGGCCGCTCGGACGACCCGCGGGTTGCTGCTCGTCCTGCGCGGCCTCCCGCCGGACGAGCACGAGGGCGCCGACCAGCGCGCCGACCGCGAAGACCCACCACTGGAACGCGTACGAGAGGTGTGGCCCGAACGTGGCCCGCGGCAGGGGAACCGGGTGCACGTCCTGGGGCGCGGAAGCATTCTCGGTGACCAGCACGCCGTACGCCGGCAGCACCCCGGTCGCCTCGGCGCCCGAGGCCGCCAGGACCTGCTCGGGGGCGATCCGCTGGGCCTGCCCGGTCGGCGGCTCGCGTCCGGCGGGTGGCTCTCCCGGCCGCAGCCGGACCACCAGTTCGACGGCCGACCCCGGCGGCGTCGGTACGGCCTCGATGTCCGGGTCCACCCAGCCGCGGTGCACGACGAGCGTGCTGCCAGCGAGGTCGCCGTCGGTGATCGCGAACGGCTCGAGCAGCCCCAGGGCAGGTCGTCCCTCGACGGGCCGGTTGCGCAGCAGAACCGTTCCGTCCGCGAGGTAGCGCCCGACGACGGTGACCGGCGTCCAGGCATCCGCGGGATCCAGCGAGTCGCGGAGCACCTCGGCGATGGGAACGGCTTCGCGCTCCGCGTTTCCGAGCGCGTCGTTCGCGGCCCCGCGGGCGACGTGTCGCTCCCACTGCCACACGCCCGCCAGGGTGCAGCCGGTAGCGACGAGCAGCCCCATCGCGAGCACGACGAGCCGCCTGGTCACGTCTCGCCCTCGGTCTCACCCGCGTGGTCGAGCTCGGCCACCGGCACCGTTTCGCGATGGAACGCGCGCCTGCCGAGGAAGCCCTCGAGCGACTCCCGGTGGTCGGCGCAGGCCAGCCAGACCTTCCGGCGCTCCGGCGGGTGGACGGCGGGGTTGTTCCAGCGCAGCCCCCAGACGGCGGGGGCGCGGCATCCACGGGCGCTGCAGGTCAGGTCCATGACCGCGGCTCCTGCGACTCCGGCCCACGGGTGAGAGCCGGGCGTTCGAGGAACGTGCCGGGGTCGCTGACCCGCTCGCGGCCGGCGTTGGCGAGGATCACGGCGACGTAGGGCAGCACCACGGCGCCGACCAGCAGCAACCAACGGGTCCAGTGGTCGACGATCACTGCGCCGAGGAAGCAGGCGACCCGGATGCTCATCTGGATCAGGTAGCGGCGGCTACGGGCGGCGACGTCGTCGGACAGCGGGACCGCGACAGCGGTGATCCGGACCGGTTCACCGGATCGGTCCGGGGCCGTCCTGCGGGGCCGCGCGCTCACCTCGTGAGTCTATGCAGCGCGCGGCCATCGGGATCAGGCGATGAGCGGGTGCGGCAAGCAGGGCCCCTCGTCGGCTACGGTCTGCTCCAAACCGGTGATCACCGGTTAAGTAGGACGAGGACAGGAGATGAAATGGCCGACGCCCCTCGCAGCGTCCTGATCACGGGTGCCAACCGGGGGATCGGGCAGGCGATCGCCGAGCGATTCGTCGCCTCCGGCGACCGGGTCGCTTCCCTCGACATGGGGGGCGAGCCGCCCGAGGGCGTGCTGGGTGTAGCCGCGGACGTCACCAGCACCGAAGCCGTCGACGCGGCGTTCGCGCAGGTCGAGGCCGCGCATGGGCCCGTGGAGGTGCTGGTGGCGAACGCCGGCATCACCCGGGACCAGTTGCTGATGCGAATGACCGACGAGGAGTTCGAGCGGGTCCTGGACATCAACCTGACCGGCGCCTTCCGCTGCGTCCGGCGGGCCGCGACGGGGATGATCCGCATGCGGCGGGGCCGGATCATCCTGGTCTCCTCGGTGGTCGCCATGTACGGCGGCCAGGGGCAGGTCAATTACTCCGCCTCCAAGGCCGGGCTCATCGGCATCGCCCGATCGGTCACCCGCGAGCTCGGCGGGCGCGGCGTCACGGCGAACGTCATCGCCCCGGGGTTCATCGACACGGCCATGACCCAGGCGCTGCCCCCAGAGCGGCAGGAGGCCTACCGGGCGGCCATCCCGGCAGGGCGGTTCGCCCAGCCCGATGAGGTGGCCGGCGTGACACACTTCCTCGCCTCGGCCGACGCGGCGTACATCAGCGGCGCCGTCATCCCGATCGACGGTGGCCTCGGGATGGGGCACTGAGCCGGGCGGCGGCTGACCCACTAGGCACAACAGGAAGGGGACGGCGTCCATGGCGCTCCTCGAAGGCAAGAAGCTCGTGGTCTCGGGTGTCCTGGTGGACAGCTCGATCGCCTTCCACGTGGCCCGGCTGGCCCAGCTGGAGGGCGCGGAGGTGGTGCTCACCGCACCCGGGCGCCAGACCCGCCTGACCGCGGCGGTGTCGAGCCGGCTGCCGAGTCCCGCGCCGGTGGTCGAGCTGGACGTCACGTCCACCGACGACCTCTCGGCCCTCGCCGACCGCGTGGGCGAGCACATCGACCGGGTCGACGGTGTGGTCCACTCGATCGGCTTCGCGCCCCAGACCGTGATGGGCGGCAACTTCCTCGAGGCCGAGTGGTCGGACGTCGCCACCGCCATCCACGTCTCCGCGTACTCGCTCAAGGCCCTCGCCGTGGCGACGCAGCCGCTGATGGTTCGGGGTTCGTCGGTGGTCGGGCTCACGTTCGACGCGCGGTACGCCTGGCCGGTGTACGACTGGATGGGGGTCGCGAAGGCGGCTTTTGAGGCCACCGCACGCTACCTGGCGCGTGACCTCGGGCCGGAGGGCATCCGCGTCAACCTGGTGTCCGCCGGACCGATCCGTACCACGGCGGCAACCAACATCCCGGGTTTCGAGAGGCTCGAGGGCGGCTGGTCGGAGCGCGCACCGCTCGGCTGGGACAGCGGCGACGCCGAGCCCACGGCCCGCAGCGTGCTCGGCCTGCTCTCCGACTGGTTCCCCGCCACCACCGGCGAGATCATTCACGTGGACGGCGGCTTCCACGCCATGGGGGAGTGATGCCCAACCAGACCCGACACCTGATCCTCCTGCGCCACGCGAAGGCGGAACCCGCGGGCGGCGGTTCGGACGAGATCCGGGCGCTCGCTCCGCGCGGCCGGCGGCAGTGCGCGTCCGTCGGCGCCCGGCTGGCCGCATCGGGCCTGCTGCCGGAGCTGGTGCTGGTGTCCTCCGCGGTCCGGACGACGCAGACCTGGGAGGGCGTCGCGGCCGCGCTGGGCGACGTCCCCGACGCCGAGGTGGTGGTCTCGGACGCGGTCTATCAGGCCCGGATGGTGGACGTGGTGAACCTGGTCCGCGAGGTCGACGACCGGGTGCGGACCCTGCTTGTCGTCGGGCATGAGCCCGCGATGTCGGCCACCGCGGCGTTCCTCGCCGGGACGGGGGAGCCCGGGCACCTGGCGCAGGTCAGGACCGGACTGTCCACCGGTGCCTTCGCCGTGCTGGCCAGTCCCGGCTGGGCGACCGCGGAGCAGGGCGCCTGGGCGATCCGGGACGTCGTCCGCCCCGAGTGGTGATCCCGCTAGGCGGGGTGACCCCACGGGGCATGGAAGGGTAGTCACGTGGCAACAGTCCGACCGTTCACCGCCCTTCGACCGCCCCGGGCGGTGGCGGATCGCGTGATCGCACCGCCGTACGACGTGGTCGACACGGCCGAGGCGCGCACCCTCGCCGCCGGGAACCCGGACAGCTTCCTGCGGATCTCCCGCCCGGAGATCGACCTTGCCGAGGTAGGTGCGCACACGGATGCCCATACGGACGAGGTGTACGCGCTCGGCCGGGCCAACCTCGACGAGTTCGTGCGCCGCGGCGTCCTGCTGCGCGACGAAGCCCCCGGGCTGCTCGTCTACCGGCAGCGGATGGGCGATGCCGTGCAGACGGGCGTCGTCGGCTGCGCGACGGTCGAGGAGTACCGGCGCGGGCTGATCGCGACCCACGAGCACACCCGTCCGGACAAGGAGACCGACCGCACCCGGCACATCGACGCGCTCGGCGCGCACGACGAGCCGGTGTTCCTGATGTATCGCCCCGGTGCGCCGGGAGCCGCCGAGGTCGCCGACGTCGTCGGGCAGGTGGTCGCCGGTACCCCGGAGTACGACGTGACCGCCGAGGGGGTCCAGCACACGGTCTGGCGGGTCGCCGCCGACCTGGTGCAGGAGCTTGTCGACGCCTTCGCCCGGATCCCATTGCTCTACGTGTCGGACGGTCACCACCGGTGCGCCGCGGCCGCGCGCGTCGCGGAGCTGCGCCCCGAGGAGGGCGCACGCGAGTTCCCCACGGTCGTGTTCCCCGCCGACCAGCTCACGATCCTCGGCTACAACCGCGTTGTTCGGGACCTGGCCGGTCGCGACCCGGAGGGACTCCTCGCGGAGCTCGAGGACGCCTTCCGCGTGGAGCCCTCGCCGGCCGCGCCCGAGCCGGGGCGGCACCAGTTCGGCGCCTACCTGGGCGGTGCGTGGTGGCTGCTGACGGCCCGGCCCGGCGTGGTGGACGAGTCCGACCCGATCGGCCGGCTGGACGTGTCGGTCCTCACGCAGCGGGTGCTGGACCCGATCCTCGGCATCACGGATCAGCGCACGGACACGCGGATCGCCTTCGTCGGCGGGATCCGCGGGACGGACGAGCTGGAGCGGCTGGTCGACTCCGGGGACTTCGCCGTCGCCTTCGCCCTGCACCCGACGTCACCTGGGGAGGTCATGGACGTGGCCGACCTCGGCCAGGTGATGCCGCCGAAGTCGACGTGGTTCGAGCCGAAGCTGCGGTCGGGGTTCTTCGTCCACCCGATCGACTGAGGCTCAACTCTCGATCACGGCGCCCTTCGGCACGACCGTGATGCCGGACTCG
Organism: uncultured Actinotalea sp.; assembly: GCA_964349585.1. Lineage (GTDB taxonomy): Bacteria > Actinomycetota > Actinomycetes > Actinomycetales > Cellulomonadaceae > Actinotalea. The sequence continues at coordinate 14,457 of CAYGGX010000021.1, forward strand.
GACACCGTGAAGCCGCGCGCCCGGTCCTGTTCCGGATCCAGGCCCACCCGGGCCCGCTCGGCGACCACAACGTTCTTGTCCAGGATCGCGCGGTGGATCTGGGCGTGCCGGCCCACTGTCACCCCGTCTAGCACGACCGAGTCGCTGACCGACGACCACGAGCGCAGGTAGACGCCCGGGGACAGCACTGACCCGGAGACGGTCGCCCCGGAAACGATGACGCCCGGGGAGACGAGGGAGTCCGACGCATGTCCCAGGCGGCCCGGGCCCGCGTGCACGAACTTGGCGGGCGGCAGGCCGGCGTACCCGGTGAACAGCGGCCACTCGGTGTTGTAGAGGTTGAAGATCGGGTTGATGGAGATCAGGTCGATGTGCGCGTCGTAGTAGGCGTCCAGCGTCCCGACGTCGCGCCAGTAGTCCCGGTCGCGATCCGTGGAGCCGGCGACGTCGTTGTGGATGAAGTCGTAGACCCCGGCGGTGCCCTTGGCCACGAAGAACGGCACGATGTCGCCGCCCATGTCGTGCCGCGAGGCCGGGTTGTCCGCGTCCCGGGTGACGGCGTCGATCAGGGCGTCGGCGTTGGCCACGTAGTTGCCCATCGAGGCGAGGATCTCACCGGGGGAGTCCGCCAGTCCCACGGGGTCGCTCGGCTTCTCCAGGAACGCCGTGATCCGCCCGGGGTCCGCCGCGTCGGTCTCGATCACGCCGAACTCGCTGGCGAGCTCGATGGGCTGCCTGATCGCCGAGACCGTGAGCTCCGCGCCGGATGCGATGTGGGCATCGACCATCTGCTCGAAGTCCATCCGGTACACGTGGTCGGCACCGACGACGACGACGATGTCCGGCCGCTCGTCGCGGATGATGTTCAGGCACTGGTAGATCGCGTCGGCGCTGCCCAGGTACCAGTGCTTGCCGACCCGCTGCTGGGCCGGGACCGGCGCTACGTAGTTGCCGAGCAACGGGGACATCCGCCAGGTACGGGCCACGTGCCGGTCGAGGCTGTGCGACTTGTACTGGGTCAGCACGACGATCTTCAGGTAGTCGGAGTTGACCAGGTTGGACAGCGCGAAGTCGACCAGCCGGTAAAGCCCGCCGAACGGGACCGCGGGCTTGGCCCGGTCGGCGGTGAGCGGGATCAGACGCTTACCCTCTCCGCCTGCGAGGACGATGGCCAGGACGTGCGGCGCTGCCATGGTCCGACCCTAGGGCCGGACGCGTGCCAGGGGCCACAGATCGGCCCGCGCGGCGGACCGCGCGCAAGAAGTGGGGCGGAGGATCCCGGCTCCTCCGCCCCACTTGGCACTACTTCTTGGCACTACTTCCCGGATCGAGTCACCGGGTCGACGGCGAGGTCGATCAGCTCACGCGCCTGCTCTCGGAACCACGCCCCGGCGGGCGGGTCGAGCATCCCGCGCTCGGGGTCCAGGGCGCCGAGCGAGCCGTCCCGGAAGCACTGGCCGTCGGACTCGCCGGGGATCTTGATCCACAGGTAGGCGTCGACCAGGTCGCTGCCGGTGTGGGTGGTCGGCTTGATCCCGAGGCCGCGGTCGGGCGGGTTGCACCAGTCCTGTGCGGAACCCGAGTCGGAGTACCCGGCGGCGGCCCAGTCCCACGGGCCGAGCCCGTTGCGGCTGGTGTCCACCACGAAGTGCGTCGTCGGCTCGCCCCAGAACCGGTAGGGGTAGCCGGAGACGTTCAGCGCCGGGTCGTCGGACTCCTCGCTCCACTCGCCGTACGGGCTCAGCGCCACGCCGCTCCACTCACCCAGCAGCTCGGCGATCTTCGCGGGCAGCGGCCCGCCGTTCCAGTACTGGTTGGCGCAGTTGGCGTAGTCGCCCTGGGCCAGGCACTGGGAGATCCACGTGCCGTAGAACACCTGGTTGGTCGTGTAGTGGTAGTTCGAGGCGTTCAGGTAGAACCCATCGGCGCGCTCGACGCCTGCCTTGTCGAGCCGGTCCGCCGCGTCGCCCACGCCCAGCCAGCCGCTGTGCGTTCCGTCCAGGTAGACGACGGTGTTCGGGTTGGCCTTCAGCGCATCCACGGCGTGGTTCAGCATGGCGAACCTCTCGTCCGCCGCGGTGGCCGGGTCGGCCTCGTCCGGCCGGCACCACTCGAGCTCGCCGTTGAGGGTGGTGTACCAGGGGATGATCCCGAGGCCGTCGGGCTCGAGGATCACGACTGCCTCCGCGTCGCCGATCCCCGCCGCGAACGCGTCGATCCAAGCGGTGTACTCCGCCACAGTGGTGGCCCCGCCCGCCGAGAACTGTGCGCAGTCGCGGAACGGGATGTTGTAGGCGACCAGGACGGGCACCTTGTCGTCGGCGCGCTCGACGAGGCGTGCCACGTCCGCGCCGACCTGCTCCGGGCTGCTCCCCGTGAACCAGGTCGCGCTCGGGTACCTGCTCAGGGTGAGCGCGTCCTGCTTGGCCTGGCCCTTCAGGGCGACGGCCGCCTGCTTCGTCGAGCTCTGCGGATTGGTCCAGAGACTCGTCTGGTCGTCGAGGACGTCGTTCGCCGCGAACGACGGGGCGCTCACCGCCAGTCCGACGGTGAGCGCGCACGCGACGACGACGCCGCCGCGACGTAGTGATGGCTTCATGTTCGGCCTCCCGGATCTCAGAACACCTCTTCGTGGTCTGTACGGAACGGTCCGGCCGGGGGCACCAGACGACCGCACCAGGTGACACTTGCGCGGTAAAGATGAGATGTCAAGGCTTGTGTCGGATCGATCTTCAACCCGACCGGGGGTCCCGGCGGGCGCGCTGATGCCGCGCTAGCGTGTGGCGTGTGCGAGTCGACCTGCTGACCCGGGAGTACCCACCGCACGTGTACGGCGGCGCCGGCGTGCACGTGAGCGAGCTGGCCGCGGTGCTGCGGCCGCACGTGGACGTCCGGGTGCGCTGCTTCGACGGCGCCCGCGACGAACGTGGCGTCGAGGGCTACGACGTTCCCGCCGGGCTGGCCGAACGGAACGCGGCCCTGCGGACGCTGGGCGTCGACCTGCTGATGGCGGGCGACGTCGTCGGGGCGGACGTGGTGCACTCGCACACCTGGTACACCAACCTGGGCGGGCACGTCGCGGGTCTGCTGCACGCGATCCCGCACGTGGTCACCGCGCACAGCCTCGAGCCACTGCGGCCGTGGAAGGCCGAGCAGCTCGGCGGGGGCTATGCCCTGTCCAGCTGGGCTGAGCAGACGGCCTATGAGGGCGCGGCCGCGGTGATCGCCGTGAGCGCGGGGATGCGGGCGGACATCCTGCGCAGCTACCCGCGGGTGGACCCCGACCGGGTCCGGGTGGTGCACAACGGCATCGACCTGGCTGGCTGGCGGCGACCCGAGGGGGAGGACGTCGCGCGGGCCGAGCACATCGTCACCGGCCTAGGAATCGACCCCCGACGCCCGTCGGTGGTCTTCGTGGGACGGATCACCCGGCAGAAGGGCCTGCCGTACCTGCTCCGGGCCGCCGAGCGGCTCCCCGAGGAGGTGCAGCTCGTCCTGTGTGCCGGAGCGCCCGACACCCCGGAGATCATGGCCGAGGTCTCCGGTCTGGTGGCCGACCTGAACCGGACTCGCTCCGGCGTCGTGTGGATCGAGCAGATGCTCCCGCGCGAGGAGCTCACCGCCGTGCTGTCCGCCGGGACGGTGTTCGTGTGCCCCTCCGTGTACGAGCCGCTCGGGATCGTCAACCTGGAGGCGATGGCCTGTGGTCTTCCGGTGGTCGGCACGGCCACCGGCGGGATCCCCGAGGTGGTCGACGACGGCGTGACCGGGGTCCTGGTGCCGATCGACCAGCTCTCCGACGGCACGGGCACCCCGGTGCGCCCCGAGGAGTTCGTGGCTGACCTGGGGGACGCCCTCAGCGCGGTCGTCGGCGATCCGGCACGCGCCGCAGAGATGGGTCGCGCGGCCAGGCGGCGGGTCGAGGACCACTTCGCGTGGGAGGCGGTCGCGGAGCAGACCCTGGCGGTCTACCGATCGGTGGTCTGAGTCACCGGCGCATCACCAATGTGGCCGCCGACATGGCGCGCCGCGCGGCGTTGTCGATGTGCCGCAGCGCCGCGGCTCGCTGGTCCGCCTGCCACAGGTTGATCGCGCCACCCGAGTCGCCGGTCGCAAGGCCGACGATGGCGCGCAGCCGGGCCGCGAGGGCGATCACCCGGGCCCGCCGGCTGTCCACCTCGGGCGGTAGCTGCCAGGCGGGGTCCACCGGCGATCGCAGCGAGGAGATCACCTCGGCAGCATCGGGGTGCCAGTGGGCGACGTCCAACGCGTCGAGCGCCTCGGTCGCCGTCAGCAGGGCCGTGCGGAGCTCACCCTCCGCGTCCGCGACCGAGCCGACGGAGCCGAGCACGCCGACCGTCCACGGCGCGACCGTGCGCACCCGCCACGTGACGATGTGACCGAGCTCCTGGATGCTGCCGAACTCCGCGATCTCCGGCAGGGCCAGGAAGGACCGGGACCGGTCGGCCACCAGCACGCCCTCGCCCACCTCGACCGCCTCGGCGCTCGCCTCGGCCGGGACGCCCGCGGCGTCCCCGGGCACCGGTAGCACGGCCGCGATCGACGACATCGACGAACCCCAGGCGAGGAGCAGGTCGGCCAGCCCGTCCCCTGGCGCCTCGACGTCGTCGTCGGCGACCACCCGGTGTGGTTCGTCGTCGTCCTCGATCGCGGAGACGGCGCGGGCAACCAGGTCCGCCGAACCGTGGAGGTGGGGCAACCACACCGCCAGGTGCACGGACCGGGGCAGCTGAACGCCTGCGCGCTCCATCCCCTCACGTTAGTGCCCGGTGCCTGCGTCACCGACCTCGGATCGGAGGTGAAACCCCGGGTAGGGTCGGGGAATGACAGTGCTCGACCTCAAGGACGTGACCATCCGGAGGGGCGGCACCACCATCCTCGATCAGGTCACCTGGTCGGTCCGGCAGGACGAGCGCTGGGTGGTACTCGGCCCGAACGGCGCCGGGAAGACGACCCTGCTGCAGATCGCCGCCGGTCGGATGCACCCCACGAGCGGCACCGCAGAGGTGCTGGGATCGCGATTGGGTGCGGTCGACGTGTTCGAGCTGCGTCCGCGCGTCGGGGTGACCTCCGCCGCCCTGGCCGACCGGATCTCCGGGGGCGAGCAGGTGCTGGACGTGGTGCTCACCGCCGCATACGGCATGACCGGCCGGTGGCGGGAGCACTACGAGGCGCTCGATCACGAGCGTGCACGTGCCCTGCTGGACGTGTTCGGCGTGGCCCGCTTCGCGGATCGCCCGTTCGGGACGCTCAGCGAGGGGGAGCGGAAGCGCGTGCAGATCGCCCGAGCCCTGATGACCGACCCCGAGCTCCTGCTGCTCGACGAGCCGGCCGCCGGGTTGGACCTCGGCGGGCGGGAGGAGCTCCTCGCCGCACTCGCCGAGCTCGCCCGGGACCCGCTGTCACCGGTTCTCGTCCTCGTCACCCACCACATCGAGGAGATCCCGGTCGGCTTCGGTCACGCGCTGCTGCTGCGGGAGGGGCGGGCCCACGCCTCCGGGGTGCTCGACGACGTCCTCACGCCGCAGAACCTGTCGGACACGTTCGGCGTCGGGCTGACGGTGGAGCGGCACGGGGAGCGCTGGAGCGCCCGGGCGCGCCGAGTCGATGCTGGGTAGTGACGCGATGACTAGGATCGACTCGGGGCGAGTCACTCACTACCGGGGGAGTCCATGGACCAGATCGAGATCCACTGGCTGTGGTGGCTGGTCGCGGCCGTCGCACTCGGCGTCTTCGAGGTCTTGACCCTCGACCTGGTGCTCCTGATGCTCGCCGGTGGCGCCGTCGCCGCACTCATCGCCAGCGCCCTCGGCGCCGGCGTGACCGTCCAGGTGCTGTCGTTCGCGGCCACTTCGGTCGTGATGCTGGTGTTCCTGCGGCCCTTCCTGCTGCGGAACATCCGCAAGCGCCTCCCGCTGGAGGAGACCAATGCGGCCGCGCACGTGGGGCGGCAGGCCGTGACGATGAGCGAGGTCACCGAGCGCAGCGGCCTGGTGAAGCTCGCCGGCGAGGACTGGTCGGCCAGGACCGACCTCCCGGAGCTGACGTTCCCGCCCGACGTGGCGGTACGCGTGCTGCGCATCGACGGGGCCACGGCCATCGTCGGGCCGCTCGACGCGACCAACCCAACGGCGGGTGCGCCCGACGCCGCCGCCGACTGACGACCGACACCTGGAGGACGAATGATCGAGAGCCCGACAGTCAGCGCCAACCAGTTCATCATCTACCTCGTGCTCGGCCTGGTGGCGCTGTTCGTCATCATCACGCTGATCCGGGCCATCCGGATCGTGCCGCAGGCCGAGGCGCAGCTGGTCGAGCGGCTGGGCCGCTACTCGCGGACCCTCGACGCCGGCCTGCACGTGCTCGTGCCGTTCATCGACCGGATCCGCCGGGCCGTCGACCTGCGCGAGCAGGTGGTCTCCTTCCCGCCGCAGCCGGTGATCACATCGGACAACCTGGTGGTGAGCATCGACACGGTCATCTACTTCCAGGTGACGGACCCCAAGTCCGCCGTCTACGAGATCGCCAACTTCGTCGCGGGCATCGAGCAGCTCACGGTGACGACGCTGCGTAACGTCGTCGGCTCGATGGACCTGGAGCAGACGCTGACCAGCCGAGACCAGATCAACGGCCAGCTACGCGGGGTGCTGGACGAGGCGACCGGACGCTGGGGCGTCCGGGTCAACCGGGTCGAGCTGAAGTCGATCGACCCGCCGCAGTCGATCCAGGGTTCGATGGAGCAGCAGATGCGGGCCGAGCGCGACCGGCGGGCCGCCATCCTCACCGCGGAGGGTGTGAAGCAGTCGGCGATCCTCACCGCAGAGGGTGAGAAGCAGGCGGCGATCCTGCGCGCGGAGGGCAACGCCCAGGCGGCGATCCTGAACGCCGAGGGTGAGGCACGCGCGATCCTGCAGGTGTTCGACGCCATCCACCGCGGCGACGCGGACCCGAAGCTGCTCGCCTACCAGTACCTGCAGATGCTCCCGGAGGTCGCCCGCACCCAGTCGAACAAGGTCTGGTTCATCCCGACCGAGTTCACCGCGGCGCTCAAGTCGATCAGCCGCGGTCTCGGCGGGGTGGCGGAGTCGGACGACGACGTCTTCACGGCACGCCCCGCCGGCACCTCCCCTCTGGGGGAGGACGACCTGGGGCCGAGCGCGCTGACCGATCCGAAGCAGGCGCTGGAGGAGGCCCGCCGGGAGTCGCAGGCCGCCACCGACGACGCGACCAGGGCCGAGACGATCGGCGGGCGGTCGCGGTCAACGGCGCGGCGCCAGCCGCCCCCGCCGCCCACCGAGGCCTAGCGCGGAGTAGCCCTGCGGGATGTCAGGCGACCCGCAGGGCGCTCGCGAGCTGCGCGGCGGCCTTCGCGAACACCAGCCAGCTCGGTGGGGTGAGCGGCAGCAGGCGGGCCGCATCGGCCGCCGAGCACTCCCGCTCGACCCAGCGATCGATCCGGCCGTCCCGCTGCTCGAAGCTGCACAGGACGCCACCTCCAGGCGCGCGTGGGCGGGGCGGCTCACGAGCCGGATGAAGGCCGGGACCTCGAGCCCGCCGCGGATCCGGTTCCAGCGGGGCTTCGAACGCTCCAGCAGGTTCCGCTCCAGCCAGGCCGCCTCGTGTCTCGAGGCGCAGGGGACGGCCTCGACCCGGTCGATCTGCGGCACCATCCGGCGAAGGTGCCGCCGGTCGGCCAGGTCGCCCCAGTACGAGGTGACCCGCGCGCGCAGGTCGGCCGCCCGGCCCAGGTAGATCGCCCGTCCCGCCGCGTCCCGGAACCGGTAGACACCGGGCTCGGGCGGCAGGAGAGCGACGGCGGCGAGCACGCCCTCATCCGACCACTGCGGGTCGGTCGTGGGAGGGCGCGACGCGCCCAGGGAACAAGGCGAAAGCGAATGAGTGAGTGCTCACTCATTCGTGCTACAGTTCCGCGCGTGAACCCCTCCGACGCAGCCACCCCGGACGCGCCAAGGCCTTGCGACGACCGACCGGGCCGGGCTGCACCGATGGCGCCCGACGACCGACGCGCGGCGATCCTTGCCGCGGCCGTGCCCGTGCTGCGCGAGCGCGGGGTGGCGGTCACCACGCGGGAGCTGGCGGAGGCGGCGGGGGTGGCGGAGGGGACCCTGTTCCGGGTGTTCCCGGACAAGGCATCGATCGTGCACGCCGCCCTGACACGCGCGCTGGACCCGACCGAGCTGGTCGCCGAGATCGCCGCCCTCGGGGGCAGCATGGACCTGCGCGAGACGCTTACGGGCGTGGTGCGCATCGTGCACACCCGTTCCAGGGAGGTCGCGGCCCTGTTCGCCGTGGCCACCCAGCTGCACGACCCTGACACCCCCCACCCGCAGCACCACCCTGGCCGCGGCCACCACAGGACGCACCTGGAACCCGTGGTGGAGGCCGTCGCCGCGCTGCTCGAGCCGCACGCGGAAGTGCTTCGCCGGTCGCCGGAGGTGTGTGCCAGGATGCTCGTCGCCTCGGTCCTGGTGGCCACCGGGCCGCTCGCCGGCGAGAACAAGCTCGAGCCCGACGACGTCGCCGCGCTCGCCCTCGACGGAATCGTGGTAGGAGACCTCCCGTGCTGATCGGGCTTCTCAGGGAGCGGCTGCGCCCGTACCTCGGCCTCGTCTGGGTCGTGGTCGTCCTGCAGCTCGTGCAGGCCATCGCGAACCTCTACCTGCCCGCCCTGAACGCCGACATCATCGACGACGGCGTCGCCAAGGGCGACACGGCGGTGATCCTGCGCCTGGGCGGGATCATGCTCGCCGTCACGGTGCTCCAGGTGATCTGCGCCGTCGGCGCGGTCTACGCCGGGGCCAAGGTCGCGATGTCGGTGGGCCGCGACGTGCGGGCGGCGGTGTTCGACCGGGTGCAGACCTTCTCCGCTCGCGAGCTGGGTCACTTCGGGGCGCCGTCGCTGATCACCCGCAACACGAACGACGTCACCCAGATCCAGACCGTGACGTTCATGACCTTCACCATCATGGTCGCGGCGCCCGTGATGCTCGCCGGCGGCGTCATCATGGCGCTGCGCGAGGACGTCCAGCTCAGCGGGCTGCTGCTGGTGATCGTCCCGGTGCTGGCCGCGCTGCTCGCCTTCGCGGTCGTCAAGCTGCGCCCGCTCTTCGGCAGCATGCAGAAGCGCATCGACGCGGCCAACCGGATCATGCGCGAGCAGATCACCGGCATCCGGGTGATCCGGGCGTTCGTCCGCGACACCCACGAGCGGGAGCGGTTCGGGCGCGCGAACGACGACCTGATGTCGGTGGCCGTCGGGGTCGGACGCCTGATGGCCTTCATGTTCCCGTCGGTGTTCCTGATCATGAACGTCTCGAGCGCCGCCGTGCTCTGGTTCGGCGGTCAGCGGATCGACGCGGGGTCCATGCAGGTGGGCTCCCTGGTGGCCTTCCTCAGCTACCTGATGCAGATCCTGATGTCCGTGATGATGGCCGTGATGATGTTCATGATGGTCCCGCGGGCGGAGGTGTCCGCCGGCCGGATCACCGAGGTGCTCGACACCCGGAGCACGGTGGTGCCGCCCACCGATCCGATCACGGCGCGGACCGGTCGGGGTCATCTGGAGCTCAGGGGCGTCGGGTTCAGCTACCCCGGCGCCGCCGACCCCGTGCTGCACGGCGTGAGCTTCACCGCGGCCCCCGGCGAGACGACCGCCGTGATCGGCTCCACGGGATCGGGCAAGACCACCCTGCTGCAGACCATCCCGCGGTTGTACGACGTGACCGAGGGCACGGTCCTGGTCGACGGCGTGGACGTCCGCGACCTCGCCCTGGAGACCCTCTGGAGCACCATCGGGCTGGTGCCGCAGAAGCCCTTCCTGTTCAGCGGGACGGTCGCCTCGAACCTGCGGTACGGCAAGGCGGAGGCGTCCGACGACGACCTGTGGCACTTCCTCGAGGTCGCCCAGGCGATGGAGTTCGTCCGCGCGATGGGCGGGCTGGAGGCGGAGATCACCCAGGGCGGCACGAACGTGTCCGGTGGCCAGCGGCAGCGGCTGGCGATCGCCAGGGCGCTGGTGCGTCGGCCTGAGATCTACCTGTTCGACGACTCGTTCTCCGCGCTCGACTTTGCCACGGACGCGGCGCTGCGGGCGGCCCTGCGACCGGAGACCCGGGACGCGACGGTCGTCGTCGTCGCCCAACGGGTCAGCACGATCCGGTACGCCGACCGGATCGTCGTGCTGGACGACGGCGTCGTCGTCGGCACCGGGACGCACCCCGAGCTGATGGCGACCAACGAGACCTACCGCGAGATCGTGCTCTCCCAGGTCTCCGAGGAGGAGGCGGCATGAGCGCCGGGACCCGCACCGACCGGGAGCCCTCCGCCGAGATCCCCAAGCGACCCCCGCGGGGTCCGATGGGCCCTGGCGGCCCGATGGCGATGGCCGCTCCGGTGGCCAAGGCGATGAGCTTCAAGGCGTCGCTGCGCCGGCTGCTCGGCGAGCTGCGGCCGGAGCGGGCGCCGCTGACGATAGTCGTCGCGCTCACCGTGGCGAGCGTCGGGGCAATGGTGATGGGCCCGAAGGTGCTCGGCTGGGCCACCGACGTGATCTTCCGTGGCGTCGTCGGGCGGATGCTGCCCGCGGGCGTGTCGCAGGACCAGGCGGTGGCCGGGCTGCGCGCGGACGGCCAGGAGCAGCTCGCCGCCATGCTGGAGGCGATGCAGGGCCTGGTGCCCGGCCAGGGGATCGACTTCGACGACCTCGGCCGGGTGCTCGGGATCGCGTTGGCCCTCTACCTGGGGTCGTGGCTCTTCGGCTACGTCCAGGGGCTGATCACCACCGGCCTGGTGCAGCGCACCGTGTACCGGCTGCGGCAGCGGGTCGAGGTGAAGCTGGGCCGGGTGCCGCTCAGCTACATCGACCACCAGCCGCGCGGCGAGGTGCTCTCCCGGGTGACCAACGACATCGACAACCTCGCCCAGACGATGCAGCAGACCCTCAGCCAGCTGATCAGCTCCCTGCTGACGATCGTCGGCGTGCTGGTGATGATGTTCTGGATCTCGCCGCTGCTCGCGCTGATCGCCCTGGTGATGATCCCGGCGGCGGGCGTGGTGACGATGCTCATCGCAAAACGCGCACAGCCGCAGTTCGTGGCCCAGTGGTCGCGGACCGGACGGCTCAACGCACACGTCGAGGAGATGTACACCGGGCACGCCCTGGTCAAGGTGTTCGGCCAGCAGGAGGCCGCGGCCGAGGCGTTCCACACCGAGAACCAGGCGCTCTACGAGGCGACCTTCAAGTCCCACCTGATCTCCGGGCTGATCCACCCGGCGATGATGTTCCTCGGCAACCTGAACTACGTGGTGATCGCCGTCGTGGGTGGCCTGCGGGTGGCGTCGGGCGCAATCAGCCTCGGCGACGTCCAGGCGTTCATCCAGTACTCGCGGCAGTTCACCCAGCCGATCATGCAGGTCGCCTCGATGATGAACATGCTCCAGTCGGGCGTCGCCTCCGCCGAGCGGGTCTTCGAGCTGCTGGACGCGCCGGAGCAGTCGCCGGATCCCGTCGACGGCCCGCGACCCGAGCCGGTCCGGGGCCGGGTCGCGTTCGAGGACGTCTCGTTCCGCTACGAGCCGGACGCGCCGCTGATCGACGACCTGTCGTTGGTCGCCGAGCCGGGTCAGACGATCGCGATCGTCGGGCCGACCGGGGCCGGGAAGACCACGCTGGTCAACCTGCTCATGCGGTTCTACGAGCTCGACGGCGGCCGGGTCACCCTGGACGGCGTGGACATCGCCGGAATGGACCGGGAGGTGCTGCGCAGCGACATCGGGATGGTGCTGCAGGACACCTGGCTGTTCGGCGGGACCATCCGCGACAACATCGCGTACGGGCGGGACGGGGCGACCGACGAGGAGATCGAGGAGGCGGCGCGCGTGACGCACGTCGACCGGTTCGTGCGGACGCTGCCGGACGGCTACGACACCGTGATCGACGAGGAGGCCGGGAACGTCAGCACCGGCGAGAAGCAGCTGCTGACCATCGCGCGGGCGTTCCTCGCGGACCCGGCGATCCTGGTGCTCGACGAGGCGACGTCGTCCGTGGACACCCGGACGGAGGTGCTGGTGCAGCACGCGATGGCGGCGCTGCGCACCGGACGGACCTCGTTCGTCATCGCGCACCGGCTGTCGACAATCCGGGATGCCGACGTGATCCTGGTGATGGAGGACGGCGCCATCGTGGAGCAGGGCAGTCACGACGACCTGATCGCCGCGGGAGGCGCTTACGCGCGGCTGTACGCGAGCCAGTTCGCAGCCGCGGCGGCCCCGATCGACTAGGCCGGCCACGGCACGTCGCCGGCGCTGGCAGGATCGGGGTGTGCCGGTGATCCGCGTGACCGACCCCGACGACGAGCGGCTCGCCGACTACACGCGGCTGACCGACGTCGCGCTGCGCACCCGGCTGGAGCCCACCGCCGGCCTGTACATGGCGGAGAGCTCCAAGGTGATCCGGCGCGCGGTCGGGGTGGGCCACCGGCCGCGGTCGTTCCTGATGGCCGAGCGCTGGCTCCCGGACCTGGCAGACCTCCTCGAGCAGGTGGGCGCGGGGGAGTCGGGAGACGTCCCCGTCTACGTCGGCGGGCCCGAGGTGCTCGAGGGGATCACGGGCTTCCACCTGCACCGGGGTGCCCTGGCGGCGATGCACCGGCCCGCGCCCGTGCCGCTCGACCGGCTGCTGTCGGGCGCCCGGCGGCTGGCCGTGCTGGAGGACGTCGTCGACCACACGAACGTGGGCGCGGTCTTCCGGAGCGCGGCGGCCCTCGGGGTCGACGCGGTGCTGGTCTCGCCGCGCTGCGCAGACCCGCTGTACCGGCGCAGCATCCGCGTCTCGATGGGGGCGGTCTTCCAGGTGCCGTGGGGCCGGCTGGAGCCGTGGCCGGCCGGGCTGGACGACCTCCGGGCGGTCGGGTTCACGGTGGCGGCGCTCGCCCTGACCGAGGACTCGGTGTCGCTCGACGACGTCGCCGCCGCCCCGCCCGGCAAGCTCGCCCTGGTCCTGGGCACCGAGGGCGACGGGCTGTCCCGGGCGGCGGTCGCCGCGGCCGACCTGGTCGTGCGGATCCCCATGGCCCCGGGGTTGGACTCGCTCAACGTCGCGGCCGCCAGCGCCGTCGCATTCTGGGCGACCCGCGCCTGAGCGTCAGGGCATCAACAGCCGCGCCCGGAGCGCCGTGACCTCCTGGGTGCTGAGCCCCACGGAGAGCAGGTACCGCTCGACGTCGAGGTCCGCCAGCCAGCCCAGCAGCAGCCCGCGGGCCTCATCGACCATGATCGACAGGGTCGCGTCGTCGACCCCGGGATGCTCGGCCAGCGGGCTGACCAGCCCGAACGCGTTGTTGGCCCGCATCGAGGCCTCGTAGTCGTCGGCGATCACGTCGGGCGGCACCCCGACGAGCGAGAGCAGCATCGCGGCGACCTGACCGGTACGGTCCTGGCCGTCCGAGCAGTGCACGAGCACCCCGTGCCGCGGGGCGTCCGCGATCGCCCGGAAGACGGGTCCCACCAGATGTGGCCAATGCACCAGAACCTCGGGGTAGTACCGCGGCGTGCTCAGGTACATGCCGAACTGGGACATGAACGCCCGGTCCGTCTGGTCCTCGATCGGCGCACGGCGCACCGCGACGCCGTTCGGGGGCCGGTAGTCGGCTCCCTCGCCGGGGGTGCGCAGGTCGATCACGGTGCCGACGTCGGCCGCGACCAGCGCCGCCCAGCCCGCCTCCGTGAGGTGCGTCGGGGCGGCGGACCGGAAGACCCTGCCGTGGAGCGTCGTCGTCGCCCCGGGCGCGAGGACGGGAAGTCCGCCGAGGGAGCGGGCGTTCGGCAGGCCCTCCCACTCCACCTCGCGGTTCACGCCCGCAAGTCAACCAGGTGTGACCGGGCGGGACCGGGGCCCTTTGGCGCGCCGGGGGGCACGCGCTCAGTCGGTGGCGCCGACCCTGGGGTCGACGAGGACCGGCCAGTCCACCGGCAGGCCCACCGGCGTGATGCCGCCGTACGCCATCCCCGTCTCGGCCACCGCGCGCTCCGTCGCGAGGAAGGAGGCCTTGCGAACGTCCAGGTGGCGTCGGATCCGGGTGTTCACGTCGGCGCGGGTCGTCGCGAGCACGACGACGGCGTCGTCGTCGGCCCAGGACGCGAGGGCGGCGGCGGTGACCGGCGCCAGCAGGTCCGGGCGCCGCAGCGCGGGCTCCCAGGCGAGCGCGGGGAACGGCGGGTTCGGCAAGTCAGTGCTGGAACGTCGGGGCGATGACCGCGCGGGCCAGGGTGTGGAACAGGGTCTGGAAGGCGACGGCGGTCGCCGGCGTGTCCGCGTTCACGTCCAGGTGGTCCACGTCCAGGGCGTGCACGGCGAAGTAGTACCGGTGCGGGTGGTCGCCCTGCGGGGGAGCGGCGCCCAGGTAGCCGGGGAAGCCGCCGTCGTTGCGGGCCTGGACGGCGCCGTCGGGCAGGGCCGAGCCGTCCGGCGAGCCGGCGCCGCGCGGCAGGGTCGTGACGTCCGCGGGCAGGTTGGCAACGGTCCAGTGCCAGAACCCCGCGGGCGTCGGCGCGTCGGGGTCGAAGCAGTTGACCACGAAGCCCCGCGTGCCCGCGGGGAAGCCCGACCAGGCCAGGTGGGGAGAGGTGTTGCCGCCCGCCGCGGCGTACGTGCCGTCCAGCATCCGCCCGTCGGCGACGTCGTCGCTCAGGAGCTCGAACGACGGCGCCGGGGGGAGCAGCTCGTAGGGGTCGGGGGCGACGGGTCGGGACAGGTCCATGGGATGGCCTCCGGGCGTGGGAGTGCGACCCGGCCATCATCTCCAACCCTGGGTGCGCCGTGCACCTCGGTGGCCTGCGCGGTCGTCTCGAACGGCGGATTGACATCGGTCCGGTGTCGGCGTGTACTGAGATACTCGAACAGGTGTTCGATCTAGGCTGAGGAGCTGGGATGAGCGTTGCGGTGGCGCAGCACGGCCCGGCCACGGACCGCGCCGCCCGCGCGCGCGCCGTGCTGGCCAGGGCCGAGGAGCGCACCGGGACCGCCCGGTGGGTCCGCCCGTCCGCACCGCCTCCGCCGACGTCGATCGGGGACCCCGGCGGCGCAACCCGTCAACGGCCCGGGCCGCCGCAGGTCGTCGAGCCGGAGGCGGGCGCCCGGCTGCTCCCGGTCCCCGCGGGACTGGCGGGGGCGCTCCCGGCCGGCGGCCTGAGCCGCGGGAGCACGGTCGTGGTGCACGGCTCCACCTCGCTGACCCTCGGGCTCCTCGCGGAGGCATCCCGGGCGGGCAGCTGGGTGGCGCTGGTCGGGCTGCCGGGCGTCGGGGTGCTGGCCGCGGCGCAGCTCGGGCTCGACCTCGACCGGGTGGTGCTAGTCCCGGCGCCCGGCCCCGACGGTCCGACCGTCGTCGCCGCCCTGCTGGACGGGGTGGACGTCGTCGTGGTCGGGGACGTCGCCCTGGGGGACGGTGACCGGCGTCGGCTCAGCGCGCGGGCCCGGGAGCGGGGGGCTGTGCTGCTCTCCACCGAGGTCTGGCCGGCGGCGCACCTGGTGCTCACGGCGGAGGTGACCTGGGAGGGGCTGGGCAACGGGCACGGGCGGCTGCGCGGCAGGCGGCTGACCGTGCGCTGCGCCGGTCGCGGGGCCGCCGCCCGGGAGTGGCTCGCGGAGGTGACGGTGCCGGGCGCGGGACCGGCCGCCGTCGTCGGCGGGTGGGAAGGTCGGCGCGCGGGATGACCATCGCGACCGTGCCGGCCACCGCCCGGACGGCGCCGACCAGGATGGTGGCGCTCTGGGTGCCGGACTGGCCCGTGCTGGCCGCCATGACGGCCGCGGACGTCCCGGCCCACCGACCGGCCGCGGTGCACGACGGGCGACGCACCACCGCCGTCTCCGCACCCGCCCGGGCTCAGGGCGTGCGGCGCGGCATGCGTCGTCGGCACGCCCAGGAGTGCTGCCCGGACCTGGTCATGCTGACCGCCGACGCGGGGCGGGACGTCCGGCTGTTCGAGCCGGTGGCCGCGGCCGCCGAGACGGTGGTGTCCGGGATCGAGATCGCGCGCCCCGGGCTGCTGCTGCTGCCCGCCGGGGGGGCCGGTCGCTATCACGGCTCGGAGCAGGCCCTGGCCGCCGAGCTGCTCGGCGCCGTCGCCGAGCTTGCCGGGTACGAGGCCCAGGTGGGGATGGCCGACGGCGCCGGCGCGGCGATCATGGCGTCGCGGGCCTCGCGCATCGTGCCCTCGGGCGACACCCCGGCCTTCCTGGCCCCCCTGGGCATCGGGGAGCTCGTGCACGCCTCGGCGGGGGGCACGGACGTGGTCGAGCTGGTCGACCTGCTCGGCCGGCTCGGGCTGCGCACCCTCGGCGACCTGGCCCGGCTGCCGCGACCGGACGTGGTCACCCGGTTCGGCCGGCTGGGGGCTTGGGCGCACCAGGTGGCGGCCGGCGACGACGACCGGCCGACGGCGCTGCGTCGGGTGGAGCCCGACATCGTGGTGGACCAGGAGCTGGACCCCCCGGTGGAGCGGATCGAGGCGACGGCCTTCGTCGCGCGACGGCTCGCCGAGGCCCTGCACGAGCGGATGGTGGCGCGCGGCGTCGGCTTCGGGCGGCTGCAGATCATCGCCCGCACCGACGACGGCCAGGAGCTGGTGCGCGCGTGGCGCACCGACGCCGCCCTTGGCGGGCTGTCGGTGGCGCGGATGACCGACCGGGTGCGTTGGCAGCTCGAGGGCTGGCTGACCGGGCACGCGATCCGTTCCTCGGGCGGCAGCGGGGCGGCGGATCCCGAGCCCGCCCCGCTGGTGCGGCTGACGCTGCGCGCCGAGGAGGTCACCCCCGCCGGCGCGGAGCAGGGGCGCCTGTGGGGCGGGCCGAGCGGCGCCGACCTGCGCGCGCACCGTGCCGTGCACCGGGTGCAGGGGCTGATCGGCGGCGAGGCGGTGCTCAGCGCCAACCTGCAGGGCGGGCGGGACGTCCGCGACCAGGTGCACCTGGTGCCCTGGGGGGAGGACCGGCCGCCGGCCCGGCCCGCGACCGCCCCCTGGCCGGGTCGCCTCCCGCCACCCGCGCCCGCAACGGTGCTCCGCACACCCCAACTGGTCCAGGTCTGCGACACCGCCGGACGCAAGGTGGAGGTCGACGTCAGGCTC
>CAYGGX010000022.1:0-24433 GCA_964349585.1 uncultured Actinotalea sp.
CCCCAGGCCGCCTCCCCCACCAGCACCGAGCTCACCGGGTCCAGCAGGCCCGATGCGGCCAGCTCTGCCGCCGCCGAGGCGCGGCGCACGAGCTGCGTCTCCAGGGCCGCGCGGGACGCGGCGACCTTGCGATGCAGCCGGTCCAGTCGGCTGGCGAAGACCCAGATCACCCAGAGCAGGATCAGCAGGAGGGCGGCCACCAGCAGGGTCGCCTCGGACCAGGTCATTGCACGCTCCTAACGTCCGGGTCGGTGCCGTGAGTCGACTCCTGGGACGCCGTGCGGTCAGCCGACCGGATCGTCGCCCGCCGCGAGAGGGGGTCCTCCCCGACGCGAACGCCGCCGGTCCCGGACAGGACCATCTCGTACACCGTGAGCACCTGCTCGGTGACGATCGACCAGTCGTAGCGCTGCACCACCTGCGACGCGTGCTCGGCCGTCTCGCGGCGCAGCTCGCTGTCGCCGAGCGCCCGGTTGATCGTCCGGGCAAGGCCCGCCGCGTCGCCGTTCGCGAACAGCAGCCCCGCGGCGCCGTCGTCGAGCACGCGTCGGAAGGCACCGAGGTCGCTGGAGACGACCGTCGCACCCGCGCTCATCGCCTCCACCAGCACTATCCCGAAGCTCTCTCCGCCCGTGTGCGGGGCGCAGTAGACGTCCACCGAGCTGAGCAGCCGGGCCTTGTCGTCGTCGGATACCCCGCCCAGGAACTCCACGGCCCCGGCGTGCGGCCCCAGTGCGTCCCGCGCCTCCGCAGCCCCCGCGTCGCCCCGCCCGGCGATCAGGAACCGGGCGCCCGGATGCTCGGCCAGCACCGCGGGGATCGCGGCGGTCAGCACCGGAAGCCCCTTGCGGGGCTCGTCCAGGCGGCCCAGGAACGCGATCGTCGGCGCCTGCGGGCTGCCGGACCACCGGGGGTCCGCCTCGACGTCGAAGCGATCGACGTACACGCCGTTCGGGATGACCACGGCGTCCCCACCGAGATGCTCAACAAGGGTCCGCCGGGCGTCCTCCGAGACGGCGATCCGGGCCGAGATCTTCTCGAGGCTGGGTCGAACGAGCGGGTGGGCCACCTGCAGCGCCCGCGACCGAAGCAGCGCGGTGTGGAAGGTCGCGACGATCGGGCCCGAGGCGATCCACAGCGCGAGCATCCCGAGGCTGGGCGTCACGGGCTCGTGCAGGTGCAGCACGTCGAAGTCGCCGGCGTTCAGCCAGCGCCGGACGCGGCGGGCGCTCACCGGCCCGAACGTCATCCGGGCGACCGAGCCGTTGTAGCGCACCGGCACGGCCCGCCCGGCGGGCGTGAGGTAGCTGGGAACCGGCGTCTCGTCGTCGGCCGGTGCCAGCACCGACACCCAGTGCCCCCGCCGCTGCAGCTCCTCGGCGAGGTCGCGCACGTGGAACTGCACCCCGCCCGGCACATCGAAGGAGTAGGGGCAGACCAGGCCGATCCGCAGCCGCTCGGTCACGACCGCCCCCCCGCCGCCCGGAGCCGAGCGGGGTCGAGGTCGGCGACGAAGACCTTCTGCAGCATGTGCCAGTGCGTCGGGTGCTCAAGGATGTCCGCGCTGAGCACGTCCACCCACTCCTGGGTGACCCGCTGCACCTGCTCGGACCTCGGGATGCCCTGCGGCACCACCACCGGCGCGCCGAACGTCACCACCATCCCCCACCTGCTGCCGGCGGCCCGGCGGCGCGCACCGTGCAGGCGCTCGTGCCGCAGCGTCGTCGGAAGCACCATCGTGCCCGAGGCCACGGCGAGCGCCGCCGGCCCCGCGGCGACCCGGGCCTGCTCCCCGAGGAGCGTGACCTCGACTCCGCGCGACGTGAGATCCCGGTCCGACAGCAGCGGGATGAGGGCGTTGCCGGCCTGGACGATCCGGATCAGCTGGCGGAACACGTCGGACCCGCGATCCAGCGGGATGACCCGCACCCGGAGCGCGGCCCGCAGCTTGACGAACTCCTCGAAGAGCTCGGGGGGCTCCAACCGCTCGGCCACGGTGGTCGCCGGCGCGAGGTGCATCGTCGCCCATGCCCCGGCGAGGTCCCAGTTGCCCTGGTGGGCCAGCGCGAGCACGACGGCGCGCCCCGCCCCCGTCTCGGCCATCGCCGGCGCCACCCCCACCGCGCGCACCCTGGCGTCGATCTGCTCCGGGGTGAGTCGCGGCAGGTTGAACGCCTCGGCGAAGTACCGCAGGTAGTTCCGGATGCCCTCCCGGCTCAGCCGCCGCAGCTCCCGGCGCGAGGAGTCGGGCCGGGCCCGGCTGATGTTCGCCTCGAGCTGGCGAACCCCCTTGGTGCGCAGCAGCCAGGCGAGGTCCGCGCCGACCTGCATCACCCCACGCGTCACGACCTCGGGCACCCTGGTCGCCAGTCGCCAGCCCCAGAGGAAGGTGCGGGCGGGATCGAAGAGCCTCACTCCTCGACCACCCGGAGACTCTGCCGCCGCACCGTCGCCATCCGCTGCACGATCGTGATCGCGCTTGCGACCGCGAGCACCCCGAGCACGACCGTGAGCAGCGCGGGGTTGACCCCGATCCCGACGAGGCCGGCGGCGGTGAGCACCAGGGTGAGCCGCTCGGCCCGCTCGGCGATCCCGACGTTGGCCGTCATGCCCAGCCCCTCGGCCCGCGCCCGCGCGTAGGGGACGATCGACCCGAGGATGAGGCAGGCCAGGGCGAGGGTCGCCCCGACCGGATCCTCGCCTCGCCCCGCCAGCCAGAGCAGGATCCCCGTGAAGACGGCGGCATCGGCGAGCCGGTCGAGCGTCGAGTCGAGGAAGGCGCCCCAGGGGCCCGTGCGGCCCGACATGCGAGCCATCAGCCCGTCCAGCGCGTCGCTCATCGCGAAGAACCAGCACACCATCGTCCCCGCGAACAGGTGGCCGAGCGGAAAGAGCCAGAGGGCGGCGACGACCACGCCGAGCGTCCCGGTGATCGTCACCGCATCGGGCGACACCCCGATCCTGAGCAGCCCCCGGGCCAGCGGGGCGAACAGGCGTCCGACGCCGTCACGCAGCTTGCTCAGCACGGGTTCATCCTCTCGGGGCCGGCCACGCGTCCGCGAGCCGCTGCCTGGTCCGGCCCAGCAGCTCGGGCAGGGCCTTGGTCCGGGCCAAGATGGGCAGGAAGTTGGAGTCGCCGCCCCAGCGCGGCACCACGTGCTGGTGGATGTGCCCGGCGATCCCGGCGCCGGCGACCGCGCCCTGGTTGATGCCGAGGTTGAACCCGTGCGGGGACAGCACCGCGCGCAGCACCCGGATCGCGGTCTGGGTCATCTCGGCCAGCTCCACGGTCTCGTCCGCCGACAGGTCGGTGTAGTCGGCGACGTGCCGGTACGGCAGAAGCATGAGGTGGCCCGAGTTGTAGGGGTACAGGTTGAGCAGCGCGAAGGTGACCTCGCCCCGGGCGACCACCAGCGCGTCGTCGTCGTCGGCCGTACCGGCCCGGCAGAGCGGGCAACCCGACGGGCCCTCCCGGGACTCCGGGTGCTCCCCGGTGACGTAGGCCATCCGGTGCGGCGTCCACAGCCGTTCCAGGCCGTCGGGATCGCCGGGCAGGCCGCCCGCCGGTTCGAGGACGTCGCCCACCGTCAGGCCCCGCTCCGCTCGCGCACCGCGGCCAAGATACGCGCGACCGCCTCGGCCACCGGCACGCCGTTGTCCTGCCGACCGTCGCGGTACCGGAAGGACACCGCACCGGCCTCGGCATCCTCGCCACCCGCGATCAGCACGAAGGGCACCTTCTGCGTCGCGGCGTTGCGGATCTTCTTGCCGAACCGGTCGCCGGAGATGTCCAGCTCCGCCCTGACGCCCTCCGAGCGCAACCGGGCGACGACGTCGGCCAGGTAGTCGTAGAACGGCTCCGCGACCGGGACGGCGACCACCTGGACGGGCGCGAGCCAGGGCGGGAAGGCACCGGCATAGTGCTCGAGCAGCACCGCGAAGAACCGTTCGATCGACCCGAACAGGGCGCGGTGGATCATCACCGGGCGCTGCCGCGAACCGTCGGGCGCGGTGTACTCCAGCTCGAACCGCTCCGGCAGGAAGAAGTCGAGCTGGATCGTCGAGAGCTGCCAGGTGCGACCGATGGCGTCCTTGGCCTGCACCGAGATCTTCGGCCCGTAGAAGGCCGCGCCGCCCGGGTCGTCCACCAGGTCGAGTCCGGAGGCGGCGCCCACCTTGCGCAGCACCTCGGTGGCCTCGTCCCAGGTGGCCTCGTCCCCGATGGACTTGTCCGGGTTGCGGCTGGAGAGCTCCAGGTAGAAGTCCGCCATCCCGTAGTCCTTCAGCAGGTCCAGCACGAAGACCAGCAGGCTGGCCAGCTCGTCCTCCATCTGCTCGCGCGTGCAGTAGATGTGCGCGTCGTCCTGGGTGAAGCCGCGCGCCCGGGTCATCCCGTGCACCACGCCGGACTTCTCGTAGCGGTACACCGTGCCGAACTCGAAGAGCCGCAGTGGCAGCTCGCGGTAGGACCGGCCGCGCGCGGCGAAGATCAGGTTGTGCATCGGGCAGTTCATGGGCTTGAGGTAGTAGTCCTGGCCCGCCCGGCGGACTACGCCCTCGGCGTCCCGTTCCTCGTCCAGGTGCATGGGCGGGTACATGCCGTCGGCGAACCAGTCCAGGTGACCGGAGACCTCGAAGAGCTTGGCCTTGGTGATGTGCGGGCTGTTGACGAACGAGTAGCCGGCCTCCACGTGCTTGCGCCGCGCGTACTCCTCCATCTCCATCCGGACGATCCCGCCCCTCGGATGGAAGACGGCGAGCCCGGATCCGACCTCCTCCGGGAACGAGAAGAGGTCAAGCTCGTTCCCGAGCCGCCGGTGGTCCCGACGCTCCGCCTCCGCGACCCGCTCCAGGTGCGCCAGAAGCGCGTCCTTCGACGACCAGGCGGTGCCGTAGATGCGCTGCAGCTGGGGGTTCTTCTCCGACCCGCGCCAGTAGGCGGCCGCGGACCTGGTGAGCCGGAAGCCGTTCCCGATGCCGCGGGTGCTGGGCAGGTGCGGGCCGCGGCACAGGTCCTGCCAGGCCACCGTCCCGTCGCGGCGCAGGTTCTGGTAGATGCTCAGCCCGCCCAGGCCCACCTCGACGCCCGCGCCCTCCGCGGCGTCGTCGGCGTCGCCCTTGAGCCCGATCAGCTCGAGCTTGTACGGCTCGTCGGACAGGGCGGCGCGGGCCTCGGCCTCGCTGACGTCCCAGCGCCGGAACGACTGGCCCTCCTTGACGATCCGCTGCATCGCCTTCTCCAGGGCCCGCAGGTCGTCCGGCGTGAAGGCCTCGTCGACGTCGAAGTCGTAGTAGAAGCCATCGGTGATCGGCGGGCCGATCCCGAGCCTGGCGCCCGAGCGCAGGTCCTGCACCGCCTGCGCGAGCACGTGCGCGGTGGAGTGCCGCAGCACCGCCAGACCGTCCGGCGAGTCGATCGGGACCGGTTCGACCACCGCGCCATCGGGCAGCGCCGCCGCCAGGTCGGTGAGCTCGCCGTTCACCCGGACGACGACGACGTCACGCCGCTCGCCGAACAGGTCGAGCCCCGTGGCGCCCGCCTCCACGATCCGCTCGGCGCCATCGACGGTAAGGGTGATCTTCGGCACGGGGAACCTTCCTGGTTCGGGGCGGGCGGATTCGATGCTACCGACCCGGGGCGCACTGTCGGCGCAGTCCCGCAGCCGGGTCCTCGTGCGCTGCGCGGACCCGTTTCGGGCCGCGCGGTAAAGGTCGCTGTGACTTCCACTGGGACCCGGGTTCGACCGCGTCACCCCGGAGAGTGACCTCGGTTGGGCCGATCGCGCCCCGAAGGTCACCCGTTGGGGTGGCGAAACTCCGCAAAGTCCGCCCATTTGGCGGATCACCTAAGAGTCATCGGGTGGGCGATACTGGGTTCGAACCAGTGACCTCCTCGGTGTGAACGAGGCGCTCTACCACTGAGCCAATCGCCCGTGCGCGGCGAGCCCCCCGGCTCGCACGACGTGACGATGCTAGCGAAAGCAACGCGCCACGGGCGAACTCGGCGGGAAGCGCGTCGGACACCCGCCGGCACGCCAAGTGATGCACCACCGAAGCTGAGAGGGGTGAGGATGACTGAGCCCTTGAGCGTTCGTGAGGTCGTCGCCATGCACCTGGTCATTTCCGACGCGAGCGTTCTGCCGGTCCGGACGGAGCTCAGCTTCGACCCCGCCGACCCGTACACCGTCCGCCTCGACTTCACCGGCTCCCAGTCGTCGTGCACCTGGCTGATCGGGCGCGAGCTGATCGCCCACGGGATCCTCGCCGACGGCTCGGCCCCCGCCGGGACGGGCGACGTCCGGATCTGGCGCGACGAGGACCCGACGTTCCTGCTGTTCGCCCTCAGCGGCGTGGAGGGCGACGCGCTGCTCGCCGGACCCGCGGAGGCATTCGCCCGCTTCATCGCCGCCACCACCCAGCTCGTCCCGTTCGGGACCGAGAGCTCGCAGATGGAGGAGGAGATCTCCCGCCTCATCGTCACTCTGCTCGACGCCTGAGCACTACGCACTCCCCCGAGCCGCACGCACTCCCCCGAGCCGCAGGCCCCACGAACCCTCGCCCGGGCCGCCCGTCGCGCGCCCGATGCCGGCGGGACCTCAACGCCCGAGCTCGGACTCCTCCCGCTCCCGGTAGAGCCGCTGCACCTGGTCGGTCAACGGGCCGACCGGCACCGGAGTCCCGTCCAGGGCGATCACCGGCACCACGGTGCGCACCGAGCCGGTCAGAGCCAGCGTCGCTTCGCCGGCGGTCACGCGGTCCAGGATCGAGAACGGCAGCTCGCCGGGCAGCCCTTCGCGCACCGGCAGCCCGTCCTCGGCCGACCACTCGAGCACCAGGTCCCGGGTGATCCCGGCCAGGCAGCCGCTGCTCAGCGGCGGGGTGACCAGCCGACCGTCCACCTCGACGAAGACGTTGGTGCCGGTGCCCTCGCACAGCTCCCCGACCGTGTTCGCGAAGAGCGCCTCGTCGGCGTCTCGCTCCCTCGCGTAGGCCAGCGCCACCGCGTTCTCGGCGTAGGACGTGCTCTTGACGCCCGCGACTGCGGACCGCTCGTTGCGCACCCACGGAGTCCGCACCACGCGCACGGGCGCCGGCGCGGCCGCGGGACCGGCGACGACCAGGATCGTCTGGCTGGACGGGAGCCGCCCGGAACCGAGGGGTCCCAGTCCGGCCGTGACCGTGACCCGCAGCCGCCCGAGGCCCTCGCCGGCCGCGAGGACCTCCGCGATCCCCGAGCGGATCCGATCCAGATCGGGCGCGTCGAGCCCCAGTCCCACCGCCGATCGCGTCAACCGCTCGAGGTGGCGGGTCGGGGCGACGACCTGGCCGCGCACAACGGCACAGGTCTCGAAGACCCCGTCACCGACCGTGACGCCATGGTCGAGCGCGCTGAGCAGCGGCGCCTCCGGGTCGCGCAGGCTGCCGTTCGCCCACACCACGATGCTGCTCATCCGCGCCTCCTGATCTCCTGCCGGGTGCCTGAGGCCAGGGCGATGAGCCGCCCGGCCTTCAGCTCGGTCTCCGCCCACTCCGCGTCGGCGTCGCTGTCCCAGGTGATGCCTGCGCCGGTCCCGAAGTGCAGGGCTGCTGCTTCATCTGCGCCGCCGGGTCCGGTCCACCAGAACGTCCTGATGCCGACCGCCAGCTCGGCGCGCCCGGTGTCCGCGTCCACCCACCCCACCATGCCGCAGTACGGGCCGCGAGCGACCGGTTCCAGCGCCGTGATCGCCTGGAGCGCGGTGTGCTTCGGCGCGCCCGAGACCGAGGCCGGCGGGTACGTGGCCGCGAGGATGGCTGCCCAGTCGACGGGTCCGTCCAGCTCGCCTTCGACTGTGCTCACCAGGTGCGCAAGCCCGGGATGGTTCTCGAGCTCGAGCAGGGAGGTGACCTCCACGGTACCCGGAAGGCAGACCCGCTGCAGGTCGTTGCGGACCATGTCGGTGATCATGATGTTCTCCGCCTCGTCCTTGCTCGTCATGCCGTCGGCGACCATCGCGGTCCCCTTGATGGGCCCCGAGGAGATCCGGCCGTCGGCCACCCGCACGAACAGCTCCGGTGAGGCGGTGACCACCCACGCGGGGGGGAAGCCGGCGTGCAACGGCACGTGCACGCCTCCGGCGAACGGCGCCGGGTTGCCGGCGGCCAGCACCTGAGCGAGAGCGAGCGGATCCGGCTCGGTGCCCCCCGGCCCGGCCAGTTCCGTGCTGAGCACCCGACAGAGGTTGACCTGGTAGACGTCGCCGGCCCGGATCCGTTCTCGGATCGCCTCGACCCCGGCCCGGTAGGCGGTCCGGTCCAGCGAGGACCGCCACGACCCGGTTTGCGGTCCGTGCCACCGTCCCGTGGGCCGGCTCCCGGTGGCACGTTCCCGGCGGACGTCGGCGAATCGCCAGGCGCGTACGGAGCCCTCGAACTCGCCGACGACCGCCCAGAAGCCTCCCGCTGTCAGTCGCTCCGGTTCCTCGTTGACGTCGACATGCTCCACGACTCCGACCGCCTCCACCCCGGCGAACCAGGCGCGCCCCGGCTCCGCGGCCGGAAGGGTGCGCGAGTCGCCGGAACGTGAGGTGAGGTCCACGGGCACACCGTAGCCAGGCGGTCCACCCCGGGTCCCCGGATGGGTTGGACGCCCGTCGAGCAGGTCGGTTAGAGTTCGGGACGCGCACGAACGGGTCGAGGCGGCCTGGACGGTGCCGCGCGGACGTGGCTCAGTTGGTAGAGCATCACCTTGCCAAGGTGAGGGTCGCGGGTTCGAATCCCGTCGTCCGCTCGGAGAAGGGGGCCGAATCCCGGCATCCGAATCGCACGCGGTGGAGTGGCCGAGAGGCGAGGCAGCGGCCTGCAAAGCCGTACACACGGGTTCGAATCCCGTCTCCACCTCGAGAAGGACTTGGGCGATTGGCGCAGCGGTAGCGCGCTTCCTCGACACGGAAGAGGTCACTGGTTCGATCCCAGTATCGCCCACACGCAGAAGGCCGTCCCGCTCCGGGACGGCCTTCTGCACATCCCGGGCCTCCCCCGCAACGCGCTACGGCAACTCAGGGCACGACGTCGTCGTCCGGCTCACCGTCATCCGGGACCAGCCCCCGCGCCTCCCACCACAGGCGCTTCAGCTCCATCCGATCCGCACGCCACTGCGCCTTGAGCGCATCGCGCTCGGCCCGCGCTTCGAGCCGGGCCGCCTCGCGCAGGGCACGACAGTCGGGGGAGGCAGGAGCGACGGCGTCCTCCGCTCCTTCGGGCCCCTCGACCTCGCCGCCTTCGGCGTTCCGGTCCCGGCATGCCGCCGCCGCGGACCAGGGAGCGGGCCCCTGGTCCATCGCCCAGGCCGGCGGGCCCTGCTGCGCCCAGGCGGGCGGTCCATGACCGTTCGACTGCTGGCTGGACGAGCGATCGTCGCCGCCCCGTCCGTTCCCGTTGCCGTTCCCATTCCCCTTGCCGTTCCCGCCCGCCCACGCCGCCGCGGGCATTGCCAGGACCAGCGTCAGGAGTGCGGTCAGAGCTGCCCGGCGGGGCGTCGAGGTGCGCATGGCACAACTGTGCTCCGCGGCCACGGCAATTGGAACGGTCGCCCCGGGTGAACCTGGACACCACTGCCGAGCCCCGAGACGCCGGGGCCGAGCCCCAAGTGCTCGCCCGGCCCGCGCTCAAACGGACGACAGCCCGCCGAGCATCGGAGCCGGCGGGCTGTCGGAGGGAGTGGACTGGGCAGTCCGTCTCTCAGTCGCGATTGAAGGCGTCCTTGACCTTCTCCCCCGCCTGCTTCATCGACGCCTTGCTCTGATCCATCTTGCCCTCGGCCTCGAGCTCCCGGTCGTCGGTGGCGTCGCCGAACGCCTCCTTGCCCTTGCCCTTCCACTCCTCGGCCGTGTTGCGGGCCTTGTCGTCGGTACCCATCTTTGCCTCCTTCATCGGGTGCTTTCGACGGTACGTCGGGCCTCTGTGTCCCGCCTCCGGAGCCGGCCGCTCACGCGGTGAGCGCCAAGAACGCCTCCCCGCGCCGGAGGCAACCCTGCTGCGACACCGCCGCCGCCAACCCGTCGACGGTCGTCACGAGGTGCTCGACGCCGATGCGGACGGCGGGCGCCGGGTCCGCATCGCCGCGCCACAGCTCGGCCCAGTAGCACTCGAGATCGGGGTCGTACCCCCACGCGGATCGGGGTGACCAGCCGTCGAGCAGGATCCGATGCGCGAACCGGCTGCGGCGTCGGGGACTCATGCCCCCATCGTCGACCCGACCACCGACAACCCTAGGCGGCAACGATCCGCGGCCCAGCGCCCACCAGCAGGATCACGCAGACGACGGCCACGGCCATGCTGAGCGTGAACGGAAGCCGGCTCCGGGGTCGCGCCAGGCCGGCCGTTCCGGCCCCGATCGCCAGCACCGTCGCGACACCGACCCCAGTCACCCGCACGGCGTCCACCGGGCCTGGCGATGCGAACGCCACGACCGACGCCGCCGCCACCAGCAGCGCCGGAGCCAGCACGGCGGAGGCGGTGCGGCCGACCCGGTGGGGAAGGCCGCTCACCCCGGTCACCACGTCATCCTCCAGATCGGGCAGCGCGTTGGCCAGGTGCGCCCCCGCGCCGAGGAGCCCCCCGGTCAGCCAGAGCCAGACCGGGACCGCTCCCCCGATGGCGAGGACCAGGAACGTGGGCAGCAGCGCGAACGAGACGACGTATGGCACCGGCGAGAGCACGGTCCCCTTGAGCCGGCGGTTGTAAGCCCAAGCGCTGGCGACCGCGATCACGTGCACCGTGCCGGGAACGACTCCGGTCGACCAGGAGAGGATCGCGCACACGACCGCGGCAACGACCGCTCCGACGGCCAGCTGACGCCGGGTCAGGACGCCCGCAACGACCGGCTTGCCCGTCCGGGCGACGGCGGCATCGCGCTCGGCGTCGAACCAGTCGTTCGACCATCCGACGGAGAGCTGGCCGGCCAGCACGGCCGCGCCCGCCAGGAGCACCGTCGGCAGCGGGGCGGCCAGCCCGATCAGCAGCCCGATCGACAGCGCGGTGACGAGGACGGTGGGACCGAGGTGACTCGCGACGGCGAAGCCCCGGAGCGTCGCGGGAAGGGCGCTGGCGTCGGCGTCCCGCATCCCATCTCCTCGCTCGAGGGCGACGCGGGTCCCCGCGCCCCGCGCCGGCACTGGGAACACCGTGCCAGAATCCCGGAATGTCGCGCATTGTCACGGTCGCGCCCGTGCTTGGACGCCACCGCTACGAGCAGTCCCGGATCACCGAGGAGATCGGGCCGCTGCTCACGTCGGAGCCGAAGCGGCGCGCCCTGCTCGAACGACTGCACGCCTCGAGCGGGGTGAGTGGCCGAAGCCTCGTACTGCCCCTCGCGGACTACGCGGACCTGAGGTCCTTCGGCGAGGCGAACGCGGCCTTCGTCCGGCTCGGGACGGAGCTCGCGGCCGAGGCGATCGCAACCGCCCTGGACCGCGCCGGCCTCCGGTCGCGGGACGTCGACCTCCTCCTGTTCACCTCGGTCACCGGCGTCTCGGCCCCGTCGATCGACGCCCTGCTGGTCGAACGGCTCGGCATGCGCGAGGACGTGCGTCGACTCCCCTCGTTCGGGCTCGGCTGCGCGGGCGGGGCCGGCGGCCTGGCCCGGTGCCACGACTACCTGCTCGGCCACCCCGGACACGTCGCGCTCCTGGTGAGCGTGGAACTGTGCTCGCTGACCGTCCAGCACGGCGACGACTCCACCGCGAACCTAGTTGCCAGCGGGCTCTTCGGCGACGGCGGCGCCGCCGTCGTGCTGGTCGGCGAGGCGCATCCGCTCGCGGGGGGCGGCACCGTCCGCGTGGTCGATGCGGCGAGCCGGCTCTACCCCGGAACCGCGGACCAGCTCGGGTGGGACGTCGGCGGCAGCGGCTTCCGGATCGTGCTCGCCCCAGGCTTGCCCGAGGTGGTCCGCGAGCACCTGGCCGACGACGTCGAGGCGTTCCTCGAACGCCACGATCTCAAGACGCGTGACGTCGGTGCCTGGGTGATGCACCCCGGCGGGCCCCGGATCCTGGACGCCGCACGCGAGGCGCTCGACCTGGACGACGCCGCCCTGACCCGCTCCGAACGGGTCCTGCGCCGGACCGGGAACCTGTCGTCGGCGTCGGTGCTGCACGTCCTGGCCGAGCACCTCGCCGCCGGTCACCCGACGGGCACCTGGGGCGTCGCTGCGGCCTTCGGGCCCGGTGTCGGCTCCGAGCTCGTCCTGCTGAGGTGGGACTGATGCTCACGCTGTTCTACCTGATCATCGCGGCGACCGCCGTGGAGCGACTGGCGGAGCTGATCGTCTCCACCCGCCACGCCCGCTGGGCGTTCGCCCGGGGTGCCGTCGAGCGCGGGCAGGGCCACTTCCCCGCCATGGTGGCCCTGCACTCCGCGCTGCTCGTCGCCCCGGTCGTCGAGGTGCACGTCGCCGACCGGCCCTTCGTGCCCGCCATCGGTTGGCCGGCGATCGCCCTCGTCGCCGGCGCGCAGGCGCTGCGCTGGTGGTGCATCGGGACGCTCGGCCGGCAGTGGAACACCCGGGTGATCGTCGTGCCCGGGCTCCCCCTGGTCGACCGTGGGCCGTACCGGTGGTTCCGGCACCCAAACTACGTCGCCGTCGTCCTGGAGGGCGTCGCGCTGCCGCTGATCCACTCGGCCTGGGTGACGGCACTGTGCTTCACGGCGCTGAACGCCGTGCTACTGCTCCGCTTCCGGATCCCCGCGGAGGAGCGGGCACTGGCCGAACTGACCGGCCGCCCGTGACCGACACCGAGGTGCTGGTCGTCGGGGGCGGCCCCGTGGGCCTGGCGTGCGCGATCGATGCGCGGCTCGCCGGTCGGGACGTCGTGCTGGTGGAGCCCCGCGCGCGACCGGACAAGGCATGCGGAGAGGGCCTGCTACCGGGTGCGCTGCGGGCACTGGCACGACTGGGCGTCGACCCGCCGGGCCACCCGCTGAGCGGGATCAGCTATCTCTCCGGCGGTCGGCACGCCGACCACCTGTTCCGTGCTGGCCAGGGCCGCGGCGTGCGTCGGACGACCCTTCAGGAGGCCCTGAGGTTCCGGGCCCTCGAGCTGGGCGTCACCGTGCTGCAGGATCGCGTGACGCGCCTGGACCAGGTCCCCGGCGGCGTGGCTGCCGCGGGGGTCTCGGCGCGCTGGCTGCTCGCCTGCGACGGGCTGCACTCGACGGTCCGCAGGCTCTGCGGGCTCGAACGGCCGGTCCACCGCGGTCCGCGGCGCTACGGTCTGCGCCGGCACTTCACGGTCCGGGCCTGGACGGAACTCGTGGAGGTGCACTGGTCGGCCACCGCCGAGGCGTACGTGACGCCGGTCGCCGAGAACCTCGTCGGGGTCGCGGTGCTCGGACCGGCAGCCACGGACCTGGACCTCGCCGGGTTCCCGGAGCTGGCAGCGCGGCTCGGGGGGGCCGAGGCAGGACCCGTTCGCGGGGCGGGCCCCCTGCTCCAGCGGACCGCCGCGCGCACCGCGGGACCGGTCCGGTTGGTCGGCGACGCCTCTGGATACGTCGATGCGCTCACCGGAGAGGGACTGCGGGTCGGCTGGGCCCAGGCGCGTGCGGCGGTGGCCCTCCTCGACGACCCGGCGGGCTACGAGCGGGCGTGGCGAGCGGTCACCCGGGAGTACCGCGTCCTGACCTCCGGCCTGGTCCGGTGGGCCGGCTCCCCCGCCCGCCGGGGCATCGTCCCCGTCGCCCGGCGGGCCCCGTGGCTGTACGGCGCCGTGGTGGAGCGGCTCGCCCGCTGAGGTCAAGACAGGACGGATGACCGCGTACCGCCTTGGGCGTCCGGCATACCCCCCTAGGTATAGGGCCTAGGTCCCTGTCCATCGGTTCGCTCCCCCGCATACGGTCGGAACAGACACTGCACCCGGTGCCCCACTACGGGCGCGGCCGAGTGCCGAGCGAGGAGAGCCGATGAGAAGCCTCGTCATCCTGGGAGCGGGGACCGCCGGCACGATGGTCGCGAACAAGCTGCGACCCAAGCTGGGCAACGACTGGACCATCACCCTCGTCGACCCCGCAACGGTTCACTACTACCAGCCCGGGTTCCTGTTCCTGCCGTTCGGCATCTACTCCCGGTCGAAGGTCGTCCGGGCCCTGCGCCCGACGATCAAGCGAGGCGTCCAGCTCGTCGAGGCCGAGGTGGAGCGGGTCGACTCGGACGCCCGCGTCGTCCACCTCAGCAACGGCACTGCGCTCACCTACGACTACCTGGTGATCGCCACCGGGACGACGCCCCGTCCCGAGGAGACGCCGGGCCTTGCCGACGGTCTCGGCAGGAACGTGCACGAGTTCTACACCTTCGCCGGATCCTCCGCCCTGGCCACCAAGCTCGCGGACTTCCCCGGCGGACGCGTCGTGGTGCACGTCGCGGAGATGCCGATCAAGTGCCCGGTCGCACCGCTCGAGTTCGTCTTCCTGGCCGACTCGTACTTCACCGAGCGGGGACTGCGGGCCAAGGTCGAGCTCACCTACGTGACCCCCTTGCCAGGCGCGTTCACCAAGCCGGTCTCCGCAAAGCACCTTGGTGACATGCTCGAGCGCCGGCGCATCGCCCTCGAACCCGATTTCGTCGTCGAGAGCATCGACTCGGACGCCGGGACTCTGACCTCCTTCGACGAGCGCACGATCGAGTTCGACCTGCTCGTCACCGTTCCGGTGAACATGGGCGCGGACTACGTCGGGCGTTCCGGGCTCGGCGACGAGCTCAACTACGTGCCCGTCGACAAGCACACCCTGCTGTCGAAGGCGGACGACCGGATCTTCGCCGTGGGCGACGCCAGCGACGCGCCCGCCTCGAAGGCCGGTTCGGTCGCGCACTTCCAGGTGGATCACTTCGTGCACAACTTCGTCGCGCATGTCGCGGGTGAGCCGATGACCCACGACTTCGACGGGCACGCGAACTGCTTCGTCGAGTCGGGCGGCGGCAAAGCGCTGCTGATCGACTTCAACTACGACACCGAGCCGCTGCCCGGCAGCTATCCGCTGCCCGTGATCGGCCCGCTCCGGCTGCTCCGCGAGACCAGGCTCAACCACTGGAGCAAGCTCGCCTTCCGCTGGATCTACTGGAACATGCTGCTCCCCGGGCGCCGGCTGCCCGTCCCGATCCGGATGTCGATGACCGGCAAGCGCCGTCCGCCGGCCGACGTCCCCGGCGCTCCAGACGCCGTCCGTATCCCGTCCGACTTCTGAGAGAGGACCCGCCATGCCCGTCACCACCATCGCCGGTCGCGAGGTAACAGTCGACGACGAGGGCTTCCTGACCGACCCGTCCCAGTGGGACGAAGACCTGGGCGCCGCCCTCGCGGCAGCAATCGGCATCGAGCTCACCCCGGAGCACTGGAAGGTCCTGCGCTTCCTGCGCGAGGACTTCGCCGCCCAGGGCGAGACCGCCACCACCCGCCGCGTGCAGACCGTCGGCGGCTTCCCCACCAAGGACCAGTTCGCGCTCTTCCCCAAGAAGCCGGCCAAGAAGATGGCCTACATCGCCGGCCTGCCCAAGCCCCGCGGCTGCGTCTGACGCTCCCGCCAGCCGAGAGGACGACCACCATGACCACACCGCTGGTTCCCAACTTCGACGACGCCACCGCCACCGGCCGCAAGCTCGCCATCATCTGCTCCAAGGGCAACCTCGACATGGCCTACCCCGGCCTGATCCTGGGCAATGCCGCCCTCGGCGAGGGCGTGGAGACCCACCTGTTCTTCACCTTCTGGGGCTTCGACATGATCGCCAAGAAGCGGATGAACAACCTGAAGTTCTCCCCCGTCGGGAACACGGCCATGCACCTGCCGGTCGGCGACGTCCGCATCCCGCAGGCCATGGCACCGATGCCCGGCATGCAGCCGATGGCGACCAAGATGCTCAAGAAGCAGATCGCCGACCTGGGCGTGCCCGAGGTGCCCGACTTCCTCGACCAGATCGTGGCCGCCGGTGGCCACCTGTGGGCGTGCCGGATGAGCGCGGACATGAACAAGTTCGGGCTCGACGACCTGCGCGACGACGTCGAGGGCATCATCAGCGCGAGCGACTTCATCGAGATGACCGAGGGCGCCCAGCTGCTGTTCATCTGAGGCCAACCCCCCCGGGGTATGGTCGGCCCATGGACAGGCGACTTGGAGCGGCGCTCGCCGTCGCCGGGGTGCTGGCGCTTGCGGCGTGCTCGGGTGGCTCGAGCGAGAGCGGTAGTGGCGCGACCCTGGACACCGCCGCGTTCGCCGACCTCGTCGACTCCCCCGGCGTCGTCGTCCTCGACGTTCGCACTGCTGACGAGTTCGCCTCCGGGCACATCCCGGGCGCCGTGAACATCGACGTCTCGGGTCCGGACTTCGCCAGCAAGGTGGGCACCCTCGACGCCGACGCGAGCTACGCCGTGTACTGCCGGTCGGGCAACCGGTCGGCCACGGCGATGCGGGTCATGCTCGATGCCGGGATCGAGTCCGTCGCGCATCTGGGTGGCGGGATCGTCGCCTGGGCCGAGGCCGGCGGGGAGCTCACCACACCCTGACGCTGGACCGGCTGCGCACTCGCGGGCGCCGACTGGCAGGCTGGGGACATGCAGATCTGGCCAGGCAAGCCGTATCCCCTCGGCGCGACCTTCGACGGCACCGGCACCAACTTCGCCCTGTTCTCCGAGGTCGCGGAGCGAGTCGAGCTGTGCCTGATCGCGCAGGACGGCACGGAGACCCGCGTCGACCTCCCCGAGGTCGACGCGTTCGTCTGGCACGGGTATCTCCCCTCGGCGCAACCCGGGCAGCGGTACGGCTACCGCGTGCACGGTCCGTACGAGCCCGACGCCGGACACCGGTGCAACCCCGCGAAGCTGCTGCTCGACCCGTACGCCAAGGCGATCGACGGGCAGATCGACGGCGACCCGTCCCTGTTCGCCTACGACTTCGACGACCCGGACAAGCTGAACACGGACGACTCGGCCGGCCACACGATGACCTCGGTGGTGACCACGCCCTTCTTCGACTGGGGCCACGACCGGCCGCCGAACCGCGACTACCACACCAGCGTCATCTACGAGGCCCACGTCAAGGGCCTCACCCAGCTCCACCCGGGCGTTCCCGCCGAGCTGCGCGGCACCTACGCCGGGCTCGCCCACCCGGCGATCATCGACCACCTCGTGGACCTCGGGGTCACCGCGATCGAGCTGATGCCCGTGCACCAGTTCGTCAACGACCCGCACCTGCAGGCCAAGGGCCTGTCCAACTACTGGGGCTACAACACGATCGGCTTCTTCGCGCCGCACAACGGCTTCTCGGCCGGCGGGAACCCGGGCCAGCAGGTCCAGGAGTTCAAGCAGATGGTCCGCGCGATGCACGAGGCCGACATCGAGGTGATCCTCGACGTGGTCTACAACCACACCGCAGAGGGCAACCACCTCGGCCCCACCCTGTGCTTCCGCGGGATCGACAACGCGGCCTACTACCGACTGGTCGACGACGATCCCGCGCACTACTTCGACACGACAGGCACCGGCAACTCCCTGCTGATGCGCCACCCGCACGTGCTCCAGCTGCTGATGGACTCGCTGCGCTACTGGGTCACCGAGATGCACGTGGACGGGTTCCGGTTCGACCTGGCGAGCACGCTGGCCCGCCAGTTCCACGAGGTCGACCGGCTGTCGGCGTTCTTCGACCTGGTCCAGCAGGACCCGGTGATCAGCCAGGTGAAGCTCATCGCCGAGCCGTGGGACGTCGGCGAGGGCGGGTATCAGGTCGGCGGGTTCCCCCCGCTGTGGAGCGAGTGGAACGGCCGGTACCGGGACACCGTCCGCGACTTCTGGCGCGGCGAGCCGGCCACCCTCGCCGAGTTCGCCAGCCGGCTGTCCGGCTCCTCCGACCTGTACGAGCACACCGGCCGCAAGCCGATCGCCTCGATCAACTTCGTCACCGCGCACGACGGCTTCACGCTCGCCGACCTGGTGTCGTACAACGACAAGCACAACGAGGCCAACGGGGAGGGCAACGCCGACGGCGAGAGCCATAACCGGTCGTGGAACTGCGGCGTCGAGGGCCCGACCGACGACCCCGCGATCAACAGCCTGCGTTGGCGCCAGATGCGCAACTTCCTGACGACGCTGCTCACCTCCCAGGGCGTGCCGATGATCTCCCACGGCGACGAGCTGGGCCGCACCCAGCGGGGCAACAACAACGGCTACTGCCAGGACAACGAGCTGACCTGGGTGGACTGGGAGCTCGACGAGACCCGTGAGGGGCACCTGGACTTCACCCGGGCCCTGGTGCACCTGCGCAAGAACCACCCCGTGCTGCGCCGCCGCCGGTTCTTCGCGGGCAGCGCGGACCACGGCGGGGAGTCCGAGCTGAAGGACATCGCGTGGTTCTCGACCGCCGGTAGGCCGATGTCCGACGCCGACTGGCAGGCCGGGTACGCAAAGGCCGTCATGGTCTTCCTGAACGGGGAGGCCATCGCCGAGCCGGACGCCCGGGGGGAGGCCGTCACGGACGACAGCTTCCTGCTGCTGTACAACGCCGCCCCCGAGTCGGTGGCGTTCACCCTGCCGCCGGCGGCCTTCGGCGCGGTCTGGACGTGCGTGATCGACACCGATCACACGGTGGCGGCTGGAGCCGAGCTCAAGACCGGGGAGGCGCTCGACGTGACGGGCCGGTCGGTCGTCGTCCTCACCAGGCCGATGAACGGCGGCTGATGGCTGCCGAGCACCGGAACCCGGCCCGGCGGCGGCCCACCGACGCGCCGATCCCGATCTCCACCTATCGGCTCCAGCTTGGCGCCGACCTCACCTTCGACGACGCCGCCGAGCGGGTTGGGTACCTGGCCCGCCTGGGTGTCTCCCACCTGTACCTGTCCCCGGTGCTCACGGCGACGCCCGAGTCCACCCACGGGTACGACGTCGTCGCGCACGACGAGGTCTCCCCCGCCCTCGGCGGGATGGCGGGCCTGCTGCGCCTGTCCCGACGTGCGCGAGCGGAGGGCCTCGGGCTGATCGTCGACGTGGTGCCCAACCACATGGCGGTTCCGACCCCCGCCTGGCACAACCGGGCACTCTGGTCCGTCCTCGCCGAGGGCCCGGACTCCCCGTACGCCTCCTGGTTCGACGTCGACTGGTCTGCGGGCGACGGCGCCCTGCTGATGCCGGTGCTCGGCAGCAGGATCGGGGCGGTGCTCGCCTCCGGCGAGCTGGTGCTGGCCGAGGCCCGGATCCCGGGCGCCCCGGAGCCCGCGCCGGTGCTCCGTTATCACGACCACGTGTTCCCGGTCCGGCCGGGGACCGAGTCCCTGCCGATCGGCGAGCTCGTGGACCGCCAGCACTACCGCCTGGCGTACTGGCGAGTCGCCGACGAGGAGCTCAACTACCGGCGGTTCTTCGACGTCGGGGCCCTCGCCGCGATCCGCGTCGAGAACCCCGAGGTCTTCGACGCCACCCACGCCGTGCTCACCAAGCTGGTCCGCGACGGCGTGGTCGACGGCCTTCGGATCGATCACCCCGACGGGCTGGCCGACCCCCGCGGGTACCTCGACCGGCTCGCCGACGCGACCGACGGCGCCTGGGTGGTGGTGGAGAAGATCCTCGCGGCGGACGAGGAGCTGCCCGAGGACTGGGCGACGGCCGGGAGCACCGGCTACGAGGCGCTGTGGCGGATTCAGGCGACCTTCATCGATCCCGGTGGCGCCGGCGAGCTCGGCGCCGTGATGCACCGCCTCACCGGCGACACGACAGACGGCCTGCCGGGAGTGATCGAGGAGGCCAAGCGCCAGATCGTCTCCGGCCCGCTGTACGCCGAGGTGGCCCGGCTCGCCGACCTGGCCGCAGACATCTGCCGGGACGACGTGCGGCTGCGGGATCACACGAGGCGATCCCTGCACGACTGCCTCACCGAGCTCCTGGTGGCCGCCGACCGCTACCGGTACTACGTCGTGCCTGGCACACCGGTCGCCACCGAGGTCCAGACGGCCTTCGGCGAGTGCGTCGCGCGCGCCGTCGGCCGGCTCGAGGGTGACCGCCTGGAGACCCTGGACCTGATCGCGGAGATGCTGCTCGGCAGGGAGATCGGATCCGCCGGGCGCACGCGGGAGGCCCGCCGGGACGAGCTGATCGTGCGGTTCCAGCAGACCTGCGGCGCCGTGATGGCCAAGGGCGTGGAGGACACCGCCTTCTACCGGTGGACCCACCTGCTCAGCCTGTGCGAGGTGGGCGGCGCGCCCGAGAGGTTCGCGATCAGCGCCGACGAGCTGCACGCCTGGGCCGGGCGCGCCCAGCACCGCACGCCCGTGGCCATGACGGCCCTGTCCACCCACGACACCAAGCGGAGCGGGGACCTGCGGGCCCGGATCGGGGTGCTCTCGGAGCTGCCGACCGAGTGGTCCGAGTTGGTGGAACGCGTCCGGGCCGCCACGACCGAGACCCGGCCGGCCCTGCTGGACGGACGGACCGAGAACCTGCTCTGGCAGACGCTCGCCGGCACCTGGACCGACGACGGGCCGATCGCCGCCGAGCGGCTCACCGACTACCTGCTCAAGGCCGTCCGCGAGGCGAAGGTGCACACGTCGTGGACCACCCCGGACGAGGCGTACGAGCAGGCCGTGCTCGGCTTCGCCCGCGACGCGCTTCTCGACGCCGAGGTCGTCGGCGCCTTCGGGGACTGGGCACGCCTGACCGCGGACGGGGTCCGGGCCGCCATCCTCGGGACCGCGCTGGTCCAGCTGACCCTGCCGGGCGTCCCCGACGTGTACCAGGGCACCGAGGTACCGACCGTCGCCCTCGTGGACCCGGACAACCGGCGCCCGGTGGACGTCGACGCGCTCGCCACCGCACTGGAGCAGGTCGACGCCGATGGCCCCCGCAACCTCGCCGAGGAGAAGCTGCTGGTCACCTCACGGGCGCTGCGGACCCGCAAGGCGCACGCGGCGGCGTTCGTCGGCGAACAGGCGGGCTACCAGCCGCTGCCCTGCTCGTCGGGCAACGCCCTGGCCTTCGCCCGGACGGATGCCGGCGCCCCGCGCGCGATCACGCTGGCCACCCGCCTCGCGCTCTCGCTCGCGCGGTTCGGTGGCTGGGGCGAGCACACCGTGGCGCTGCCCGACGGCGACTGGCACGACGCGCTGACCGGCCGCGACCTGCCCGGTGGGCTCACCCGCATCGCCGACCTGCTCGACCCGCTCCCGGTCGCGCTGCTGGTCGCACGGGATGACCGATGAGCGGACGCCGGTTGCGCGTCTGGGCACCGAACGCCACGAGGGTCGAGGCCTACCTGCCCGCCGACGCCGGCCAGGTGCAGCCGATGACTCCCGGCGAGGGCGGCTGGTGGGAGGGCCCGGTAGCCCTGCACGGAACGGACTACGCATTCGCCGTCGACGGCGGCGAACCGCGACCGGACCCGCGCAGCCCGTGGCAGCCGGGCGGCGTGCACGGTCCCAGCCGCACCTTCGACACCTCGCTGCACCGCTGGGCCGACGGTCGGTGGCAGGGCCGGGACGCGCGTGGCGCGATCGCGTACGAGCTGCACGTCGGGACGTTCACGGCGCTCGGCACGCTCGACGCGGCCATCGGGCACCTGGGGCACCTCGTCGACCTTGGTGTCGACATGGTCGAGCTCATGCCGGTCGCGGCGTTCCCGGGCGGCCGCGGGTGGGGGTACGACGGGGTCGCCCTCTACGCGGTGCACGAGGCGTACGGCGGGCCCGCGGCGCTGCAGCGCTTCGTAGACGCCGCGCACCGCGCGGGGCTGGCAGTGTGCCTGGACGTCGTGCACAACCACCTTGGCCCGTCCGGCAACTACCTGAGCGAGTTCGGCCCGTACTTCACGGAACGGCACTCGACGCCGTGGGGGCCGGCGATCAACCTCGACGGACCCGACGCCGGCCCCGTTCGCGAGTTCATCCTGGACAGCGTGCTGCGCTGGTTCGCCGAGTTCCACGTCGATGCCCTGCGGCTCGACGCGGTGCACGTGCTCGTCGACGACTCGCCACGCCACCTGCTGGCGGAGATGTCCGACGTCGTGGCCGGGCTCGCCGAGACCCTGGGCCGCCCGCTGTCCCTGGTCGCCGAGTCGGACCTCAACGACGCCACGATGATCACACCGACGGACCAGGGCGGGCTCGGCATGACGGCGCAGTGGGCCGACGACGTGCACCACGCCCTGCACGCGGCCCTCACCGGCGAGCGGCACGGGCACCTGGTCGACTTCGGCAGCACCGAGACCCTCGCGCACGCGCTGACAAAGGTCTTCGTGCACGACGGATGCTGGTCGACATTCCGCGACCAGCTCTGGGGACGGCCCGTGCCCGCGGGCACCGGCGGCCACCGCTTCGTCGTCTTCGCCTCCAACCACGACCAGGTCGGCAACCGAGCGATCGGCGACCGCCCAGCCGAGTCGTTGCCGCCCGAGCTGCTGGCGGTCTCGTCAGCGCTGATCCTGACCTCCGCGTTCACCCCGATGCTCTTCATGGGCGAGGAGTGGGGCGCCAAGACCCCGTTCCAGTACTTCGCGTCGCACAGCGAACCGGAGCTGGTCGAGTCGATCCGGGTCGGCCGCGCCGAGGAGTTCGCCGCCCACGGCTGGACCGAGGTCTACCACCGCGACGTCGTCGCGCCGGATCCGCAGGACCCCGAGACGGCGGTCGCGAGCCGGCTCGACTGGGATGAGCCGGGGCTGCCGGCGCACGCCCGCATCCTCGACTGGCACCGCCGGCTCATCGCCCTGCGCCGTGCCGAGCCCGCCCTGTCGGACGGCGACCTGGATGGCGTGCTTGTCCGGCACGGCGAGACCTGGTTGGTGATGGCCCGCGGTGACCTTCGAACCGCCGTCAGCTGGGGCACCGGAACCGCGGAGGTCCCCCTGCGCGGGCCGGAGGCCGGCGACCCGCCGACCGGGGTCGAGGTGCTGGCCGCGTGGGACCCGGTCTCCGTTGTCGAGGGTGTGGTTACATTCGCCGGTCCAGGAGCTGCGGTCCTGCGCATCCGTTCACGAAACCCGCCGCCGAGGAGAGAACCATGACGAACCACTGGTCGGCACCTGCCCACGAGGTGCTGCGCGCGACGTCCGGCTTCGACCTGGCGGGCCTCGATCGCCGGGCGACACCGGGCTGGCGCGGCGGCAAGAAGACGGCGGTCGCGCGACTCAACGACCGCATGGCCCGGATGTCGGAGCTCCAGGAGCGGCTCTTCGCGCACGGGCGCTCCGACGGCACCCGCTCGGTGCTGCTCGTGCTCCAGGGCATGGACACCGCCGGCAAGGGCGG
Source organism: uncultured Actinotalea sp. (assembly GCA_964349585.1). Lineage (GTDB taxonomy): Bacteria > Actinomycetota > Actinomycetes > Actinomycetales > Cellulomonadaceae > Actinotalea. The sequence goes on from CAYGGX010000022.1 coordinate 23,252, forward strand.
CATCGTCCGGCACGTGATCGGGGCCGTCGACCCGCAGGGCGTGCTGCTCCGCTCGTTCGGGGTGCCGACCCACGAGGAGCGCGCCCAGCACTACCTGTGGCGGATCCGCAAGGCCCTGCCGCGCCCCGGGTACATCGGCGTCTTCGACCGGTCGCACTACGAGGACGTGCTGGTGGTGCGGGTGGCCGAGCTGGTGGCGCCGGAGGTCTGGGAGCCGCGCTACGACGAGATCAACGCGTTCGAGGCTGGGGTCGCCGCCGCCGGGACGACCGTCGTCAAGGTGCTGCTCGCGGTCTCGGCTCGCGAGCAGGCGGCCCGCTTGCGCGAGCGCCTGGAGCGGCCCGACAAGCACTGGAAGTACAACCCCGGCGACATCGACGCCCGGGAGCAGTGGGCCGCCTACACCGAGGCGTACCAGGCCGTGCTGGACCGCACCTCGACCGACGTCGCACCCTGGTACGTGGTCCCGGCGGACCGCAAGTGGTACGCCCGGCTCGCGGTCAGCGAGCTGCTCACCCGCGCGCTGAAGGACCTGGGGCTGAGCTGGCCCTTGGCGGACTTCGACGTGCCGACCGAGCTAGCCCGGCTGAGGGGGTCGCGTCCATGACGGTGGTCCGCGCCGCGAGGTCGGCGCTTGCCGCCGGTCTGATGCACGGGCTGACCGCCTGCGCCGGAGGGGCAGTCACGATGGTCGACTACCCCGCCTACGAGACGGTCGGCGACCTCGCCGCGGTGGCCGACGTCGTCGTGCAGGGGGTCGTCCTGGACGAGCGCACCGAAGACATCGTCACGCTCATGGACTCCACCTCCGACGACCCGAACCTGAACCCCCAGGCAGGACTGCCCGACGACGACGATCCGCCCGAGCCGCCTGCCGAGCCGTTCCTCGTGTACCGGATCGAGGTCGGCACCGACTTCACCGGTGCCCTGCGGCCAGGCGACGTGATCGAGGTCAAGGTGTGGCTGCGGGAGACCTCGGAACCCGAGCCGCGGCTCGCTGTGGGCGACGAGTACCTGCTATTCCTGTCCGAGGCCTACGGGGGCGGCATCCCTCGCAGCCTGCTCAACCCCGACCAGGCCGCATACCGGGTCGAGGCGGACGGGACGTTCAGCACCCTGCGACCCGACAGCACCATCGCCCTCAACGTCACCCGCGCCGACCTGGACGGCCTGGCTGACTGA
>CAYGGX010000022.1:24533-30868 GCA_964349585.1 uncultured Actinotalea sp.
CAGCACCATCGCCCTCAACGTCACCCGCGCCGACCTGGACGGCCTGGCTGACTGAATGGGCGGGGTCAGCCGATGACTTCTCGGCCGCGCTCGGCGAGCTCTCCCAGCCGGGACAGGGCTCGCAGGTACTTCTTGCGGTAGCCGCCGCCGAGCATCGCCGCACCGAAGAGCGCCGACTCCCCGCCGAGCAGCACGGGGACGTCCCGGTCGTACAGCCGGTCGACGAGCACGACGAGCCGCAAGGCGTCCGCCTGGTCCTCAACCCGGCGCACCCCCGTCAGCGTGACCAGCGGGACACCGTCCACGAGCGCTCCGTATCGCACCGGATGCACCGAGCGCAGGTGACCGAGCAGCACATCGAACGCGTCGCAGGTCGCCCCGGGGACCGCACCGGCCGCGGCCAGTGCGACGTCGTCAGGCACCGTCGGCGGATCCCCCGGCGCCGAGCGGTGCCGGAAGTCCGGTCCGTCGACGCGGATCACCTCGAACCGCTGCGCCAGGCCCTGGATCTCCCGCAGGAAGTCGTCGGCGGCGAAGCGCCCCTCGCCGAGCGACTCGGGCAGCGTGTTGGAGGTCGCGGCGAGCGCCACCCCGAGGTCCGAGAGCTCCCGGAGCAGCCGGGACATCAGCACGGTGTCGCCGGGGTCATCGAGCTCGAACTCGTCGATGCAGACCACCGCGCGGTGCGCGAGCGCCCGGACCGTGGTCCGGAAGCCCAACGCGCCCACGAGGTGGGTGTACTCGACGAAGGTGCCGTACGCGGCCCGCTCCGGGCCCACCCGGTGGGCGAGCGCCGCGAGCAGGTGGGTCTTGCCGACCCCGAAGCCCCCGTCCAGGTACACGGCGACGCGCCGGGGATCGGCGCGACCCCATCGCCGCCGCCTGGGCGCACTGAGCTCCGCGGCGATCGAGGCCATCCGGTCGAGCGCGGCCCCCTGGCTCGGGTGGTCGGGATCCGGCTGGTAGCTCTCGAAGGTCGCGTCGGCGAAGTGCCGCGGCGGGACCAGGCCGGCGAGCAGCCGCTCGGCGGGCAGCTCCGGTCGCCGATCGACCAGGGCGGACGTGCTCACGGACCGTCAGCCTAGGCGGAGCGGAACGGGCAGGGTCCGTTTGATCACCGGCTGGGCGAGCGGGAGCGCCAACGACTACCGTCGGCCCGTGGCCCACCCAGTGCAGCTCGAGGTGCTCCTCCCCGCGGACCGGCGCGGTCACGTGCCGCCGGACGAGGCCGAGCTCGACCTCACCGACCTCTACCGCACCCCGGGTGGCACCTGGCTGCGGGCCAACATGATCGGCACCCTGGACGGGGCCGGGACCGGGTCGGACGGCGTCACCGGGTCGATCAACGGGCCGGCCGACCACCGCGTGTTCGCGACGCTGCGCGCGTTGGCCGACGTCATCGTCGTGGGTGCGGGCACTGTCCGCGCCGAGGCGTACCGGGCACCACGCGTGCCCGGTACGCTCCGCCCGGGGCGCAGGCAACGCGGACAGGCCGACCACCCGGCGCTGGCGATCCTTACCCGCTCCGGGCACCTGCCCGAGGGCGTGCTCGCCGACGACCCGCCGCCGTGGGTCTTCACGACGACCGGCAACACCCACCTCGGCGACCTGGGTCGTCGGCTGCCCGCGGAGCGCCTGCACGTGCACGACGGCGACGACGTGGACCTGGCCTCGATGCGCGCGACGCTGGCCGAGGCCGGGCTGACCGGCCAGCTCACGGAGGGCGGCCCGCACCTGCTCGCCGCCCTGATCGCAGCGGGCCAGGTCGACGAGCTCTGCCTCACCTGGAGCCCGGCGCTCGTGGGCGGCGCCGGCCTCCGGGTCCTCGAAGCCGGTGCCTGGCTAGACCCACCGGTCAACCTTCGCTTGGCCCACCTGCTGCACGACGACGGGTTCCTGATCGGCCGCTGGTTGCTGACCACCGCCGAGGCGCGCTAGGGAGCGGCGGTCAGTCCGGGGAGGACGCCTCATCCTCAGCGGCGTCGTCGGGCGCGAAGAACTGCGGAACCACCGTCTCGGCGGTGTCCGCGAACGGCCGAAGGACGAGCACCCCGTCGATTGCGGTAAGCACCACTGCCTCCTGCTTGCTCAGCGCGGTGAGCGCGATGGTCCCCGGGTACGCCACGCGCCGGAGGGCGTCGAGCACCATGAGGTTGACCGACAGGTCGGGGATCGTGCAGATGACCGCCTGCACGCCGGTCAGCGGGATGGCGGCGACGAGCTCCGGCTCGCTGATGTCGCCGTAGAGCGTCTCGGCCCCGCGTCCCCGCCACTTGTGCAGCACCTCGGGGTCGTGGTCGACCACGAGTACCCGGGCGTCCATGTCGGCGAGCAGGCTGGAGGTGATCGAACCGCCGAACCGACCCGCCCCGATAACGACGGCGTCGTACGGATCGCCGCGGACGTGGTCGCTCTCCCCCTTGTCCGGGATGGAACGCTCGAAGACGGACAGGAAAGGCGCGATCCGCTCGAAGATCTGCTTGGAGTACAGGATCAGGTACGTGGACAGCCCGATCGTGACGATCCCGACGAGGGTGACCAGGCTCAGCGCATCGCTCCCGATGTGCCCGATGCTCAGCGCGAGGGCGGCAAGGATCAGCGAGAACTCGCTGATCTGGGCGACCGTTAGACCGGCGAGAAACGAGACCCGCTTCCGGTAGCCCATCAGGCCCATGATCACCATCACGATCAGCGGGTTGCCGATCAGCACGAAGGCCGAGAGAACCAGCGCGGGGACCACCTGGGTAGCGGCCTCGGCGAACTCCATCGTGGAGCCGAGGTCGATGAAGAAGAACAGGATGAGGATGTCGCGGAGGCTCACCAGCCGGGAGCCGAGCGCCTCCCGGTACGGCGTCGAGGCAAGGGACACACCGGCGACGAACGCACCCACCTCCATGCTCAGCCCGACCCAGTCGCTGAAGGCTGCCACCGAAACCGCCCAGGCCAAGCCGAAGAGCACGAGCACCTCCGACGACCGTGCCAGTCGCTCGAGCACCGAGGGCAGCACGTACCGAGCCAGCAGTCCCACGCCGACCAGGAAGCCGACCCCGCGCAGGGCGGTCAGGGCAACCTGAGTGCCCACGGAGTCGTCGGACCCGACCCCGATCGCGGTGATCACGATCATCGCGATGACGACGACGAGGTCCTGGACGATGAGGAATCCGACCGTGCAGCTCGTCCAGCTCACGCTTGTCCGAGAGGAGCTTGACGATGATGATCGTCGACGAGAACGTCAGCGCGACGGCCACGTAGATCGCCGTGACGACGTCGTAGCCCAGCGCCCAGGTGATCCCGAATCCGATCACCGATGTGAAGACCACCTGGCCCAGGCCGGTCAGCAGCGCCACGGACCCGGTGGTCCGGATCAGGTGCAGGTCCAGCTTGAGCCCCACGAGGAACAGCAGGACGGCGATCCCGACCTTCGCCAGGAGCGCCACCTGCTCGGTCGCGGTGACCAGGCCGAACGCCGCCGGCCCGACCAGGATCCCGACGGCGATGTACGCGACGATCAACGGCTGGCGCAACAGCTTCGCGAGCCCGCCCACGGTCGCGGCGATGATCAGGATCGCCGCGATCTGACCGAAGTCGCTGACGAGCATGCGCCGCTCCAGGGGTCGGTGATGCCTAGAGCCTAGGGTGTGCGGCGAGCAACCCGGGAGGCGAACTAGGCTCGTCCCGTGAGCGAGATCATCGTGGTCCTGACCGAAGACGCCCTGACCGATGCCGACGTCGAGCACATCACCGGCCTGCACGCGGGGCAGGACGTGCTGTACCACGTGCTGGTCCCGGCCGACACCGAGCAGAACATGCTGGTGTCGATCATCGATCACCTCAGCCTGGGCGAGCTGCGAGCGGCGCTCGAGGCGGCGCTCGGCCGGGAGCCGGAGCCGGTCTACGCCTTCCAGACCGCCGAGGAACAGCTTGAGGCCAGCATCGCGGCCTTCGAGGCGGTTGGCGCCGAGGCGGACGGCGTGGTCGTCGCCGACGACCCGCTGCCCGCGCTGCGCGCGGTCACCGCCGACCTGCGCGTTCGAGAGATCGTCGTCGTAACCCTCCCCCACGTCCTGGAGGACACGTTCCACACCGACTGGGCGTCGCGGGCGCGCGAGGAGCTCGAGGTGCCCGTGCTGCACGTCTACACCGGGACCAACCAGCTCGGCTGAGGCGCCGGCCCCCCAGCAGTGGGCCTAGCCCCGCACGGTCCCGCCCGCACGCTCGATGGTGCGGCGCGCGAGCACGTCCAAGGAGTCGACGAACCGCGGGTCCGCCAGGAGGTCGTGGTCCTCGGCCACCACCGAGAGCTCGGTGCAACCCAGTACGAACACCTCCGCCCCCCGGTCCGCCAGCCGCTGCACGACGGCGCGTAGCGCATCGGTGTCCGCGGGCCGCCCTGCCTTGACCTGGTCGTAGATGATCTCCATGAGCGTCGCCTGGTCGTCGTCGTCGGGCAGCAGGCACTCGACACCCCGAGCAGCGAGCGCCCGCTGGTAGACGCCAGAGGAGGCGGTCCCCGACGTCGCGAGCAGACCGACCGACCGCAGGCCGGGCACCCGCACCTGGGCCTCGTCGGCGGTCACCTCGATGATGCTCACCACCGGGACGGTGGCCGCCGCCTCCACCTCGGCGGTGAAGCTGTGCGCGGTGTTGCAGGGGATGACGAGGAAGTCCGCACCGAAGGCTTCCAGCCGACGCGCGTCGTCGGCCATCACCGGTCCCGGGTCGTCGGCCGCCGGGTCGAGGATGCGCGCGGTCCGGTCGGGGATCGCTGAGTGGTTGAACACGATCATGTCCAGGTGGTCCTGGTCCCGGGCGGCCACCGTCAACCGGACCACCTTGTCCAGGAAGTACGCGGTCGCCAGCGGCCCCACACCGCCGATCACCCCGACGAGCGGCCTCACGCGGACACCTCCTCGGGTGCGGCGACGTCCCGCGGCGCCGGGTAGTACCGACGGTACTTGCGGAACTGGTTCAGCTGGGCAAGGGCGACGTACCACAGCCGCCGGGGGTCCCGCTCCGCGCGGTACCAGAGCGGGTTCGTCGTGCGCCCGGCGAAGAGCGCCGCGGTGCGACGTCGCAGGGCCGGGTCGGCGACGTACCGCAGGAGGAGCCGACGGGGCAGGACGGTGTACAGGTGCTCTGTGGTGTTCTCGGCCGCGGCACCCGGGGGCAACGGGTCGAGACCCTGCAGGTGCTCGCGCACGTACAGCTCGACCGTGTTGCGTCCGGCGGCGGTGACGTAGAGGTTGCTGCGCCCGAGCCTCGGGTTCAGCTCGAAGAAGACGGTGCGCCCGTCGCGGGGGTCGTACTTGAGGTCGAAGTTCGCGTAGCCGGTCCATCCGATGTGCTCGAGCAGCCGCGTCGCCTGCGCGACCAGCTCCGCGTCGCCCTGCGTGATGATGCCCGCCGGGTTGCCCAGCGCGCCAGGCGTGTGCTCCTCGAGCAGCACGTGACCGAAGGACGAGAAGCGCACGCGACCCCCGGAGTCGCAGTAGCACGTCAGGATCCGCATCCCGGAGTCGTCGCCCGGGATGACGTCCTGGATGATGAACGACCCCTGGTAGCCGCTGACGCGGACACGCTCCATCAGCTCGGCCAGCTCGGCCGGCGAGTCCACGGTGAAGACCTTCTTCTTCCCCGGGAACTCGACCTCGTGGTACGCGGCCGTGTCGGCCGTCTTCGCGATGACCGGGAAGCGCAGGCCGTCGGTGTCCGGCGGCCCCGGCACCCGGACGTCGTGCACCACTGTCGTCGGGTGGCCGAGGCCGAGCTCGACGCACAGGCGACCGAAGTTCTCCTTGTCCGTGACGAGATCGAGCGTCGCTCGGTCCACGTACGGGATCGTGTACAGGTCCTCGAGCTGGTCGCGGTTCTCCACGATGATCCGCACCAGCCAGTCGGCGCTGCCCAAGAGGATCAGCCGGCGCCCCGCGTGCTCGGCGGCGATCTGGCGCAGCCGGGCCACCGCCGTCGGCGCATGGGTGATCTCCGGCTCCACCACGTTCGTGATGAACGCCGAGTGACGCACGACGCCGGTGAGCACTGTGGACACCACCACCGAGCGCACGCCGTAGGCCTCGTGGAAGGCCCGCGCGACGCTGTAGGCGCCAATGTCCCCGCCCAGGACCACGGGCTGCAGGTCGTCGATCGGTTCGGCCGCGCCCGCCATCAGGCCTCCACCTCCCGCCGGTCGGTCGACCACTCGGTGTGCCAGGCACCGTCACGATCCGTGCGCCGGTAGGTGTGGGCGCCGAAGTAGTCCCGCTGCGCCTGGATCAGATTGGCCGGCAGGCGGTCGGCCCGCACCGCGTCGTAGTACGACAGCGACGAGCCGAAGG
>CAYGGX010000023.1:0-30717 GCA_964349585.1 uncultured Actinotalea sp.
ACCCGGCTTGCGGGCCTCACCCGGCTTGCGGGCCTCACCCGGCTTGCGGGCCTCACCCGGCTTGCGGGCCTCAGGCGGGATCGGCTTGCCGCTCGCGTCCAGGCGCGGCCGGGCCCTGCCCTTTCGGACCGGCTGCTGGCGCTGCCCGCGGGGCTTCTCGGGCTCGGGAGCCTCCTCCTCGAACACGATCCCCTTGGCCTCGGCCTTCCGGCGGCGGCGCTCCTTGAGCCGCCGCTCCGCCTCGGAACCTGGCGTCGGGCTTCGCCGGATCACGTAGAACTGCTGCCCCATGGACCAGACGTTCGTCGTGGTCCAGTAGATGAGCACGCCGATCGGGAAGTTGACCCCGGAGACCGCAAACACCACGGGCAGCAGGTAGAGGAGCATCTTCTGCTGCTGCGCCATCGGGCCCTGCATCGCCGAGGCAGGCATGTTCTTCTGCGTCAGCTGCTTCTGCGTGAAGAATGTCGTCGCGGACATCAGGATGATCAGCACGACCGTGACGATCCGAGTAGACGTCGTGGGTGGCGGGTCGGACATGAAGAACCAGTCGGACAGCCGTGCCCCATAGAGAGTCGCGTCGGTGAAGTCGCGGGCGAGTTCCCTCGTCAACGGGCCGATCGAGTCCTTGGGGTACGAACCAGGGGTGCCCGGCTCCTGTGCCAGCTTTGGCATGTTGTAGAGCACGCGGAACAGCGCGAAGAAGATCGGGCTCTGCGCGAGGATCGGCAGGCAGGAGGCAAAGGGATTGGTCCCGTGCTTCCGGTAGAGCTCCATCATCTCCCGGCTCATCGCCTCACGAGACGCCGGATCCTGCTTCCCCTTGTACTTCTTCTGCAGCGCCTGAAGGTCGGGTGAGAGCATCTGCATCCCGCGCGCCGCCCGGATCTGCTTTACGAACAGCGGGATCAGGATGATCCGCATCACGATCACCAGGCCGACGATCGACAGCGCCCAGCTCAGTCCCGAGTCCGGGTCGAGGCCCACGAAGCTCAGCCCTGAGTGGACCTGGACCATGATCCAGGCCACTGCCACCTTGAGTGGCCACAGGATCGTGTCGAACCAATCCATCATGTCGAGCTCCTCGCTCGTTGAGATCCATGGGGGTGGGGTGAGCCCTTCTCAGCGCGCACCGGCGGCACGTCGTCCACCCCGCCGGGAGTCCAGGGGTGGCAGCGCCCGAGCCTACGGACAGCGAGCCAGCCACCTCTGAGGGCTCCGTGGCGCTGGATTGCCACCACGGCGTACTGCGAGCAGCTCGGGTAGTACCGGCACGAGGGCGCCGTCCACGGCGACACGGTCAGCTGGTACCCGCGAACCAGCCCGACAAGCAGCCTCGAAGGCAACCGGCGCAGCACCCGCCCGACGGTTGCTGCCGTCGGCTCACCGGAGCGTTGGGAGGTCTCGCCGGCGACCGGCGAGCTCCGGGTGGCACCCATCAGCCCTCCCCGATCCGTCTCGCAAGTGCCGCGAGCGCCGAGGTCAGATCCGACCCCAGCGCGTCGTAGCCGGCGTCGGCCGCCTCTGGCAGCACCCGGACCACGACGTCAGCCCCGCTCGGCAGCGACCCACGGTGCTCCACCACCAGTCCTCGCAATCTCCGTCTGACCCGATTCCGCACCACCGCACCACCGACGGCTCCTGGGACCACGAACCCGACCCGTGTCGCTTCGCGTCCAGGAACGCCCCGCCCGTGCAAGATCAGTACCCCGGCTCGAGCTCGCACGCCCTGGCGGATGGTCATCCGATAGTCCTCGGCGCGACGCATCCGGAGCGTGGCCGGCAGCACCGCTGGTCGATCAGGCGGAGAGCTCGGAGCGGCCCTTGCGTCGCCGAGCGGCGAGGATCGCTCGGCCCGCCCGGGTCCGCATGCGCAGCCGGAATCCGTGAGTCTTGGCTCGGCGCCGGTTGTTCGGCTGGAAGGTGCGCTTGGACACGTGAGGCTCCAGGTCGGTTCAGGTCACCGCCACGATGGCGGACAGGTGCGGCCTCACTCGACGGAGCATGGCAGCCTCATGCGCAAGATCAGCACGCGGGCACCCCAACAGGAGCCGTCGAGAACGGCTGTGTAAAGGTACGCGTCGCGCGGTGGGAGGGTCAAACGAGGCGGACCAGACGATCCCCCGCGGACCGGCTCGACCCAAACCGTCCAGAATGCACCCGTACGGCGGATCCACGACTACGACGCACCGGGCACGATGAGATGGTTGGTCGGTAGCCAGTCCGATCGATCGGCGCGCATAGCGCGTACCCTCGGACCTTGGACCGCCTTGGTGCGCGCGTCGAGGCGAGCGCACAGTCTGTGGACAACTATGTGGATCATGGTCGTGCGTGCGAGACTTCGGCGCACACGATCGGCAACCGGCGAGCACTCAGGAGCCTTCAGGTGGCAGCACAGGACGACTCGATCGCCCACGTGTGGGACCGGGCGGTCGGACAGCTCGCCACCGACCCTGCCACCACCTCGCAGCAGCTGGCCTTCATCCGGTTGGCGCGGCCCGTCGGCCTTCTGGACGGGACGATGCTGCTCACGGTCGGCAACACCTTCACCAAGGACTACCTGGAGACGCGCGTACGCGACGAGTTGCTCTCCGCCCTGGGCGACGCACTGGGCATGGAGGCCCGGTTCGCCGTAATGGTCGATCCTGCGATGGACACCGAGTCGCCCTCGGTGGACGGCAGACTGGCTCCGACGGACGTGGTGGATGGTCGTCGCCAGCGCGACGACTCCCCGGATGGCTCTGGTCCGGGCGACGCGCTGGATCGCGAGCCGCAACGCGACAGCCAGCAGGACGCCCGGGAGACCCGCCGGATGGAGTCCCGGCAGCCCGCCGGGCACGCACCGCGTGGCCCCACCGAACGCCCGTTGCTCAACCCCAAGTACCTCTTCGAGACCTTCGTCATCGGCTCGTCCAACCGGTTCGCGCACGCGGCCGCCGTAGCTGTGGCGGAGGCTCCCGCCAAGGCCTACAACCCACTGTTCATCTATGGCGACTCGGGGCTGGGCAAGACGCACCTGCTGCACGCCATCGGGCACTACGCCTTCTCCCTGTACCCGGGGATCCGGGTGCGCTACGTGAACTCAGAGGAGTTCACCAACGACTTCATCAACTCGATCGGTGAGGGCAAGGCTGGTGCATTCCAGCGCCGCTACCGCGAGGTCGACGTCCTGCTCGTGGACGACATCCAGTTCCTGCAGGGCAAGGAACAGACGATGGAGGAGTTCTTCCACACCTTCAACACCCTGCACAACGCCAACAAGCAGGTGGTGATCACCTCAGACGTCCCCCCGAAACAGCTCGCCGGCTTCGAGGATCGGATGCGGTCGCGGTTCGAGTGGGGCCTGATCACCGACATCCAACCGCCCGACCTCGAGACCAGGATCGCGATCCTTCGCAAGAAGGCGGCGAACGAGCGGCTGCAGGGCCCGCACGACGTCCTGGAGTACATCGCCTCGAAGATCTCCACTAACATCCGCGAGCTCGAGGGTGCCCTTATTCGCGTTACCGCCTTCGCGAACCTCAACCGCCAGCAGGTAGATCTCGCGTTGGCGGAGATAGTCCTACGGGACCTGATCACGGATGACGACACCGCCGAGATCACCGCGGCCACGATCATCACCCAGACCGCCAGCTACTTCGGCCTGACGATCGACGATCTCTGCGGATCCTCGCGCTCCCGGGTGTTGGTGACCGCACGCCAGATCGCGATGTACCTGTGCCGCGAACTGACCGACATGAGCCTCCCCAAGATCGGACAGCAGTTCGGCGGCCGCGATCACACCACCGTGATGCATGCGAACCGGAAGATCCGCGAGCTGATGGCGGAGCGTCGGTCGATCTACAACCAGGTCACCGAACTCACGAACCGGATCAAGCAGCACCACCGCGGGTGAGTGATAGGACGACTGTTCACACTTGTGGATATCCTTGTGGATAGCCGTGGAAAGACCCCTGCTCCGTGTGGACACAACACATCTCAAAGGTGGACGCCCGGGGAACACCAGGTGCTCCTCCACAGGTCGCCCGAGCCGTCGACAGGCTCCTCAACACCCCGTGCACACCGGCGACATGCCCACTCACCTGCGGCGACACGCCATCGTCCACACCATCCACACCTGCTACGACGATGACGATCTCTTCTCTCCATCGAGGATCCCTGACACCTTCATGGGCTGACCTCCGGGCTGGAAGTTCCCGGAGTCGTCACCCCGATCAACCCACCCGACCAACGCTGTGCGCCGTGGGTGCTCTCGCGTACTGTTCAGCACGGTAGGTTGCCGACGCCGAAGGGAATGAGGCACATGAAGTTCCGGGTCGAACGCGACGTGCTGTCGGAGGCCGTCACCTGGACTGCCCGTTCCCTCCCGACCCGACCACCGGTGCCCGTCCTGGCCGGGGTGCGCATCGAGGCGGACTCCGCTGGAGTCGTACAGCTGTCGAGCTTCGACTACGAGGTGTCGGCACGCTCGGAGATCGCCGCCGACGTCAGCGAGGGCGGAACCGTCCTGGTGTCCGGCCGGCTGCTCGCGGAGATCTCACGCGCCCTCCCGGCGAAGCCGGTGGACGTCGTCCTCGATGGCACCAAGGTCTCGGTCACCTGCGGAGCGAGCCGGTTCTCCCTGCTCACGATGCCGGTCGACGACTACCCGGCGCTGCCGGCCATGCCGGACGTGATCGGCACGATCGCGGGCTCGGACCTAACCGAGGCCGTCGGCCAGGTCACGGTCGCGGCAAGCCGCGACGACACACTCCCCCTTCTGACCGGCGTCCGGATGGAGATCGAGGGCGAGCGGATCACGCTGCTCGCCACGGATCGGTACCGACTCGCGCTGCGCGAGCTGGCCTGGCAACCCGCTCGCCCGGACCTGTCGCAGGTGGCGCTCGTCAGGGCCCGGACGCTGTCGGACGCCGCCCGGTCGCTCGGCGGGTCCGATCAGGTGACCGTGGCCTTGTCGACGTCGTCAGGCGTGGACCTCATCGGCTTCGAGGCCGGCGGCCGGCACACCACCTCGCTCCTGGTGGACGGGGACTACCCGGCGGTTCGTCGGCTCTTCCCCGAAGAGACGTCGATCCACGCCGTGGTTGCGACGGCTGCCCTGACGGAGGCGGCACGCCGCGTGGCGCTCGTCGCCGAACGGAACACCCCGATCCGGCTCGCCTTCAGCGACGGCCAGGTGGTCCTGGATGCGGGACAGGGCGACGACGCCCAGGCGTCGGAGGCCCTCGAGGCGGCGCTGACCGGCGAGGACATCACCGTCGCGTTCAACCCGCAGTTCCTGCTGGACGGCCTGGGGGCGCTGAGCACCGACTTCGTCAGGCTGTCCTTCACGCATCCGAACAAGCCGGTCGAGTTCACCGGGCAGGCTTCCCTGGACGGCGATGACGACAAGGCCTACCGCTACCTGTTGGTGCCCATCCGCTTCGCAAGCTGAGATGGGTACATGCAGATAGGACTGGTCGCCGCCCTGCCCGACAAGCCGCGGGTCGTCTGGGTGATGGTCCCGGTCGGCGGACCGACCCGGACCGTCGTCGAGGAGTTGGCGACCCTGCTTGGCGAGGGGGACATCGTCGTCGAGGGTGGCAACTCCCACTACACGGACGACGTCGACCACGCCGAGCAACTCGCCCCGGCCGGGATCCGCTACGTCGACGTGGGGGTCTCCGGTGGGGTCTGTGGCCTGACGAACGGCTACGGCCTGATGGCCGGCGGTGCCGCCGAGGACATCGAGACGCTGATGCCCGTGTTCGAGGCGCTCCGCCCCGACGGGCCCAGGGACACCTCGTTCGTCCACGCGGGCGCCGTCGGCGCCGGTCACTTCGCCAAGATGGTGCACAACGGGATCGAGTACGGCCTGATGCAGGCCTACGCCGAGGGGTACGAGCTGCTCACCGCCCAGGACCGGGTGACGGACGTGGTGGGGACCTTGAAGGCCTGGACCACCGGCACCGTCGTCAGGTCCTGGCTGCTAGACCTCCTGGTCGCGGCGCTCGAGGAGGACCCCGACCTCGCCACCATCGCCGACTGGGTGGAGGACTCGGGCGAAGGCAGGTGGACGGTCGACGAGGCGATCGACCAGGCCGTGCCGCTCCCCGTGATCTCGGCGGCGCTGTTCGCCCGGTTCGCCTCGCGACAGGGTGCGTCCCCCGCGATGAAGGCGGTCGCGGCCCTGCGCGGGCAGTTCGGCGGACACCCCGTGCGGCCCGCTCCGTGACGAGGGGTGGGATGTGTACGTCAGCCGGCTGTCCCTGACCGACTTCCGGTCCTACGAGCGGGTGGACCTCACCCTCGACCGGGGTGTCAGCGCGTTCGTCGGACCGAACGGGCAGGGCAAGACCAACCTCGTGGAGGCGCTGGGCTACGCCGCCACGCTGAGCAGCCACCGGGTGGCGGGAGACGCGGCCCTGGTCCGGGCCGGTGCGACCCGCGCCGTCGTCCGCGTTCGGACCGAACGGGGTGACCAGCCCAGCGTGGTGGAGGTCGAGATCAACCCCGGCCAGGCGAACCGAGCCCAGGTGAATCGCGCCCCGGTTCGGCGGGCCCGAGACGTGCTCGGAATCGTCCGCACCGTGCTGTTCGCCCCCGAGGACCTGGCGCTGGTGAAGGGCGACCCGGAGGGCCGGCGCCGGTTCCTCGATGAGCTGGCGGTGCAGGTGGCTCCGCGGATGTCCGGCGTGCTGGGCGACTACGACCGGATCCTCCGCCAGCGCAACGCCCTGCTCAAGACGGCCGCCGGTCCGCGCCGATCCGGTCGCCGCCCCCCGGCCGGGGATCCGCCGGCCGCGGAGGGAGGTCGGGACCTGCACACCCTGGACGTCTGGGACGGGAAGCTCGCGCAGGTGGGCGCCGAGATCCTCGCGGGACGGCTGCGCCTGATCTCCGAGCTGCGGCCGCACGTCTGCCGCGCCTACGAGCAGGTGAGCGACGGTCAGGGTGACGTGGCGCTCGGCTACCGCACTTCCCTGGACGACGACGACGCCGTCCCAGTCGCGGCGGATGGTGAGGTCTCCGCCGCCGACCTCGAGGGCCGGATGCTCGACGCGATGCGGCGCCTGCGGACCCGGGAGCTGGATCGCGGGGTCAGCCTCGTCGGGCCGCACCGGGACGACCTGGTCCTCGGACTCGGCGGCCTTCCGGCCAGGGGGTACGCCAGCCACGGCGAGTCCTGGTCGCTCGCCCTCGCCCTGCGGCTCGCGACCTTCCAGCTGCTCACCAACGGATCCGACGGTTCCGAAGACGGCGGCATCGCGGGCTGGGCGGACGGGTCGGAGCCGGTCCTGATCCTCGACGACGTGTTCGCCGAGCTCGACGTACGGCGCCGCACGCGGTTGGCCGAGCTGGTCGGCGGGGCCGAGCAGGTGCTGGTGACGGCCGCGGTGCCGCTCGACATCCCCGACGTGCTCGCGGGAGCGCGCTACGACGTGATGTCCGGGCAGGTGAACCGTGTCCGATAGCCGCTCCGACGACGCCACCCCGCCCGACGGCACCCGAGGTAGGCGGGATCCCGACGGCGACCCGGTCGGCGACCCGGAGGGCGTCACACCCGAGGCACGAACCGACCGACCCGTCGCCGAGGCGCTCGGCCTGACCCCACCCTCGGAGGTCGGCCGGGCCGCGCTGAACCGGGCCCGCGCGGCGGCCCTGGCCCGGGGCGCGATGCCGGGCCGCCCGGTCCGTCGGGCGGTGGCAGGTGAGCGATCCCGTGCCCGCGCCGGCTCCACCCCCGGTGACGGTCGCGACCCGGTGCTGCTCGGCGACACGCTCGCCCGGCTGGCCGCCGAGCGGGGATGGCGCGACGAGCTGTCCGTGGGCGGCGTCGTCGGGCGCTGGCGAGAGGTGGTGGGCGAGCAGATCGCCGACCACTGCACGCCGGAGCTCTTCGACGACGGCCGGCTGGTGGTCCGAGCGGACTCATCCTCCTGGGCGGCCGAGGTCCGGCTCCTGGTGCCACAGCTGCTCGCCCGCCTCGAGAAGGAGGTCGGGCCCGACGTCGTGCGGGAGGTCCAGGTGCTGGGGCCGTCGGGTCCGGGATGGGTCCGCGGACAGCGGCGGGTGCGGGGCCGCGGGCCCCGCGACACCTACGGCTGAGCACTCCGCCACCCCGCGACCGGGACCGGACCACCCGACCGTCAGAAACTGCCCGCAGGCGCGATGAAGTGCCGTCCGCCACCACCGGGTCACACCCCGGCGCGCTGAGTGTGCCACGGCTGTGGGAACGCGGTTCGAGGGCCCTTCGGAGGGTAGACTGAGACGGTAATTCCGGGGTTCGCGCGCATCACGTGGATTCCCGGAGGAGTTCGGTGCAACGCGCAGCCACGCCCGTGGCGCCAGGAGCACCTGTGCCGCCACGGAACCGTCCGTTGGCGCGCGCCGCACCCGAGGAGCACTTCGCCAGTGGTCGACCAGCGCACAGCCGAACCCGCAACCTCCGGCTACGACGCCAGCGCCATCACCGTCCTCGAAGGCCTCGAGGCCGTCCGCAAGCGACCCGGTATGTACATCGGGTCGACCGGCCCCCGCGGGCTGCACCACCTCGTCTACGAGGTTGTGGATAACTCTGTGGATGAGGCGCTCGCGGGTTACTGCGACCACATCGACGTCACCCTGCTCGCCGGGGGCGGCGTGCGGGTGACCGACAACGGTCGCGGCATCCCGGTGGGGATCGTCGAGAGCGAGGGGCGGCCGGCGGTCGAGGTCGTCCTGACCGTCCTGCACGCGGGCGGGAAGTTCGGCGGCGCGGGTTACGCGGTCTCCGGCGGTCTGCACGGCGTCGGGGTATCCGTGGTCAACGCCCTGTCCCACCGCCTCGACGTCGAGGTGCACCGCAAGGGTCGGGTCTGGCGGCAGTCCTACCGGGACGGGGTGCCGCAGGCGCCGCTGGCCAAGGAGGAGAAGACCACCAGGACCGGCACCACGGTCACGTACTGGCCGAACCGCGACATCTTCGAGACGGTCGAGCACGACTTCGAGACCCTCCGCTCCCGGTTCCAGCAGTACGCGTTCCTCAACAAGGGCCTCGCCATCACGCTGACCGACGAGCGGCCGGAGCACACCGGGACCGAGGACGAGATCACCGACGCCGCCGCGGCGCGGGCCGCGCACGAGGCCGACGGCATCACGGAGGGCGGCAACGGCGCACCCAGCCGCACGGTCACCTATCGGTACGACGGCGGCCTGGTGGACTACGTCAAGCACCTCAACTCCACGAAGAAGGTCGACGTCGTGCACCCGGCGGTGATCGAGTTCGCCGCCGAGGACGTCGAGCGGCGGATCGCCGTCGAGATCGCGATGCAGTGGACCAACGCGTACTCGGAGTCGGTGCACACCTACGCCAACACCATCTCCACCACCGAGGGCGGGGCGCACGAGGAGGGCTTCCGCGCCGCCCTGACCTCGCTGGTCAACCGGTACGCGCGGGACAAGTCGCTGCTGAAGGACAAGGACGAGAACCTGACCGGCGACGACGTCCGCGAGGGCCTGACGGCGGTCGTCTCGGTGAAGCTCGGCGAGCCGCAGTTCGAGGGGCAGACCAAGACCAAGCTCGGCAACACCGAGGCGAAGACCTTCGTGCAGAAGGTGGTCAACGACCAGCTCGGTGACTGGCTGGGGTCCCACCCGACCGAGGCCCGGGACATCATCCGCAAGGCGATCCAGGCCTCGGCCGCGCGGCTCGCCGCCCGCAAGGCGCGTGAGGCGACCCGACGCAAGGGGCTCCTCGAGTCGGGCGGCATGCCGGGCAAGCTGCGCGACTGCCAGTCCAACAGCGCCGAGGTGTGCGAGATCTTCATCGTCGAGGGCGACTCGGCGGGCGGCTCGGCGGTCCGCGGACGCAACCCCGAGACCCAGGCGATCCTGCCCATCCGGGGCAAGATCCTGAACGTCGAGCGGGCCCGGCTGGACCGGGCGCTGGCGAACAACGAGGTCCAGGCGCTGATCACCGCGTTCGGCACCGGGATCGGCGAGGACTTCGACCTGGCCAAGCTGCGGTACCACAAGGTGATCCTGATGGCCGACGCCGACGTGGACGGCCAACACATCTGCACGCTGCTGCTCACGCTGCTGTTCCGCTACATGCGGCCGCTGATCGAGAACGGGCACGTGTTCCTCGCCCAGCCGCCGCTGTACAAGATCAAATGGTCCAACGCCGACCACGAGTACGTGTACTCCGACCGGGAGCGCGACGCGGTGGTCGAGGCCGGCCTGGCCGCGGGTCGCCGGCTCCCCAAGGACAACAGCATCCAGCGCTACAAGGGCCTCGGCGAGATGGACTACTCCGAGCTCTGGGACACGACGATGGACCCCGACCAGCGCACCCTGCTCCAGGTGACGCTCGACGACGCCGCGGCCGCGGACGAGATCTTCGCGATCCTGATGGGCGAGGACGTCGAGTCCCGGCGGTCGTTCATCCAGCGCAACGCCAAGGACGTGCGATTCCTCGACATCTAGCAGCCGGGGCGGGGCCCGCACGAGCCGAGCACGAGAAGCACGAGACGAGGTAGATGGTGACTGAGCCGCCAACGGACGGCCGGAGCGACGGCTTGCCGCAGGACGACGCCGCGATCCCGCTTGGCGTGATCACGGACCGGATGACCCCGGTGGACCTGCAGCTCGAGATGCAGCGGTCGTACCTCGACTACGCGATGAGCGTGATCGTGGGTCGTGCCCTGCCCGACGTCCGGGACGGCCTGAAGCCGGTGCACAACCGGGTGCTGTACGCGATGTACGACGGCGGATACCGCCCCGACCGGCAGTTCTCCAAGTGCAGCCGGGTGGTCGGCGACGTGATGGGCAAGTACCACCCGCACGGTGACACGGCGATCTACGACGCCCTGGTGCGGCTGGTGCAGGACTGGTCTATGCGGTACCCGCTGGTGCACGGCCAGGGGAACTTCGGCTCGCCGGGCAACGACCCCGCGGCCGCGCCCCGGTACACCGAGTGCCGGATGGCCCCGCTGGCGATGGAGATGGTCCGGGACATCGACGAGGACACCGTCGACTTCCGGGACAACTACGACGGCCGCACCCGCGAGCCCGTCGTCCTGCCGGCGCGCTTCCCGAACCTGCTGGTCAACGGCAGCGCCGGGATCGCCGTCGGGATGGCCACGAACATCCCGCCGCACAACCTGCGGGAGGTCGCCGAGGGGGTGCGTTGGCACCTCGAGCACCCGGAGGCGACCAAGGAGGAGCTCCTCGAGGCCCTGATCGAGCGGATCACGGGGCCCGACTTCCCGACCGGGGCGACGATCCTGGGTCGCAGCGGGATCGAGGACGCGTACCGCACGGGCCGGGGCTCGATCACGATGCGCGCGGTGGTGACCGTCGAGGAGATCCAGAACCGGATCTGCCTGGTGGTCACCGAGCTGCCCTACCAGGTGAACCCGGACAACCTCGCGGCCAAGATCGCCGACCTGGTCAAGGACGGCCGGGTCAGCGGCATCGCCGACATCCGGGACGAGACGTCGGGCCGCACGGGCCAGCGCCTGGTGATCGTGCTCAAGCGGGACGCCGTCGCGAAGGTCGTGCTGAACAACCTTCACAAGCACACCCAGCTCCAGGACACCTTCGGCGCGAACATGCTCGCCCTCGTCGACGGCGTGCCGCGGACGCTCAGCCTGGACGCGTTCGTCCGGCACTGGGTGAACCACCAGCTCGAGGTCATCGTCCGCCGGACCCGCTACCGGCTGCGGCAGGCCGAGGAGCGGGCGCACGTGCTCCGCGGGTACCTCAAGGCGCTCGACGCCCTCGATGAGGTGATCGCGCTGATCCGGGCCTCGGCGACCGTCGACGACGCCCGCGAGGGCCTGATGGCGCTGCTCGAGGTCGACGAGATCCAGGCCCGGGCGATCCTGAACCTCCAGCTGCGCCAGCTGGCCGCGCTCGAGCGGCAGAAGATCGTCGACGAGTACGACGGGCTGATGGTCAAGATCGCCGACTACACCGAGATCCTGGCCAGCCCGCCGCGGCAGCGCGAGATCGTCGGCGCCGAGCTCGCGGAGATCGTGGAGAAGTACGGCGACGACCGGCGGACCGCGATCGTGCCGTTCCATGGCGAAGCGTCCATGGAGGACCTGATCGCCGAGGAGGAGATCGTCGTCACGATCACCCGGGGCGGCTACGCCAAGCGAACCCGCAGCGACCTGTACCGCGTGCAGAAGCGCGGCGGCAAGGGGGTGCGGGGCGCCCAGCTGCGCGCGGACGACGTCGTCGAGCACTTCGGCGTCACCACCACCCACCACTGGCTGCTGTTCTTCACCAACCTCGGCCGGGTATACCGGGCGAAGGCGTACGAGCTGCCCGAGGGCGGCCGGGACTCCAAGGGTCAGCACGTGGCGAACCTGCTCGCCTTCCAGCCCGGTGAGCAGATCGCCAAGGTGATCGACCTGCGCGACTACGAGGCGGCCGAGTATCTCGTGCTCGCGACCCGCCGGGGTCTGGTGAAGAAGACCCGCCTGGCCGAGTACGACTCGAACCGGTCTGGCGGGCTGATCGCGATCAACCTGCGCAACGACGACGAGGGCAGCCCCGACGAGCTGGTGTCGGCGGCGCTCGTGGACGAGGGCTCCGAGCTGCTGCTGATCTCACGGAAGGGCCAGGCGGTCCGGTTCCTGGCCACGCCCGACCAGCTGCGGCCCATGGGCCGCGCGACGTCGGGTGTGACGGGGATGCGGTTCCGGGCCGGCGACGAGCTGCTCGCGATGGACGTGATCACCGAGGGCTCCAACCTGGTCACCGTGACCGACGCGGGCATCGCGAAGCGGTCGGACATGCACCGCGTCAACAACGACGGCCACCTCGACTACCGCCGGACGCATCGCGGCGGGCTCGGGGTCCGCGCGGTCCGGCTCCCGGACGACCGGGGCAACCTGGTCGGCGCGCTGATGGCGGAGGACGCCGACGAGATCCTCGTGGTGATGGAGGGCGGCAAGGTCGTCCGTTCGCTGCTGGCCGACATCCCGGTTCACGCCAGGGGCGCGACGGGCGTGATCCTGGCCAAGCCCGACCCGGGTGACCGTATCCTCGCCGTAGCACGCAACGTGGAGCGTCACCTGCGCGTGGATGCGGCTACCGTTGACGGCGAGACCGACGACGTAGCCGCGCCCGACGCGGAGGGCCCAACCGCATCCGAGGCGCAGACCGAGGGAGACCGATGACCACCGACGGGACCAAGCCCCCCTCGATCACGCCGAGGAAGTCCGCGTCTCGCGGGCCGCGGGCCACCGGCCCGCGCAGCCGGTCCGGCTCAGCGACCGCGACGGCGGACACCACCAAGGCGGCGCCGCCCTCGACCAACGGGGCGCCGGAGCCCGAGGGCGAGCGATCGGACCCGACGACCGGCTCGTCGACCACCTCGACCGCGTCGAGCCCGTCGCTCGGCGACCGGCTGAAGCGGGCCGGACAGAGCGTCTCGGGGGCCGCGCGCGGCGGGTCTGCCAAGCCTGCCTCGACCGACGAGACCGCGGCCGCGCCCGCGCGGGCGCCCGCACCGGCCGGCGGGCCACGGCGGGTTCGGCTCGCGGTCTCGAAGATCGATCCCTGGTCGGTCATGAAGTTGTCGTTCCTGCTGTCGGTCGCGATCGGGATCATGATCGTGGTGGCCGCGGCCGTGATCTGGTACACGCTCGACGGCCTCGCCGTGTTCACCCAGGTCAACGACACGATCGCGGAGATCACCGGCGACCCGACCTTCTTCGACGTGCTCGAGTACATGGCGTTCGAGCGGGTGATCTCCCTGGCCACGATCATCGGGGTGGTGGACATCGTCCTGCTGACGGCGCTGGCCACGATCGGCGCCTTCCTGTACAACATCGTCGCGGCGCTGGTCGGTGGCATCCACGTCACCCTGACCGACGACTGACGCACCCGATCACCGGTCGATCGCAGTTGGGGACGGCGTGCGGCCTGGGGTAGTCTCGTGCGGCGCCTGGCGGCAGGCGACGGGCCTATAGCTCAGACGGTTAGAGCGCTTCCCTGATAAGGAAGAGGTCAGAGGTTCAAGTCCTCTTAGGCCCACTCCCGTCCACGGAGGACCGATGAAGAAGTTCCTGTTCGCGGCAGTGCTCGCCGGCGTCGGCTACGTCCTGTACCGCGCGTACGCCGAGGAGCGCGACGAGCGTGACCTCTGGACCGAGGTCACCGACGAGGTCGACTGAGGGTCGCGACTCCGCCTCGGTTCGCCGGGGAGCGCGGGGCCATGGCGCAATTGGTAGCGCACCTGCTTTGCAAGCAGGGGGTTAGGGGTTCGAGTCCCCTTGGCTCCACCAAAGGACCGTGGCGGAGCGATCCCGGCACACAGGCCGGGGAGATTCCGGCGAGGCCCGACAGCAGGATGCCCTCGCGAGCGCGAGGGCATCCTTTAGGTGCGGGTCAGCCGGGTCGTCCCGCCCGTCAGGCCGGCGGTGGCGTCTCCTCCGTCGGCCCGGCCGCGGCCGGCTTGGCCGCGGCGGGCTTCGACGACGCCGGCTTCGAGACGGGCTTGGCCGCGGCGGGCTTCGTGGTGGCCTTGGTCTCCACGGCCGCCGGCGCCGCGGCGGCGTCGGCCTCGTCCTCCTTGCGCCGCGCGGTGGCCTTCCGGGTCGCCTCACGGGCGCGCTCGGCGACCTTCTCGGAGGCCTCCCGGGTGCGGGCGACCGCCAGGCCGGCGGTCTGGCCGACCGTGTCGGCCGCATCCCCGAGCTCCTCGGCCGCCCGCGCCTTCAGGTCCCGCTCGGCGGTCTCCCACGGCTCCTCGGCCCACGGGTCGTTCATGGGTCGGCTCCGCCGGAAGACGGCGACCACGGCCCCGGCGACGGCGAGGCCGGCGATCGACCAGAAGATCTTCGCGCCGGTGCGGGACTTCTTGGGCTCGGGCACCGGGATGTGGGCGAGGTCGGTCAGCCTTGCGGCCGTCGCGTCGCGCGCCCGGTCCGCGCCCACCGCCGTGGCGGCGGCGGCGGCGTTCACGGCCGCGACCAGCTTGGGGAGCAGGTCGTCGACCAGGCGATCGTGCGTCCTGTCGACGAGCGGCAAAGCCATCTCGGCGGCCCGCTCGACCTTGGGTGCGGTCGCCTTGCGACTCTCGTACCAGGCCTTCTCGGCACGGGGGGCAGCCCAGTCCTTGGCGTGGACCGCCGCGTCCTTTGCCTGATGGGCGAGCTGGGTCGCCGTCCGGCCGGCGCGCGAGGATGCGCTCGACAGGGCTCCACTGAGCTCTGCTGCCTGGCTCTTGAGTCGGTCGGCATCGACGGTTCGGCGAGAACAGCGAAGGTAGCGGGTCATCTGCAGCTCCTGGCGTCGATGGACGTGGTGCATTCGGTCGTGTGTCACCCATGTTGCCACCGTTGGCCGCCCCCCGCTCCTCTGTCTGCGGTGAGCATGGGAAGATGTCACCCATGTTCGCGACCCTGCACACCACGTCCGGTGACATCCGCCTCGAGCTCTTCGAGCACCACGCCCCGAAGACCGTCCGCAACTTCGTCGGTCTCGCGACGGGCGCGATCGCGTGGCGGGACCCCCGAACCGGCGAGGAGCGAACCGACCCGCTCTACGCCGACGTCGTGTTCCACCGGGTGATCCCGGGCTTCATGATCCAGGGCGGCGACCCGCTCGGGACCGGCACCGGCGGGCCGGGGTACAACTTCGACGACGAGATCCACCCCGAGCTCGGCTTCACCGAGCCCTACCTGCTCGCGATGGCCAACGCCGGCAAGCGTCGCGACCCGGTCACCGGGAACGTCGGTGGGACCAACGGATCACAGTTCTTCATCTCCGTCGCCCCGACCACGTGGCTGACCGGGAAGCACACGATCTTCGGCAAGGTGGTCGACGACGCCGGTCGCGCGGTCGTGGACGCGATCGCCGCCACCCCGACCGGCCCCGGTGACCGCCCGGTGCAGGCCGTGACGATCACCTCGGTCACCGTCGCGGAGTGACGAACCCGCAGCCCGGCGAGGCGCTGCCGGCCGGCCCGCCCGTCTGTCCCAGGCACCCGGACCGGATCTCCTACGTCCGCTGCCAGCGGTGCGGACGCCCGACCTGCCCGGACTGCCAGCGACCCGCCGCCGTCGGCGTGCACTGCGTGGACTGCGTGCGGGAGGCGAACCGCACTGCCCCGCAGGCGAGGACGGCGTTCGGGGCGCCGCTGAGCACGGGTCGCCCGATGGTCACCTACACGCTGATCACGCTCTCCGTCGTGAGCTTCCTGCTCCAGCTGGGGCTCGGCACGGGCCGCGACAACCCCTGGACCGCCGCCCTGATCTACGAGCCGTTCCTGGGCGAGGCCGAGCCGTGGCGGATGCTCACGACCGCCTTCCTGCACTCCACCGGGATGCTGCTGCACATCGGGTTCAACATGTACGCCCTGTGGATCGTCGGGCAGAGCCTCGAGCCGGCGCTGGGCCGGTGGCGGTTCATCTGGCTCTACCTGCTCTCGGCGCTGGGCGGCAGCGTGATGGTGCTGCTGCTCGCCTCGCCGATGAGCGACAGCTGGTTCACGGGCGTCGTGGGGGCCTCCGGCGCCGTCTTCGGCCTGTTCGGCGCGATCCTCGTCGTGCTCCGGCGGCTGGGCCGAAGCGCGCAGCCGATCGTCGTGATCCTGGTGCTGAACGGGATCCTGGGATTCGTCATCCCGAACATCTCCTGGCAGGCGCACCTGGGCGGGCTGCTCGTCGGCGGGGCCCTTGGCCTCGCCTACGCGTACGCGCCCAAGGAACGGCGTCGTGAGATCGGCCTCGCCGCAACGGTGGGGATGGCGATCCTGCTGGTCGCGATCACGATGCTGCGCTACGCGATGGTGTGAAGAACTACACCGGTGTAGTTATCCACAGAGATCTCCACCCCTGGGGATGGCCGTCCTCGGGGATCTCAGCGCCAGCGGAGCGTGAGGGAGAAGCCCGCGATCATCAGGACGAACCCGATGGCGAGGTTCCAGTTGCCCACCCCGGGGATCGGGTAGCTGAAGTTGAACAGGTAGGTGGCCACGACCCACAGGAGCCCGGCGACCATGAGCGAGACCATGGTCGGGACCAGCCAGGGCGGGTTACCCTTCTCCACCTTGGCGACGGGCGGCGGGGTGTAGGCGCGCTTCTTGCGTGATCTCGACTCGGGCACGGCTGCCTCTCGATGTGCTTGCGACGGTCCGGGCGCTGCAAAGGGGCCCGTGATTCGTCGTCTAGCGTAGTGGGCAGCACTGCGGAGGAGGTGACCATGGCCGATCGAGGCCGACGGGCCGCCCGCCGCCGCGGGTCGGCAACGGTCAGCGTGGTGCTCGTGCTGATCCTCGCCGGGGTCCTGTTCGCAACCAGCGCGCGGCTCGCCGGCGGGGTGGATGCCCGACAGCCCCAGGACCTACCTCAGCTCCTCGAGGTCGAGCAGGCCCGACTCGCCGAGCTCGAGGACGAGGCCGCGCAGCTGCAGGCCGAGATCGACCGGTACACCGATGCCCAGACCGACGTCACCGACCCCGGCGACGCGGCGTTGAGCGAGCTGATCGCCCTGGCCGCCGGCCGCCGGGACGTGACGGGTCCGGGGCTGGTCGTCTCCCTCTCGGACGCGCCGACCGGCGCGCCGCGGCCGAGCTGGGCGACCGACGACGACCTGGTGGTGCACCAGCAGGACCTGCAGGCGGTGATCAATGCGCTCTGGGCGGGCGGTGCGGAGGCGATGACGCTGCAGGACCAGCGGGTGATCTCCACCTCCGCCTTCCGCTGTGTGGGCAACGTGCTCTCGCTGCACGGTCGGCTCTACTCGCCGCCCTACGTGGTGCGGGCGATCGGGGACCCCGAGGAGCTGGAGCGGGCGCTGCTAGCGTCCCGAGAGGTGCAGACCTATCTCGACTACGTGGACCTGCTCGGCCTCGGCTGGTCGGTGGACTCCTCTCAGAGACTGGAGCTGCCCGCCTACAGTCGGACCCTGGAGCTCCGGTACGCGGCGGTGCCGGACGACGTCGATCCACTTGACCTTGGGAGGCTGCCATGAGTGCTTCGCGTCGACGGTCGGCGGCGGCCGCCGCGGTGGGCGTCCTCGGCGAGGTGCTGATCACGCTCGGGGTGCTCCTGGGACTCTTCGTGGCCTGGCAGCTGTGGTGGACCGACGTGATCGCCGAGCGCGCCCAGTCCGGCGTCATCGACGAACTCGCATGGGAACCGTTCGTCTACACGGGGCCGATGCCGACGCCGATCACCCCCACGCCGACGCCCGAAGAGGTGGACCCGGTTCGCCGGGACATGCCCCCGCCGACGATGGCGGAGCCTGCGCACCTGACCACGTTCGCGACCATGTACGTCCCGCGCTGGGGGCTGGACTGGGTCAGCCCGGTCTCCCAGGGCACCTCGAAGACGGATGTGCTGGACGTCCTCGGCGTGGGCCATTACGAGGGGACGGCCATGCCGGGCGGGATCGGCAACTTCGCCATCGCGGGTCACCGCACCACCTACGGCAAGCCGTTCAACCGGGTCGAGGAGCTGGTGATCGGCGACCCGATCGTGATCCAGACCGAGACCAACTGGTACGTCTACCGGGTGTCCAGCACCCAGATCGTGCTGCCGCACCAGGTCGAGGTGCTCGCGGCCGTCCCCGGTCAGCCGGGCGTGGTGCCCACCGAGGCGTTCCTCACGATGACCACCTGCCACCCGATGTACTCCGCGCGGGAGCGGTTCATCGTGCACGCCACCCTGGACTACTGGATGGCGGCCGCGGACGGTCCGCCGGCCGAGCTTACGGGGGGTGCGTGATGTACGCCTGGGTGTGGCGGGTCCTGCCCGGTCCCGCGTGGGTCCGGGTGGTGATCCTGCTGATCGTGGCGCTCGCGATCGTCTCGATCTGCTTCAACTGGCTGTTCCCGGCCATCGCGCCGCTCATGCCCTTCAACGACATCACGGTGGAGTGAGATGACCCGGATCCTCGTCGTGGACAACTACGACTCCTTCGTCTACACGATCGTCGGCTACCTCGATCAGCTCGGGGCCGAGACGGTTGTGGTGCGCAACGACGCCGTCCCCCCGGCCGTCGAGCGCGCGGGGTACGACGGCGTGCTCATCTCGCCCGGTCCGGGCACCCCGCGGGCCGCGGGTCAGAGCATGGACGTGATCGCCGACTGCGCGGGCTCGGGGACTCCAATGCTGGGCGTGTGCCTCGGCCATCAGGCGCTCGGCGAGGTCTTCGGGGCGACCGTCACGCATGCGCCGGAGCTCATGCACGGCAAGACCAGCGCGGTGCTGCACGACGGCGCCGGGGTGCTGGCGGGCCTCGCCTCGCCGTTCACCGCGACGCGCTACCACTCGCTGGCGGTGTTGGAGGGCACGGTCCCGGACGAGCTCGTCGTGACCGCCCGCACGGCGGGCACGGCCGGCGGCCCGGGGGTGATCATGGGGCTCCAGCACCGTGAGCTGCCGCTGCACGGCGTGCAGTTCCACCCGGAGTCCGTGCTCACGCAGGGCGGCCACCGGCTGCTCGCGAACTGGCTCGAGGTGTGCGGGCTCGCCGGCGCAGTCGAGCGATCCGCGGGCATGGCGCCCCTGGTCCGGGAGACGGCACACGCCTGACCCGACGCGCGGCAGCCAAGCCCCTTGCCCCGCGCACGCCGGTGCCCGACCGCCAGGTCACTCCGCGGAGGTTGGGTCAGTCCCCGGGCGGCGGGTCCGCCGGCCGGATGTAGATAGTCACCGACTGGCCTTCGTTCACGATCGATCCGATGCCCGGATCGGTGCGATACGCCTGCCCGACCTGAGCGCCGCCGTAGGGGGCACCTGCCTCCTCGACGCATGTCCCGTTCAGGCTGGCGTTGCCCATTGCGGCCTTGGCCTGGTCGCAGGTCATGGTGCGAACGTCGGGCACGGTGGTCGTGGTGACCTCCTGGGAGATCACCAGCTCGATCGAGGTGCGCTGCTCGACCGGGCCGGGGCCGCGGCTCTGACTGAGGACCACGCCGGGCGGGCCGGGGTCGTCCTGATAGGTGATAGTCACGCTCAGGCCCAGCTCGCGGAGTGCGTCGCGGGCCTGCTGCTCGCCCATCCCCTTCAGGTCCGGCAGGTCGACCTGCCCGTTGGACAGCCACAGGACGATGTCGGCGTCCGGCGAGACGGGGTCGCCGGCGACGGGCTCGGTCCGGGTCACGTGGTCGTTGGGGATGTCCGGGCTGAACTCGGACTGCGTGGTGATCTTCGCCGCATCGAACCCGAGCCGGACCAGCTCGTTGCGCGCCTCGGCCTGGCTGCGGCCGGTCAGGTCGGGCATGTCGATGCTCTCGGGTCCGGTGGAGATGTACGCGATGACGATGCTGTTCGGCTCGACGGGCTCGCCACCCTCTGGATCCGTGCGGATCACCGTGTCCTCGGGCTCGTCGCTGGCCTCAAGCTGCTGCTGGTACCGCAGGCCGACGTCCTCGATCTCATCCTTGGCCTGCTGGGAGGTCAAACCGATCACGTCCGGGACCTCGACCTCCACCGGAGCTACGGGCTCTTGTCGGTTGGCCAGCAGCAGGATGATCCCGATGATCGCGGCCGCCGCGATCCCGATCAGCGTCCACATCAGCCAGGGGCGTCGCGCGCTGTCGTCCTCGGGGAACCCGTCCTCGTCGCCGTCGGCCCCGAGCGGCGACCACTGTGCGGGCGCGGCCGGCGCGGCCGGCGCGACCGGGGTCGCGGCGGCGGCGCCCATCACCTGCGTGGCGCCGGCGGTGTCGGCGTGCCGGCCAGCGGCGGCGGCTCCAGTCGCACCCAGCGCGGCCCCGCCCAGTGCCGCGGCACCGATCGCGCCGACGGCCGGCGCGCTGATCGGCCCGCCGCGCAGGGCCACCTCGAGGTCGCTGCGGAACTCCGCCGCGCTGCCGTAGCGGTACTCGCGGTCCTTCGCGAGCGCCTTCATGGTGATCCGGTCGAGCGAGTCCGGGACGTCGGAGGCGTAGGCGCTGGGCGCCTGGGCGACCTCCCGGGCGTGCTGGTAGGCCACGGCGACCGGGGAGTCACCGATGAACGGGGGCCGGCCGGTGAGCAGCTCGAACAGCAGGCACCCCGTCGAGTACAGGTCGCTGCGGGAGTCGACGGCCTCGCCGCGGGCCTGCTCCGGGGAGAGGTACTGGGCGGTGCCGATCACGGCCTGGGTCTGCGTCATCGTCCCGGCGGCGTCTGCCATCGCCCGCGCGATGCCGAAGTCCATCACCTTCACGGCTCCGGTCGGCGTGAGCATGACGTTCGCGGGCTTGATGTCGCGGTGCACGATCCCCGCGTGGTGGGAGTACTCGAGCGCCGAGAGGACGCCGGCGGTGATCTCCACGGCCTCCTCGATCGGCACGGCTGCGCCATCGCCGAGGATGTCGCGCACCGTGTGGCCCTCGACGTACTCCATGACGATGAACGGCACGTGCGCGACGGCGCCGCTGGCCTCCACCGCGACGTCCTCGCCGGTGTCGTACACGGCCACGATCGCGGGGTGGTTCAGCGACGCGGCGGCCTGGGCCTCACGGCGGAACCGGGCCTGGAAGGACGGGTCCCGCGCCAGGTCCGAGCGCAGGATCTTGATGGCGACTGTGCGACCGAGCCGGGTGTCGTGACCGATGTGCACCTCGGCCATGCCGCCCCGCCCGATGAGCTCGCCGACCTCGTACCGGCCGCCGAGGATCCGGGGTGTGCTGTCCACCACTAGAGGTCCCTCGCTGTCGTCGTCCGCCAGTTGGCCTGGCTCCGGTCGATGATCCCACGTTCGTGCTGTGCTCCGGCGTCCGTCATTGTCACGATCCGGGACACGGCGCCGTGCACCGGGTCGGGGGCCGCCCGTGGAGGCCCCCAGAGCCTATCCGCAAACGCCGCGCCCAAGAGCGCGAAGAGGACCATCAGGATGAGCACGATGAGCGGCCGGGACAGCTGCCCCCAGCGCTGCCCGGTTCCGGTGGACCGGCCCGGCTCGTACGACGGCGGCGCTACGGCGGGGAGGTTGGCGGAGGCCTCTTCGGCCTCGCGGCCGGGCACGAGCGTCGCGGGCTGACCCGTGGGTCGCGGCCTGGGGACCGCCGGCGCGGCCAGCATCGGCATCGCGAGGCCCCCGGTGCTCGACGCCTGGGCGTCGACGGCGTCGATCGCCCGGGACGGCCGACCCAACTCGATCCCGCCGGTCTCCGTCCGGTCGTTCATCTCGTCGAGCACCCGGGCGAGGGACGCGGCGGAGCGCGGCCGCTCCTCCGGTTCCTTGGCGAGCATCCGCATCACCAGCGCGCTCAGCTCGGGGTCGATCCCCGGCGGCATCGGCGGCACCTTGGTGTTCACGTGCGCCACGGCGATGTCGACCGCGGTCGGGCCGGTGAACGGCCGATGCCCGACGAGGGCCTCGTAGGCGACGATGCCGAGGGAGTAGATGTCCGACGCCGGCGTCGCCGCCCGGCCGATCGCCTGCTCGGGGGACAGGTACTGGGCGGTGCCCATCACCATCCCCGACTCGGTCATCGGTATCTGGTTGACGGCGGTGGAGATCCCGAAGTCGGTGATCTTCACCCGGCCGGAGCGGGCCAGCAGGATGTTGCCGGGTTTGACGTCCCGGTGCACCACGCCGGCGACGTGCGCGGCGTGCAGGGCGCGGGCGGTGCTGGCCAGGATCGGCAGCAGGCGCCGGGTGGGCAGCACGGGCTCCCGGTCCAGCAGGTCGGACATCGGCTCGCCGAGGATCAGCTCCATCACCAGGAAGCCCGAGCCCTCCTGCTCCCCGTAGTCGTAGAGCTGGGCGATGTTCGGGTGGGAAAGCTGCGCGCTGTTGCGGGCCTCGGAGCGGAACCGCTCCAGGAAGCCCTCGTCGCCGGTGAACTCCTCCCGGAGCACCTTGATCGCGACGTCCCGCGCGAGGGACTGGTCGTGCGCCACCCAGACCTCGCCCATGCCGCCGACGGCGATCCGGGAGACCAGGCGGTACCGGTTGCCCAGGGAGAGGCCGACGTCGGGCTTCATCGCAGCGCCGCCTGGATCACGGCCCGGGCGATCGGCGCGGCCACCGCACCGCCGGTCGCCTCGTTGCCCAGGTTCCCGCCGTTCTCCACGATGACCGCGACGGCCACCCGGGGTGCGTCGGCGGGCGCGAACCCGGTGAACCACGCGTGCGGGGGAGCGTCGGCCGTCGTCTGGGCGGTGCCGGTCTTGCCCGCCACCTGGATGCCGGAGATCTGGGCGGCGCGCCCGGTGCCGGACGCGACGACCTGAACCATCATGTCGCGCAGCGCGGCGGCGGTCCCGGGCGAGATCGGGCGGCCGAGGACCGACGGGTCGGTCTGGTCGACGATCGTCAGGTCCTGGCTGCGCACCGCGGAGACGAGGTACGGCCTCATCTGCGGGCCGCCGTTGGCGATGGCGGCGGACACCATCGCCACCTGCAGCGGGGTCACGGCGACCTCGTACTGCCCGATCGCCGACAGCGCCGTCTGGGGGGCGTCGGGGTCGGCCGGGAACTGGCTCTGGGCGACGCGCATCGGGACGTTGAGCGGGGCGCCGAACCCGAACGCCTCGGCCTGTGCGCGCAGCGCGTCGTCCCCGAGGTCGAGCCCGAGCTGGGCGAACGCCGTGTTGCAGGAGATCCGCAGGGCGTCGGCCAGGCTCGTCGTACCGGTGGGGCTGCACGAGGCGCCACCGAAGTTGCGCAGCACCGAGGAGCTGAGCGGCAGGGGCAGCTCGGTCGGGGCGCTGATCTCGGTGTTCGACGCGTACCCGGCCTCCAGGGCCGCCGCGGCGGTGACCAGCTTGAAGATGGACCCCGGCGGGTACCGGCGGCCGGCGATCGCCCGGTCCTCCATCGGGCGGCCGGGATCGCCCTGCAGGGCGTCCCACACCTCGGTGACGGCGGCCATGTCGTGGCTGGCGAGCGCGTTGGGGTCGTACGACGGCTTGGACACCATGGCGAGGATCGCCCCGGTGCTGGTGTCGATGGCCACGACGGCGCCGCTCTGGTCGCCGAGTGCATCCCACGCCGCCTGCTGCACCACCGGGTCGATCGTCAGCTCGACCGACGCCCCGAGCGGCTGGCGCCCGGTGACCAGGTCCTGGAGCCGCGCGTAGAACAGCGAGTCCGCCGAGCCGTTGAGCTCGGTGTTCATCCACTCCTCGATGCCGTGCCGGCCGTAGACCACCGAGTAGTACCCGGTGATGTGGGCGTACAGGGGCCCGTTCAGGTAGCTCCGTTGGTAGCCGAACGGGTCGTCGATCGGCGCGGAGGACGCGACGGCCTCGCCGGCCACGACGATCGGCCCCCGGGGGTTCCCGTACTCCCGGTAGAGGGTCCGCACGTTGCGTGAGTCGGCGTTGAGACCCGGCGCCTGGAGGAACTGCACCCAGGTCGCCCCCAGCACCAGGACCCCGAACATGGCCAGGACCACTGTCGCGAGTCGGCGCAGGGGGGTGTTCATGACGGGACCTCGCGCAGGTCGATCCGCTCGGTCTCGTTGTCCGACGGGGCGGGGGTGTCGGGCTGGACGTCCGCCGCGTCGTCGTCGGGCAGCTCGAACGGGACCGCCGCGTCCGCCGGGCGGCGCGCGCTGTCCGAGATCCGCAGCAGCAGCGCGGCGATGATCCAGTTGGCGAGCAGCGACGAACCGCCGTAGGCCAGGAACGGCATCGTGAGGCCGGTCAGCGGGATCAGCCGGGTCACCCCGCCCACCACCACGAAGCACTGGAAGGCGACGATGAAGGCCATCCCGCCGGCGAACAGCTTTCCGAAGCCGTCCCGGACGCCGATCGCCGTGCGCAGACCGCGCTGGGCGAACACCAGGTAGAGCACGAGGATCGCGATCAACCCGGTCAGCCCGAGCTCCTCGCCGACGGAGGCGACGATGAAGTCGGACTCCGCGTACGGCACCAGATCCGGGCGGCCCTCGCCCAGACCCGTGCCGAACAGCCCGCCGCTGGCCATCCCGAACAGCCCTCGAACGAGCTGCCCGGATCCGGGGTTCGCGTTGAAGTACTCGTCGCTGAGGGCGTGCAGCCAGATGTCGAACCTGGCGCCCACGTGGGCAAAGGCGCGGGCCGCCAGGGCCGCCCCGCCGACGAAGAGCAGCAGGCCGAGGACCACCCAGCTGAGCCGTTCGGTCGCGAGGTAGAGCATGCCGACGAACAGCCCGAAGAACAGCAGCGAGGTACCGAGGTCGCGCTGCAGGACCAGCACCGCGAGGGAGGCCACCCAGGCGAGCAGGATCGGCCCGAGGTCGCGGGGTCGCGGCAGCTGCATGCCGAGCACCTTGGGCCCGGCGAGCGCGAGCGTGTCCCGGGTCGTGACCAGGTAGCCCGCGAAGAACACCGCCAGGGCGATCTTCGCCATCTCGGCGGGTTGGAAGGAGCCCCCGAAGACCCGGATCCAGATCCGGGCGCCGTTGATCTCCACCCCCAGCCCGGGGATCAGGGGCAGGACCAGGAGCACGAGCCCGGCAACCATTGCCGTGTAGGTGTAGCGACGCAGCGTCCGGTGGTCCCGCAACCCGATGAGGACCACGGCCGCGAGCACGACGGCGATCGCGGTCCAGACGAGCTGTCGCTCGGCGAACCCGGCGGTGCGCTCCCGGAGCTCGTAGGCGTGGTCGATCCGGTAGATCACCGCCAGACCGATGCCGTTGAGCGCGACGATCGTCGGCAGGATCACGGGGTCGGCGTACGGAGCGCGCCACCGAAGGACCAGGTGCATGCCCACGGCGAGCCCGATCAGGCCGATGGCGTACCCGAGGATGTCGGGCGGCAGCGAGCCGGCCGTCGCGAGCCCGACCAGGGCGTAGGCACCCACACCCAGCGACAGCGCCAGCACGAGCAGCCCCAGCTCGCCGGTGCGGCCGGGGCGGACCCGGTGCGGGCTGACGGTGGCCATCAGGGCATGCTTCCCCGGGAGCGGGGCCGACCTCGGGGACGGGGCATGCCGATCACGGGGAGTCCGCCTCGTCCTCGAGCAGGGCCAGGCGCTCGCGAGCGTCGGTGAGGCTGTTCGCCGGGATCGTCGCGGCGAGCCGGTCCTGGAAGTAGCTCGGCAGGTCGGTGACCTCCGTGCGGCTGGTCTCGACCACCTCCGACAGGCTAAGGGGCCCCACCGACTGGGGGATCCCGCGGTAGATCGCGATCCGGTCGTCGGCGATCCCCACGTAGTACTGGTCCTGGGTCCACTCGTAGCCGAGCCAGCCGGCGGTGCCGATCGCGCCCAGGACGACGAGGGCAAGTAGGGCGACGAGGATCCTGCGCCAGATGCTCGGCCGGTCCCCGTCGGCGTCGCCGAACCGATCGTCGTCGGCGGGTGCGGTGCCCCGCGCCCTGGCGCGCGCTGCGGCGGAGTGCTCGGCCGCACGGGCGGCCGATCCCCGGCCCCCCCGGCTGGGACGGTTCCGGTCCATCGCGGCGGCCCCGACCACGCTCGAGGTCGTCGACGGCGCGGCGCCGTCGGGCAGCTCGTCGACCTCGACGACGTCGGCGACCACCACCGTCACGTTGTCCGGGGCGCCGCCCCGCAGGGCGAGCTCGACGAGCAGGTCGGCGCAGGCGTCGACGTCCGGCGTCTGGACCATCGACTCGGTGATCGTCTCGTGGCTCACGACGCCCGAGAGGCCGTCGGAGCAGAGCAGCCACCGGTCGCCCGGGCGGGCCTCGCGGACCGACAGGTCGGGGACGATCTCCACGTCGAAGTCGCCGAGCACCCGGAGCAGGACGGAACGCTGCGGGTGGTGCTCGGCCTCCTCGGGGGTGAGCTTGCCGGTGTTCACCAGGTGCTGGACGAACGAGTGGTCGGCGGTGACCTGGGTCAGCTGGCCCCCGCGCAGCAGGTAGGCGCGCGAGTCCCCGATGTGCGCCATCGCCAGCTTGTTGCCCGAGCGGAGCAGCGCGGTGACGGTCGTGCCCAGGCCCGCGAGCTCGGGGCTGTCCTCGGCGAGCGCCAGCAGCTCCTCGTGGGCGAGGTTCAGGGCTCCGGCCAGCTCGTCGAGCGCGTCGTCGGGGCCGTGCGCCTCGTCGTCGAGCGGGACCAGGTGGGCGACCGCGACCGAGGACGCGACGTCGCCACCCGCGTGCCCACCCATCCCGTCGGCGACGGCGAGGAGGTGCGGGCCGGCGTAGCCGGAGTCCTGGTTGTTTGACCGAACCAGGCCGACGTCGGAGCGAGCCGCGTAACGCAGGGCGACGGTCATGGGTGCACGCCCTATCTCTGCAGCTCGAGGATCGACTGGCCGATCTTGATCTGACTGCCGATCCCAACCGGTACGGGGTCGGCGACGCGTTGGCGACCGACGAAGGTGCCGTTGGTCGAGCCGAGGTCCTCGACGTACCACTGTCCGTTGTCGGGGAAGATCCGGGCGTGCCGGGAGGAGGAGTAGTCGTCGTCCAGCACCAGGGTGCAGGACGCGGCGCGACCGATCAGGATCGGCGACGCCGCCAACGGGAGCGTCGTCCCGCGGAGGGATCCCGCAGTGACCACGAGCCGACGCGGGACGGCGTCGCGGCGGGGGAACGGCGCGGCTCGGTCTGCGGCCGACGGCGGCGGCGCCGCGTACGGTGCCGGCCCCCGGCGCGCGGTCTTGCGCATCCGGCGGGTCACGATCCGGGTGCCGTACAGGTCGCGGCGCAGGACCGAGACGGCGGCGAAGACGAACATCCAGAGCAGGGCGAGGTAGCCCAGCCGGAGCAGGGTGATGGTGAGCTCACTCATCCGCGGCGATCACCGGTCCTCGTCGTCGTCTGCGCCCGTCCAGAAGAGGATCCGGGTCCGGCCGATCGTGACCGTGTTGCCGTCGACGAGCGTCGCGGCCGGCACCTGGTGGCCCTCCACGAAGGTGCCGTTGGTGGAGCCGAGGTCCGTGGCGATGACGGCGTCCGGGGTGACGCGGATCTCCAGGTGGCGGCGCGAGACGCCGGGGTCGTCCACGATGATGTCGGCCTCGCTGCCGCGGCCGATGACGGTGACGGGGCCGGTGAGCAGGTACCGCTGACCGTCGATGTCCACCAGCGGGTGCCGGCGGCTCGCGGAGACGGTCGTGGCCGGGGCGACGGCGCCGCGGACGGTCGCGCTCTCCACGACGAACCGCCCGGTCTCCAGCTCGGTGTTCTCGGCGAAGGAGACCGTGACGGGACCGATGAACGCGTAGCGCTGGCTGGTGGCGTGGGCGGTCACGTTCGCGGCGAGCTCGTCGGCGAGCGGCTCGGCACCCCAGTCGACCACCTGCTGGTAATCGGCAGCGGAGAGGTCGATCGTGAACTCGTTTGGGACCACCGTCCGGTCGCGGCCGACCACGGCGGCACGGTCGTCGATCTCACGGCGCAGCGCGCTGGCGAGCTCGACCGGCTTCACCTCGCTCCGGAACGCCTTGGCGAACGCGGAGCTGACCACGCGTTCCACGCCCTTCTCGAACTTGTCGAGGGCTCCCATGCCACCTCCCCTCGGCTCTCCGGTGGGCCCGGCTGGTCCACTGATGACGCCAGTCCCGGCCGATCGTCGTCGCCCGGGCACCGTCGTGTTGGGCACGCCGTCGCGCGCAGTGGCTGCGGCGACCCCCAGAGGCCCGGTAGCGATGGTATCCGGCGCGGGCCGGGCAGGTCGCACACTCGCTCGGCGGTCCTGGTCAGCGTGCTAGCCTGCTGCGGCGCGCGCGAGTGGCGAAATGGCAGACGCGCACGGTTCAGGTCCGTGTGCCCGAAAGGGCGTGGGGGTTCAAGTCCCCCCTCGCGCACAAGTGAGCCCCTGGTCGAACCCGGCCGGGGGCTCGTCACATCTCCGGACGCGGAAGTGTCCTGCCCGGCCAGCCGAGTGCGTCGTACTGGTACGCCGACCGTCGGCGTACCGGGCCCGGCCCGGGACCGGAACGGAAGCACCCATGGATCAGATGGCACTTGCCCTGCTGCTCGCCCGAAGCCTCGGAACCCAGGAGATGACCAGCGCCCTGCCGGACGCTCCGGTCGTCCCGGAGGAGCCGCGGGCTACCCGAAGGTTGCGAGCACCCAGGCGGCCCAGTCGTCCTCCGACATCGGCACGCCGAGGCGTTGTGCGGCGTCGAACGGCGAGAGCCCATGCCTGGCGCCCTCGTCGATGAGGTCGATCGCCGGGATCCCGGACAGCTCGGCGTAGGCGAAGAGCGTGGACGCGACGGGACGGAGGGAGCTGGCGGGAAGCACGGATGAAGCGCCGCCTGAGTTCAGCCAATGCCCCGCTGCCTAGCGCGCCCGACGCAAGGACGGGTCACGGTCAACCGCCGGGCGTTGCACTGGTGAACCCGATGGCGCCGAGTCCGATGTGAGGCGGGCGAGGAGCTCCGGGTCCTCCATCGCCCGATCCTTCATGAAGCCAACCGCCTGATCGAAGGTGACCGCGCGTGCCTGACTGCTTGAGAGATCTAGGGCGATCTGGCCAGTCGTCGGGTCGACCAGTTCGCCATTGACCAAAGCGAACACGGTTCTGCCCGCCCTCTCCATGGGGACGTCGAGTAGTGGATTGGCGTACCCCGCCTCGCGTAGGGCCATGCATGCGCGCCGGACGGGACCGAGCTGCATTCGACGCCCTCTCCGGGGCCGGTCGATGGAGTCGCGGAGCGCAAGGCGAATCGCCACGATCGTCGCGGCCATGTCGAGCAGCGAGAACCGGGCCCACTCCTCCGCGGGCGCGTGGGGGAGTCCCGCCTGATCGCGGACCAGGGTGTGCAACTGCCGCAACTGACGGTAGTCGATCCCGTGCAGGCCCAGGATGGCTGTCACCTCACGGGGATAGAAGTACCCATCACCGGGGCCACTCTCCCGTAGGCGGGCCCGCGGCGCCACCTCACGGTGCTCAGAGACACGTCCGGCCACGTTAACCAGATCTACCATAAGGCCAGTGTTAACGGTAGATTAGGCAGAGACGAGGAGGACGCCATGACCATCACGGTTGATCGGCCCGCAACGGGGCAGGACCTCGCGCCGAAGCCCCTGAGGGTCGTGCTCTCAGGCAGCTTCAGAAGGGATCGGCAGGGTCTTGAGCGAGCGCTTGGTAGGCTCCGCGACGAGTTCGACGTTCTCTCGCCCGCGAGCCTCGACTTCATCAACGACGACGACGACTTCGTCCGACTCCCGAGCGAGGTTGACACTCCGATCGAGGACGTTGAAGGCCGGCACCTGGCCGCGATCACAGCATCCGACTTCGTCTGGCTCCATGCGCCTGAGGGGTACGTCGGAAGCAGTGCAGCCCTTGAGGTTGGTCATGCACTGGCGGTTGGGGTACCAGTCTTCACGGACGCGGCACTCAGGGACCCCACGCTCGCGGTTCTGGTGAACCGCGTCGGCGATCCTAGGGATGTGCCGGTGACTCTCGTCGCCGATCCCGGAAGGGGCCTGGCGGGTCTGCAGGACTACTACGGGCGAGTCGCCCAGCGTCGGGGGTGGCACGAGGAGTCAGCTCGCGACACGCTCCTCATGCTGACCGAGGAGCTTGGCGAGTTGGCAAGGGAAGTGCGACGCGAAACCGGCCTGGCCCGGAGCGGCGGGTATGGCAAGAGCCGCCTCGGGCACGAGATCGCCGACGTTCAACTCTATCTGGTTCATTTGGCAAACGTCATGGGGGTCGACCTCGCCGCTGCCGTGACCGAGAAGGAGCGGGTCAACGGTCAGCGGCACAGGGACTCCTCGGCTAGTGCAGCCTAGGTGGGACCGTGCTTACGCTCGATGAGTTGGCCAGGGTGCGGGCGCGGCTCAACGAAGCATCGCGCTGGCAGGCCGCGAGCGTCGAGCCATGGCCAGGCGGCACTCCCGAGGATCAAACTGCGAAGCACCAGGCCGGACAGGAGCCTAG
>CAYGGX010000024.1:0-30274 GCA_964349585.1 uncultured Actinotalea sp.
TGCGCCGCTCGGTCGACGCACTCGCGTCGCCCGCTCGGCGCGAGTCGCGCACTAGCCGAGCGCAGTGCGTCGCGGCGCGCAGCTAGTCGCGGCGCGGCGCGGAGGTCTCCGGCACGGCCGCGTCGGAACTGGCCCGGAGGCGCCGCTGGTACTCCCGGGCCTCGGACTGACGCTCCCCCTCCGCCCCCGAGGCGATCGCGGCACGCACATGCTCCGGAGCGAACCCGAAGGCGTCCACCAGGTCCTGCGCGTGCGGGCGCAGCCGGGTCATCAGCCGCTCGGCGTACGAGGTCACGGCACGGGCGCGGCGCGCCGTCAGACGGCCGTTGATCAGGTACCACGCGAGGTTCCGCTCGATCAGCGTCAGGCCGAACAGGTCGCGCAGCCACGTCAGTACGGTCCGCGTGCCCGGGTCGTCGACCTTCTCCAGCCCGGAGGTGAAGCCCTCCCAGAGCAGCAGGTCGGTGTGCGCGCGGGCGCACTCGATGAGCGCGTGCTGGTGCTCGTTGAACCGCCGGGCCGCCTCGTCCCGCGGCGCCTTCAGCGCGGGCCGCAGCGCGGACGCGACCTCGGCGACCATGGTCTCGACGCGGTCCGTGAGCAGGTCGCGCTGGGTCTCGGCGTCGCGCAGGCGCCCGGCCGAGCGACGCACGCTGCCGCCGTCCGCCAGCGTCTGCACCACGCGAAGCAGGGGGGTGCGGTGCAGCGCGGCGTCGGCCGCGCGCTCGGCGATGTATCGGGCCATGCCGCCCAGGTCGATCCCGGCGAACTCCCGCGAGTAGTCCGCGAGCAGGCGCTTTGCGTCGAGCTGGAGCAGGACCGTGTTGTCGCCCTCGAAGGTCGCGAAGACGTCCAGGTCGGCCTTCAGCGAGACGATCCGGTTCTCGGTGAGGTAGCCGGCCCCGCCGCACGCCTCGCGAGAGGCTTGCAGGGTCGTGAGGGCGAGCCAGGTCGAGGCGGCCTTGAGGGCGGCCGCGATGGTCTCCAGGTCCTGCCGGGTCTCGTCGGTGTCGTCGGCCCCCGAGAAGACGCCGTCGAACGCGACCAACAGGCGCTCGTGCGCGAACTGCGCCGCGTACGTCTGGGCGAGCAGGGGCAGCAGCCGGCGCTGGTGCTCGGCGTAGTCCAGCAGCGGCACCTCGTCGGTCGGTGAGGGACCGACGAACTGCCGACGCTGGTTGCCGTAGGTGATCGCGATGACGAGCCCGAGCTTCGCCGCGTTGACGGCGGCACCGTCGAGGGACACCCGGCCCTGAACCAGGGTGCCCAGCATCGTGAAGAACCGGCGGCCAGGGCTCGAGATCGGCGAGGCGTAGGTGCCGTCGGCCGCGACGGAGCCGTACCTGTCGAGCAGATCCCGCCGCGGGACGCGCACGTGGTCGAAGTGCAGCCGGCCGTTGTCGATCCCGTTGAGTCCTCCCTTGAGACCGTCGTCCTCGCCGCCGACCCCGGGCAGGAAGTCCATGGTCTGCGGATCCCGGATCGGGACGTAGAACGCGTGCACGCCGTGATTCACGCCGCGAGTGATGAGCTGCGCGAAGACGACGGCGGCCGTGCCGTGCGCGGCGGCGTTGCCCAGGTAGTCCTTCCAGGCCCCGCGGAAGGGGGTGTGCAGGATGAACTCCTCGGAGTCCGGGTCGTAGGTCGCGGTCGTGCCGATGCTGGCCACGTCCGAGCCGTGCCCGGTCTCGGTCATCGCGAACGCGCCGGGGACCTCTACCGACATCGCGCCCGGGAGCAGCCGCTCGTGGTGATCTGCCGTGCCCAGGTGCATGATCGCCGAGGCGAACAGGCCCCACTGCACCCCCGCCTTGATCTGCAGCGACGGGTCGGCGACGAGCACCTCGGTGAAGCGGGCGATCGAGCCCCCGTGGTCATCGGCTCCGCCGAGGGCCGCCGGGAAGGCGCGAAGCACGTCGCCCTCGCGGGCCAGGATGCGCAGCTGAGCCAGCACGCGCTCGCGGTGCTCCTCGGTGGACAGGCCCTCGATCCGGTGCAGGCGCGGGTCCTTCAGGAACTCCCGCGCCTCGCGGCGGATGTCGGCCCAGCGCCCGAGCAGCACGCCCTCCAGGTGCCCGACGTCGATCGCAGCCACTGCCCGCCTGTCCCCCACCGCTGTCATCCGTCCTCCTCGGTATGCCTCTGTCGATCGGCGAGTGCGCCGACCGGACCGGCCCACAGCCACTCCGTCAGCCGGTTGGTGAGGTCCGCGCGGTCTGTCGAGTCGGAGTCTTCGTGGTCGTCGTCGTAGGCGTCGTCGCGGTGAGTGAGCCACCACTCCCCCGCGCCCCGGACGAACCCGACCGCACCGGCCGCCCAGA
Source organism: uncultured Actinotalea sp. (assembly GCA_964349585.1). Lineage (GTDB taxonomy): Bacteria > Actinomycetota > Actinomycetes > Actinomycetales > Cellulomonadaceae > Actinotalea. The sequence goes on from CAYGGX010000024.1 coordinate 2,322, forward strand.
CGTCCAGCCAGGCAGCGTCGGCTCCGCCAAGCAGCCGGCCGAACGGGCGCGCCACCAGGCGGGCGACCGCATCCAGGAAGTGCCCGAGCGGAGCGGAGGCATCCTCGCTCAGCGGCCGGGTGACGAACCAGTACACCTGCGGCGAGGCCTCGGCCATCTCCAGGTAGACGTCGATCATCGAACGGAGCGCGTCCCGCGGACCCTCGGCGGCCCGGACCGCGTCCTCGAGCGCGGCGTGCATCTGGGCGACGACCGCCTCACCCACGGCGACCTGAAGTTCGGTCTTGTCCGCGAAGTACCGGTAGACGATCGACTTCGACGTCTGCGCGGTCGCCGCGATCTCGTCCATCGAGACGTCCGGGCCGAAGCGGTGCACGGCGCGGGTGGCGGCGTGCACCAACTCGGCCCGGCGGGCCAGGCGGTGGCTCACCCACCGGGTGGAACGACCGTCCGGCCGGATCGGGCCAGGCAGCTCACCCCGCGCGCCAGGCGGCTCACCCCGCGCGCCAGGCCCGGCCTTCGCGAGAGGCTGGGTGTCGTCCGGCGTCGGTGCCGGCTTCGTCCGACTCACCAAACGGACGGTATCAGGTACTGTGGGTGACAGGCATTATCACTGTCCCTACCGATGGTCCAGGGACCAATGACCCAACGTGCTAGCAACCGACCGACCACACGTTGATCGACGAGGGGACAGCAATGGCGCAGTCCGGATCCCGCCCGCAGGCCGGCGAGACGCCCGCCGCCAAGCCGCAGGCCGGCAAGCCGCAGGCCGGCAAGCCGCAGGCCGGCAAGCCGCAGGCCGGCAAGCCGCAGGCCGCCAAGCCGCAGGCCGGCAAGCCGCAGGCCGGCAAGACCCAGGTCGGCCGGGCCCGACGCCCCCCCGTTGCGGCTGCGGGCTCCGCCGGGTCGACGCGCTCCAGCGCGTCGACGCGGCCACGCGGGCAGTCGGGGCCGCAACCCGGAGGGCGCCGCGCCGTCGTCGTCGGCGGGAACCGCATCCCCTTCGCCCGCGCGGGGGGCCCGTACGCCCACGTCTCCAACCGGGACATGCTCACCGCGGCCCTGGACGGTCTGGCGGCCCGGTTCGGGCTGGCCGGCGAGCGCGTCGGGCAGGTGGCGGCGGGTGCGGTCCTGAAGCACTCCAAGGACTTCAACCTCACCCGCGAGGCGCTGCTCGGGTCGGCACTCGCGCACGACACGCCCGCCTACGACGTCCAGATGGCCTGCGCGACCGGCATCGAGACGATCGTCGGGCTGAGCAACAAGATCCGGCTCGGGCAGATCGACTCGGCCATCGCCGGCGGCGTCGACTCCGCATCCGATGCGCCGATCGTGGTGAGCGAGCCGCTGCGGCGGGCGCTGCTCGACCTCAATCGGGCGAAGAGCGCGGGAGCCAAGCTGGCGACCCTCGCAAGGATCCGCCCGACCCACCTGGCGCCGTCCGCCCCCACCACGGGCGAGCCGCGCACCGGGCTGTCGATGGGCGAGCACCAGGCCCTGACCACCGCGGCGTGGGGGATCAGCCGCGAACGCCAGGACGAGATCGCGCTGCGCAGCCACCAGCGCCTGGCGGCCGCGTACGACGCCGGATTCTTCGACGACTTGATGACCCCGTTCCGGGGCCTGACGCAGGACGCCAACCTGCGCCGGGACACGTCGATGGAGAAGCTCGGAGCGCTGCCGCCGGTGTTCGGCAAGCGCCTGGACACCCCGGCCACGATGACCTCCGGCAACTCGACCCCACTGAGCGACGGGGCCTCGACCGTGCTGCTCGCCAGCGACGACTGGGCGGCCGACCACGGCCTTCGCCCGCTGGCGGCGATCGTCGATGCCGAATCCGCCGCCGTGGACTTCGTGCACGGCGAGGAGGGTCTGCTGATGGCCCCGGTCTACGCCGTTCCCCGGCTGCTGGCCCGCAACGGGCTGACGCTCGCGGACATCGACATCCTCGAGATCCACGAGGCCTTCGCCGCGACCGTCGCCACCACGCTCGCGGCCTGGCAGGACAAGGAGTTCTGCACCGAGCGCCTGGGCCTCGCGGGGCCGCTCGGGACAGTCGACGAGGACCGGCTCAACGTCACCGGATCCTCGGTCGCCGTCGGGCACCCGTTCGCTGCGACGGGCGGCCGGATCGTGGCCACCGCCGCCAAGCTGCTGGAGCAGCGGGGAGCCCGCCGGGCGCTGATCTCGGTCTGCGCCGCCGGGGGACTCGGCTACGCGATGCTCCTGGAGGCACCGTGACCGACAGGTACCTCACCCTGGTGAACTCCGGTGTGACCGCGACCGTGGCCAAACGCCTCGGACTGCCGCGACCGGCCGTCCTGCGCAGGTACGCGCCCGGCGACCCCCTGGTCCCCGAACCGCTGCTCGTGGTCAACGACCCGGCATCCGCCGCCGACGCCGATGCGCTCACCGACCGCCTGGTCGACTGGGGACTCGACGTCCGGCGGCACGGCGGGCGCGAGGACCGGTTCGGCGCGATCCTGCTCGTGCTCACGGGCGTGACGTCCCCGGCGGACCTCGGCGATCCGGCGCTCGCGATCGGCGGCACGCTGCGCGGCCTGGCCCGCGGCGGCCGGGTCGTGGCCGTATCCCGACCGGCGGCCGGCGCCGGCACGGACGCGGCGACCGCCGCCGCACGCCGGGGCGTCGAGGGCATCGTGCGGTCGCTCGCCAAGGAGCTCCGCGGCGGCGCCACCGGCAACGGGATCGTGGTCGACGACGGCGTCCCCGTCAGCGCGCCGTCGGTGATCGGCGGCCTGCGGTTCCTGCTGTCGGGCCGGTCGGCGTTCGTCGATGGCCAGCTCGTCGCGGTCACGTCCGGCGGGGGCGAGCTCCCCGGGGACTGGGACCGCACGCTGGCGGACCAGGTGGCGGTCGTCACCGGCGCGGCGCGCGGCATCGGCGCGGCGATCGCCCGCACCCTGGCCCGGGACGGCGCCGAGGTGATCGCGGTCGACGTCCCCGCCGCCGGGGACGCACTGGCCACCGTGGCGAACGAGATCCACGGCACCGCGCTCCAGCTCGACGTCACGGCCGACGACGCCGCCGCGCGCCTGCTCGCGCACGCCCGGTCCCGGCACGGTCGGCTGGACGTCGTCGTGCACAACGCAGGGATCACGCGGGACAAGCTCCTCGCCAACATGAGCCGCGAGAAGTGGGACCCCGTGCTCGGCGTGAACGTCCTCGCCCCGCTCCGCATCACCGAGGCGCTGCTGGAGGCCGACGGGCTCGGTGCCGCGCCGCGGATCATCGGGGTGGCGTCCACCAGCGGGATCGCCGGCAACCGCGGGCAGACGAACTACGCGGCCTCGAAGGCCGGCGTGCTGGGCATGGTCGCGGCCTGGGCCCCCGAGCTCGCCCGGCGCGGCGGCACGATCAACGCCGTGGCCCCCGGCTTCATCGAGACCGAGATGACCGCGCACATGCCCACCCTCACCCGGCAGGTCGCGCGCAGGTTGAGCTCCCTGCAGCAGGGCGGTCAGCCGCAGGACGTCGCCGAGGCGATCGCCTTCCTCGCCTCGCCGCAGGCCGCCGGCATCAACGGCGAGGTGCTTCGGGTGTGCGGGCAGAACCTGGTGGGCGCGTGAGCTCCGGCGAGGGCTCCGGGACCGGCCACGGGGCGTGGGACCGGTCCACCGTGGAGCTGGACGCCATCCCCCGGCTGGGCGGCCTGTACGCCCGCGCCGTTGCCGGCGCGGCAACCTCCGTCGGCCGGACGCCCACGCTCAGCGCCGACGACGTCGCCACCCACGCGCTGCTCGTCCGCGGCGTGCGCTCCGACGCCGACCACCTCACCGCCTATCAGCAACTGGTCGGCGAGCCCGTGTCCGACGTGTTGCCGGCCGGGTTCGTCCACGTGCTGACCTTCCCGCTGTCCATCGCCCACCTCGCCCGCGCGGTACCGCTGCCGCTGCTCGGGATGGTCCACCTCGCCAACCGGGTCACCCAGCACCGCCCGATCCGGCTCGGTGAGGACCTCGACATCCGGGTGCGCGCGGCGGATCCCCGCCAGCACCGCAAGGGCGTCGCGATCGACGCGGTCGCGGATGCCTCGGTGGGCGACGTCGTCGTCTGGCAGGGGGTGTCGACGTACCTCGCCAAGGGTGCCCGGATCGCGGGCGAGGCCGGCGTCCCCGAGGGCGACGGACCGAGCTTTGCCCCGGGCGCGCCCACCGGTCTCTGGCACCTGACCGCCGACACCGGGCGCCGGTACGCGGCGGTGTCCGGGGACCGGAACCCGATCCACACCTCGCGGGTGGCCGCGCGCGCCTTCGGCTTCCCGCGCCGGATCGCACACGGCATGTACACCGCAGCCCGGGCCCTTGCGGAGGTCGGGACCGCGCGCGGCGAGGCCTACGAATGGGCTGTCGAGTTCGCCCGACCGGTGCTGCTGCCGTCGACAGTCGCGGTCCGCATCGCTCCGGACGACGGTCCCGGCGGCGGGATGCGGTTGGCCGCATGGAACCAGCGCACCGGCAAGCCCAACCTGACCGGGTCCGTGCGCCGGCTGCGCCGCGAGCGCTCGGCGCGCCGGGCGGGCTGATCGGCAGTCAGCCCAGGGACGACCGGTCCCAGTCGATGGCCACCTCGGAGTGCTTCGCGGCTTCGTTGACAGCGACCGTCAGCCGGGCGCCGGGCTCGCCCCTGCCCGATCTGGTCGTGATCAACCGGCGCCGAGCCGACGCATCGCCGCGACGCTGCGCGTGTTGCGCGTGTCGCCGCGGAGGGCCACCCGGTACATCCCCCACTCCTCGAAGGCGTGGGTGAGCGCCAGCAGCTTGCTCGCCGGGTTGGTCCGACCGCCCCACCACTGCCGGCCGTAGAAGGTGTGCCCGATCTCACAGCGTTGCTGAGCGGGCAGCACGCCCTAGAACCACGTCGACCCGCGCACCCGCCGATCGGCGGCTCCCGTGACGGCGAACCCGTAGCGATCCGGGGCGTCGAGGCAGGACCCGATCACAGCGGTCATGTCCGCGACCGTGCGCGGAACCGGGCTGATCATCCCGGCCCAGAGGTCGGCATCGACCAGCTCCAGCAGTGCCGCCGGAGCACCAACCCCGCGGATCAGCCGACGACGGCGCCGATCACCGAGGTGAAGAAGCGCAGACCGTCCGTGCCGGTACGCGGACCGTCGGGACCGTCCGGGCCGAAGCCGGGCTCGACCGCGTGCTCCGGGTGCGGCATGAGCCCGACGACGTTCCCGGCGGCATTCGTGATCCCGGCGATGTCTCGGCGCGACCCGTTGGGGTTCCAGCCCGTGTAGCGGAAGACGACCCGGCCCTCGGCCTCGAGCTGGTCCAGCGTGCGCTCGTCGGCAACGAACTGCCCGTCTTGGTTCTTCAGCGGGATCGTGATCCGCTCGCCCTCGGTGTACTGGCCGGTCCACGCCGTGCCGGCGCTCTCCACCGTCAGCACCTGCTCGCGGCAGATGAAGGTGCGGTGGTCGTTCTTGATCATCGCGCCGGGCAGCAGGTGGGCCTCGCACAGGATCTGGAACCCGTTGCAGATCCCGAGAACCGGCAGGCCGCCCCTGGCGGCGTCGACGAGCGTGCCCATCACGGGTGCGAAGCGGCTGATCGCACCCGCACGCAGGTAGTCCCCGTAGGAGAAGCCGCCCGGCAGGACGACGGCGCCCACCCCGTGCAGGTCGTCGTCGGCGTGCCACAGCGCGACCGGCTCCGCGCCGGCGAGGCGGATGGCGCGGGCGGCGTCCCGGTCGTCGAGCGAACCCGGAAACGTCACGACGCCGATGCGTGGGCTCACTACTCGGCCCCCTTCGCGTGTGTGTGCCGGTGCTGCGGCGGTCCGGCGGTCAGCCCCCACTCGCCCTGGACCTGTGTGACGGCGACGACGTCCTCGATCACGGGGTTGGACAGCAGGGTGGTCGCGGCCTCCCAGACGGCGGCGAGCACCTCGTCGGTGACCTCGCCGTCCACCTCGAGCTCGAACCGCTTGCCCTGGCGTACCCCCGTGAACCCGTGGAACCCGAGGCGCGGGAGGGCGGCGGCGACGGCCTTGCCCTGCGGGTCGAGGATCTCGGGCTTGGGCATCACTTCGACGACGACGCGTCCCACGGGGAGCTCCTGGTTGGGCTGGGCTGCTGGGTGGGCTGGCTTGAGCCGTGCTAGGTGGCGGCTCGATCCAACCGCCCCCAGCGTACCGAGCCCGGGTCGCCCGGACGGCCCGCCGCCCGTCCGCTGGGCCGGGCGCCGACCTCAGCCCGCCACGGGCGTCGGTCCAGCGCCGCTCCACGGCCACGGACGGACGGTGCCGACCTCGGACTCGTCAGCCGGGGCCAATGCGGTCGCCGGCTCGTCGACGCCGGGCGGCCGCCCAAGGAGCGCGATCCGCCGGACGTCGGCCCAGACGAGGGAGCGGGAGGCGCCACGGCAGACCGCGAGCCACGCGACGACGGCCGGCGGCGCCAGCACGCCCGCGGCCATCCCGAGCGGCACGCTGACGCTCAGGGGCCAAGCGCCAATGGCCTCGCCGACCGGGATGGCGCTCAGCAGGCCGACACCGAATAGCGCGACTAGCGCCCGCCGCCACGCCATAGTGACGATCACCCGATGCGGCTGCTCGGGCACGCGGCAGTCCCGCAGCCGGCGCCGTGCCGCGGCCGCCAGGAGCGACCCCAGCCCGACTGCGACGGCGATGGCGAGGAGGGTGCCTGTGGTGGCCCGTCCGGCCGGAACGGAGGAGGCCTCGACCCCGAGGCCGGACCCAGGAGGCAGCACACCGAAGGCGACAACGCTGGGCGCGAGGAGTGCCGCCGCGACGCATGACCCCAGGAGCACGACGAGTGAGCATGCCGCCCAGGGCAACGCGGAGCGAGCCGCGAGACGCCGCCGGAGAGTGGGCACCCGCGCCCAGCTTCCTCGCGCGACTCTGTGCCCCGGCGCCGGCACGAGGTGCAGGTTCATGGCGGAACGCCGGTAGTAGTCGGGCAGGATCAGCGTCTGCACAGCCACCACCAGTGCGAACGCCAACCACGCCCGACCGAAGGGACCCGCGGACCCCGTCGCGAGCCGGGAGAACACCTCCAGCCCCGCGAACATCAACCAGATGGGCGCACTCTGGCGGGCGGGGTACGTCGCGCCCGCGATGTCGTCGGCGACCCACGGCAGGTGCGCCGGTAGCGACCGGGTGCCGAAGACGCGGTACAGCAGCCAGGGCCCCAGCGGCGGGTGTTCCCGCAGCCGCGTCGCCCATCCCCCCCGAACGAGGTTCAGCGCGGACCGGACGTCGAGGCGATGGGCGCCGGGGCGGGCGAGGTCGGCGAGCACGCCGAGCACCTCCTCCGCGCGGGCCGACCGCCAGCGCCGGGGGTACGCGCGCAGCCAGAACTCCGCCGAACGTCTGAATGCAGGGGAGAGGTCGTCGGGCGGCCGGTCCGCTCCTGAGGGCGACGGCATCACGCACTGCCGAGAGCGGGGCGGGCGCGAAGTGCGGTCCGAGCCCGGCGCGCCAGGGCTGCGAGGCGAGCGGTCTCGGCGACGGCGGCGGCCGACCCGGTCTCGGTGAGGCGGTAGTACCGCCGCAGGCGTCCGTCCACCACCTCCTCGCGGTCGGCCGCGATCAGCCCCGCGCCTGCCAGCCGATCGAGGAGGCCGTAGAGCGTGCCGGGGCCGAGCCGCACCGCCCCGTCCGACAGGCGAAGCACCGACTGAACGATCCCGTAGCCGTGCCGGGGCTGCTCACCGAGGCACAGCAGGACGAGGTACGCCTGCTCGGTCATCCGGAACCCCATGCGCGATATATATCGCTCCACGACCTATTGCACAAGCCCCCGGGCTCAGCGCCGGCCGCGCGCTCCGCCGGCGCCGCCGCCGAAGAAGATCATCACCCCGAGGATGAAGCCGAAGTCGTACCAGCCGCCGTTGTTGTGCACCTCGTACATGCTCACCGAGTCGCTGAAGAGCGAGATCACGAAGGTGAACAGCGCGATGAACCCGTGCCACAGGCCCAGCAGGAACCCGGCTGGCTGCCCGGTCGGACCCGGGGTGCCGGCGACCTCGTTCGGCCCGGCCGCGCACGCCGCAAGAAGGAGCAGCAAGCCGATCGCCGTCGCCACTGCGACGGCGCCTCTCCTGGTGATCGTCATGGTCCGACCGAACCACTCCGACCCGGCAGTGGCAAGGTGGATCAGCAGAACAGCACGAACGCCACCGCGTGGATCGCCTGGATGAGCCACCAGAAGGCGGCGCTGGCGGGGACGCAGCCGAAGGCGTTGCACCACAGCGCCTGGATGATCCACCAGCCCACCATCCCGACGATGATCAGGATCTTCCACCACGGGATGTTGTCGATTGCGCCACGGTCGGGACGCCGACGGACCTCCTCGAGCTCGGCGAACTTCCCGTCCAGGTACCGGGGCAGCGCCGTGACCCCCTCCTTGCTGACGAGCCCGACCATCTCGTCGAGGACGACGGCGATCTTCTTCGCGTCCGAGCCCTTCATGTCCCAGTCGACGAGGGCGAGCTTGAACTCGTCAGCCGTCTCCTTCAGTCGCCGGCCGACGAACGCCTTGCTCAGCTGGCTTGCGTCGAGGTCCTTCTCCAGCTGCCCGAGGGTCGAGCGAAGGACGGTGACGTGGGCCAGCCCGGCCTCGTTGCGCTTAGCCACCTCGGTGCGCAGCGCCTTGCCGCGGTCGGGCAGCAGACCAAGGGCCTCCGCTCGGTCGAACCGGCGCGCGACGAGCTCGGTGTGGCCGAAGCAAGCAACGACGCTGGTCAGCGAGTCGAAGTAGGGCAGCACCGTCGGCACCTTCTCGGCGGCCGTTGCTAGGTTCGGGCGGATCAGGCTGGCACGATCGAGCCAGTCGCCGACGGCGATCTGTTCCCGGGTGCCGCTTGGGGTCGTCAACATGTCGCTTCCTTCGGGTGGCGACGCAGACTCCCGGGCGAGAGGCCGAGAGAGGGCGTCGGGGTGACCTAGCGCAACGCCGTCAGGTAGCGGCGCTCGACGCTGACCCAGTCATAGCAGATATATCCGGTGTTGTACCCACACATGACCGGTTTTTTTTGCGCCGCCCACCTTCGGCCGGCCCACTCACCGAGGCAGCGGCAGGTCCTCGCCCGTCAGCAGCCGGTACGCCTCGAAGTACCGCTCCTGGGTGCGGCGCGCGACGTCGTCGGGCAGCGGGGGTGGCGGGGTGTCGCTCGCGCGGTCCCAGCCGGACGCCGGAGAGGTGAGCCAGTCGCGCACGTACTGCTTGTCGAAGCTCGGCTGCGAGCGGCCGGGGCTCCAGGTCTCGGCGGGCCAGAAGCGCGAGGAGTCGGGCGTGAGCACCTCGTCGCCGAGCACGATTCCGGCCGCGTGCGGCCCGTCGACCGGCCTGCCGAACTCGAACTTGGTGTCCGCGAGGATGATCCCCCGGTCACGGGCCAGCTCCTCGGCGCGGCTGTACACCGTGAGCGTCAGGTCGCGGAGCCGCGCGGCGTCGTCGGGCCCGATCATCTGGGCGACGACCTCGAACGAGACGTTCTCGTCGTGCTCGCCAACGGGAGCCTTGGTGGCCGGCGTGAAGATCGCCTCCGGCAGCCGCGAGCCGTCCTCCAGGCCGGCGGGCAGCGGGACGCCGCAGACCTCGCCGTTCGCCCGGTACTCCACAAGCCCGGAGCCGGTGAGGTAGCCGCGGGCGACGCACTCCAGCTCGAACATCTCCAGCCGGCGGCAGACCATCGCCCGACCGGCGACGGCGTCCGGGACGCCCTCCGGTCCGGGGGCGGCGGTCACGACGTGGTTGGCGACGACGTCGTCGAGCTGAGCGAACCACCACAGGCTCAACTGGGTGAGCACCTGCCCCTTGCCAGGGATCGGGGTCTCAAGCACGTGGTCGAACGCGCTGATCCGGTCGCTGGCGACGACCAGCACGACGTCGCCGTGCCGCTCCGTCACCGGGGACCCGGGCTCGGGGTAGTACAGGTCGCGGACCTTGCCGGAGTACGCGTGCCGCCAGCCTGGCAGCTCGACGGGGTGCATCGCGGCGCTCACTCGACGATCTCCACGGGCGTGCCGAGGGGGAGGCCGAACTCCTCCACCAGCCGGGTCACGTCGGCGTCGACCATCCGGATGCAGCCGTGGGAGACGTCCGTCCCCACGAGCTCGGGTTCGTTGGTTCCGTGAATTCCGATCACTCCCTGCCCTCCCGCGAACGATTCGAGGACGGGTGAGTACCCCGACAAGCCGTAGGCGTACGCGCCGTACACGCCACCCGGCTCCGGCGGCTGCAGCAGCTCCTTGATGTAGTAGGTGCCACCCGGCGTCGGCACCTCGGCCCGGCCGATGCCCACCGGCACGTCCAGGACGACCTCCTGGGCGCGGTGCAGCAGTAGGCGATGCTCGGACAGGCGCACCTCCACCCGGAAGTCGGTGGTGGCGAGGGTGACCGCGTCGGCGCGGATCCAGCCCGAGGCGCCGTTCGGCCGGATCGGCAGGTACACGTGCAGCCAGTCCTCGCGCTGCTCGATGACCAGGAACGTCATCGGGATCCGGCCGGGCAGGGACACGGCCTCGGCTGCGGTGACGGTCCGCTCCGCCGTCGCGTCCGCGGGGTCGGCGAACACATCCACGGAGTCCGACTCGGCCGTGGCGATCAGGGAGATCCACGGGTCGAGAGTGGGCTCCGGCTCCGGCTCGGCCGAGGCCGTCTCCTGGGGGGTCGCCGTCGGCGTGACGACGATCTCCGGGCCGCCACCACATCCCGCGAGCAGCGCGGCGAGGCCGACGGCCAGGCCGGCGGCGAGCACACGGAAGGGGCGCATGGCGGCCAACCTACCCGTGCGGGCCGGTCGCGGGCACGACGGCGATCACGGCGCTTCCCCTCCCAGCACGGGCATCCGGGCCGCGATGTCCGACCGGTGGTGCGATCCGCGCAGGCCGATCCGCTCGACCCCCGAGTACGCGGCGGCCCGGGCGGCGTCGACGTCGGGCCCGATCCCGACCACCGACAGGACGCGCCCGCCCGCCGAGACCAGCTGGTCCTCGGCGACCGCCGTGCCCGCCTGGACGACGTGCACCCCCGGTAGTGCCTCGGCGTCCTCGATCCCCTCGATGGGGTCGCCACCCCGGACCGTGCCGGGGTAGCCATGCGCGGCGATCACCACGGTGACCGCCGACTCGGGTCGCCAACGCAGCGGTGGCATCTGGTCGAGCCGACCCGTCGCCGCGGCGAACAGGACCTCGGCGAGCGGCGTCACGAGGCGCGGCAGGACCACCTGGGTCTCCGGGTCGCCGAACCGGGCATTGAACTCGATGACCCGGAGCCCGCGGCGGGTGAGTGCCAGCCCGCAGTAGAGCACGCCGACGAACGGCGTCCCGCGGCGCCGCATCTGCTCGATCGTCGGCTCGGCCACGCGCTCGAGGACCTGCGCCACGAGGTCTCGGGGTGCCCACGGCAGCGGCGAGTAGGCGCCCATGCCGCCCGTGTTCGGCCCCGCGTCCCCGTCGAGGGCCCGCTTGAAGTCCTGCGCCGGCTCCAGCGGCACGACGGTCGTGCCGTCGCTCAGGCAGAAGACCGACACCTCGGGCCCATCCAGGTACTCCTCGACGAGCACCACGGCGCCCTCGTGTCGCGCGAGACAGGCGCGGGCGTGGTCCAGCGCCTCCCGGCGATCGGAGGTGACGACCACACCCTTGCCGGCCGCCAGGCCGTCGTCCTTGACGACGTGCGGGGCGCCGAACGCGTCGAGTGCGTCCGCGACCTGCTCCAGCGTGGTGCAGACGTGGGCCATCGCCGTCGGCACCCCGGCGGCCGCCATCACGTCCTTGGCCACGGCCTTCGAGCCTTCGAGTGCCGCCGCCGCGGCATCCGGTCCGAAGCAGGCAATCCCCGCGGCTCGGACGGCGTCCGCCACCCCCGCGACCAGGGGCGCCTCCGGGCCGACGACGACGAGGCCGGCCGCCAGGCGGACGGCCAGGGCCGCGACGGCGTCCGGGTCCAGGGGATCGACGTCGTGCAGCTCGGCCAGCGTCGCGATGCCCGGGTTGCCCGGCGCCGCGTGCAGCTCGTGCTCGCTCGCCCCGGCGACCAGAGCCCGGATGATGGCGTGCTCCCGCGCGCCGGAGCCGATGACGAGGATCCTCACGGGCGGTCAGCCTAGCGCGCGACCGATGCCCGCACCGGGACCCGCGAGGCGCCGCACTGCGCGAGGATGGACCCGTGAGCACTCCCGTGCGCTCCGCCATCGCCGAGTCGCTGCAGGTCCCCCTGCTCATCGTCATCGGCGGCCTGCCGGGCACCGGGAAGACGACGGTGGCTCGCGGCGTTGCCGCCGAGCTCAGCGCCGTCCACCTGAGGGTCGACACCGTCGAGCAGGCCCTGCGTCGGCCACCCGACCAGATCGCCGATGCCGGCTACCGGGTGCTGCACGCCCTGGCGTTGGACAACTTGCGGCTCGGGCACTGGGTGATCGCCGACTCGGTCAACCCGGTGCCGCTGACCCGCGACGCGTGGCACTCGGTGGCCCAGGCGGCGGGCGCCGCCATCGTCGAGATCGAGCTGGTGTGCTCCGACCCGACCGAGCATCGTCGCCGGGTGGAGCAGCGCGCCCCGGACATCCCCGGTCACGCGCTGCCGACCTGGCAGGAGGTCCTGGACCGCGAGTACCACCCGTGGCAGCCGACCGCCCGGATCGACACCGCCGGCAGCACGGTCGACGGAACCATCCGGCAGGTGATCACCACCGTGCTGAAGGCCCGGGCCAACCCGGTCTGAGCCCGGCCGGGCCCTGCCGATCAGGACAGCAGGTCGTGCCGGACGATCGTCGCGTCCCGGCCGGCCCCGACCCCGATGCCGGAGATCCGGGTGCCGCTCATCTCCTCCAGGGCCAGCACGTAGCGCTGGGCCGCCGGCGGCAGGTCGGCGAACGAGCGAACGCCCGTGATGTCCTCGGACCACCCGGCCAGCTCCTCGTAGACCGGCCTGGCGTGATGGAAGGCCGTCTGGTCGACCGGGAGCTCGTCGCGCCGCACCCCGCCGACGTCATAGGCGACGCAGACCGGGATCCGTTCCCGGCCGGTCAGCACGTCGAGCTTGGTCACAACCAGGTCGGTCAGGCCGTTCACGCGGCTCGCGTAGCGTGCGACGACGGCGTCGTACCAGCCGCAGCGCCGCGGTCGGCCCGTGGTCGTGCCGAACTCGCCGCCCGTGGTGCGGAGCCACTCGCCGTCGTCGTCGAGGAGCTCGGTCGGGAAGGGTCCCTCGCCCACCCGGGTGGTGTACGCCTTGATGACGCCGACCACCCGGTCGATCCGGGTCGGCCCGATCCCCGATCCCGTGCACGCGCCGCCGGCGGTCGCGTTCGACGAGGTGACGAAGGGATACGTGCCGTGGTCCACGTCGAGCATCGTCGCCTGGCCGGCCTCGAGCAGGACCGTCGCGCCGGCGTCGAGCGCCTCGTTCAGCACGAGCGCCGTGTCGGCGACCATCGGGCGCAGGCGGTCCGCGAAGGAGAGCAGGTGCTCGACGGTCTCCTCCACCGTGATGGCTCGCCGGTTGTACACCTTCACCAGCAGGTGGTTCTTCTGGTCGAGGGCCCCCTCGACCTTCTGCGCGAGGATGTGCTCGTCGAACAGGTCCTGGATCCGCACACCGACCCGACTGATCTTGTCCGCGTACGCCGGACCGATCCCGCGCCCGGTCGTCCCGATCCGCCGCTTGCCAAGGAACCGCTCGGTGATCTTGTCCACCGTCCGGTGGTACGGCGCGATCACGTGGGCGCTCGCGGAGACCAGCAGCCGCGACGTGTCGATCCCGCGCACGTCGAGGGCATCGATCTCCGCGAACAGCACGGCCAGGTCGATCACGACGCCGTTGCCGATCACGGGGGTCACCCCAGGGGACAGGATCCCGGAGGGCAGCAGGTGCAGGGCGTACTTCTCGCCGTCGATCACCACCGTGTGGCCGGCGTTGTTCCCGCCGTTGAACTTCACCACGTAGTCGACCCGGGAGCCGAGCTGGTCCGTGGCCTTCCCCTTGCCCTCATCGCCCCACTGGGCACCGAGCACCACGACGGCTGGCATCGATCCTTCTCCCGGGCTGCGGAGTTGGGGCACCGGCGGCGCTCCGCGACGAGGGTACCGGAGCACCCCTGACGCGCGGCACCGCGCGACCGATCGGGACCGTGTGCGTTCATGAAGGCGCCTGGCTAGAGTCGGACAGCCCGCCCCGGGAGCCGACGGGAGCAGTCCATGATCGAGATCGCGATGTCGCCCGCGACCACGACGCTGGTGATCTCGGGTGACCTGGACATGGGCGAGCGCGACCAGTTCCCCGAGATCACGGCGAGGGTCACCGGGCTCCGCCGGCAGCTACTGGTGATCGACATGTGCCGCGTGACGTTCATGGACTCGACGGGCGCGGCCTTCCTGATCTCGCTCGCGGACTCCGGGCGCCGGCGGGGCGGAGCGACGGTGCTCCGGGGTGCTCACGAGCGGGAGCTATTCGTCCTCGAGGTCTGCGGGGCCCTCGAGATGTTCCGGCTCGACGCGGATCACGGCTGTCCACCGGGCGCCGCCGGCAGCGGCGGCTGAGCGAGGCGCCACATCAAGCGCTGCGCCAGGTCTCCCCGAGCTCCTGGGGTCGCACGCGCGCCCACACCAGCTTCCCGTCGCCGGACGGCCGCCACCCCCAGTCCGCCAGCCGCTCGACGATCCGCATGCCGTAGCCGCCCACCCGGCCGGGGTGGCCATCGGTCGTCACCGGCGGCGCCGGGTTGGCGTCCTCGACCTCGATCCGCAGCCCGTCACCGGTGTCGAACAGCCGCAGCACCACATGCCCCCAGCCGTGCATCACGGCGTTCCCCACCAGCTCGGAGACCACCAGCTCGGCGCTCGACGCGCCGGGGATACCCCACGTCTCGCAGGCCTGCAGCACTGCGTGGCGGGCACGCGCGATGGACGCCGGATCGCTGGGCAGCGACCAGCGACGCCGGCGCGGAGCGCCGTCGGCCGAAGGTCCGGCGGCCGGGTCGGGGACCCGCACGACGACGACGGCGACGTCGTCCTCGGGCGCATCGGCCAGCCGGGAGAGCAGCTCCTCGCCGACGCCCGCGGCGTCGCTCGAGCCGATCCCGGAGCCGACCTGGGTCAGCGCGGCAAGGCCGTCCTTGAGGCTCCGTGCGCGTCGCCCGATGAGCCCGTCCGTGTAGAGCACGAGCACGTCGCCGGGCCGGAGGTCCTTCGTGTCCGACTCCCGGGGTCGAGCGGCGAAGCCCACCATCGTCCCCCCGGCGCCCAGCAGCTGGTGGGCCTCGCCCCCGCGGAGCAGGAGCGGCGGCAGGTGTCCGGCGCGGGCGTATCGCAGCGTCCAGCCCGCCGCCGACCGGACGAGCATCGCGAGCACGAGGCTCGCCGACCGCGGGACCCGCATGCCCGCGATGAGCTGGTCGACCCGATCGAGGACGACGCCGGGCTCGTCGCAGTCGAACGCGTACGACCGCACCACCGAGCGGAGCTGCCCCATCGCCGCCGCCGCCTCCACGTCGTGCCCGACGACGTCGCCGATCACCAGGGCGACCACGTCAGGGGTCACCTGCAGGACGTCGTACCAGTCGCCGCCGACCTGCGCGTGGCTCGAGCTCGGGGCGTAGTACGTCCAGATGTCCAGGTCGCTGACCTCCGCCTGCTCGGGGAGCATCGCCCGTTGGAGGGTCTCCGCAAGCTGGTGCTCGCGGGCGTAGAGCCGCACGTTGTCGACCGCCATTCCGACCCGCCGCACGACCAGGTTCAGCACCGCCTGATCGTCGGGACTCAGGTCGTCGATGCCGCCGCCCGCCCGCGGGATGGTCACGAGGATGCCCAGGGTGCGCCGCCGCCCCGGGACCGCGTGCACGACCACCCCGTCGGTGCCGAACTCCTCCAGCACCGCCGGCAGCCTGGCCATCAGCCAGGCGGTGGCCGACCGGGGGGCGCCGTTGGCGCTCACCCGGATCGGCCCGGGCTCGGTGCCGTCGAGGAGCCGCTGCACCGGGTCGGGCTCGCCGCGGGCCGGCTCGCCCGTGCGGACCCGTCCGGAGCGCAGCACGCGGCCCGAGGTGGTGATGCCGTCGGCCACCTGCAGGCCGTCGTCGTCCAGGAAGAAGCCCGACCACCTCACCACCCCGGGGCGGAGCAGGTCGGCGATGTCACGCAGGATGTAGGGGTTGTCCAGGTCGGCCAGGATCTCGGAGACCTCCGAGACCAGGGCCAGCCCGCCGCGGGCCCGCCGCTCGGCCTCGATCGACTGCGCCTGGTCCTCGGCGTGCCGCACCTGCTCGGTCACGTCCACCTGGATCCCCACCCAATGGGTGACGACGCCCCGGTCGTCCGGCACCGGTGAGACGGAGACCTGGTTCCAGAACGGGACGCCGTCGCGCCGGTAGTTCAGCACCGTCACCGTGACCGGACGGCCCGCCGCCACCGCGGCCCCGATCCGCGCGGCGGCCGCGAGGTCGGTCGCCGGACCGTGCAGCAGGCTCGGGTCGCGCCCCAGGACCTCCGCCATCGAGTACCCGGTCGTGCGCGTGAACGCCTCGTTCACCCAGACGATCGGGGCGCCAGGGCGGGTCGCGTCGGTGATGACGAACGAGACGTCGGTGGCGCGCAGCGCGCGGTCGCGAACCGCCGCGAGGTCGACCCGATCACTCCCCGAAGGATTCACCATCACCGCCTCCGATCGTCTAGCGTTCGAGCAGACGCCCCGCCGGCGTGCCGAGCCGGGCGCCGTCCACCTGGCGAGTGTGACGAGGGGAGCGAGCACGTGCGAGACGGCGACAACCCTGACGCCCCGACCGGGAACGACGTCGGCGCCGGATCGGCGCAGAGCATCGACCGGGCCCCCGGCCCCAGCGTGCCCGACGTGGCTGTGCTCGGCGACCCGGAGCCGGCATCGGTGCACGTGATAGTCGCCGGGGAGCGCACCCGGATCGTCATCTCCGGCGAGATCGACGCCGACCTCATGCCGGATCTGCTGGAGGCGGCCGCGGACGCCGAGATGACCGGCCTGCCCATCGAGGTGGACGCCCAGCACGTCACCTTCATGGACTCCTCGGGCATCGCGTTCCTGGCCCGACTGGCATCGCGGAGCGCCGAGCGCGTACGGATCCTGCGGGCCCCGGACGCGGTCCGCTTCCTGCTCGAGGTTACCCGGATCGGCGAGCTGCTGGACCTCATCGACGAGGAGTCGCCCGCACCGGCGCGCCCGATCGCTGGCCCGGAAGGGCGGTCGGCGCCGCCCGAGCCGGACGGCGCCGCCTGAGACCAGCCCCCAGGATCAGCCGAGCTTGTTGCCCGCTGACCTGAGCTGCTCGCAGGCCTCGACGAGGCGCTTGGCCAGGCCGTCCTCGGCCAGCTTGCCCCAGGCACGCGGGTCGTACGCCTTCTTGTTGCCCACCTCGCCGTCGATCCGCAGCACGCCGTCGTAGTTGGCGAACATGTGCCCGGCGACCGGCCGCGTGAACGCGTACTGGGTGTCGGTGTCGATGTTCATCTTGATCACGCCGTTGTCGACCGCCTCGGCGATCTCTGCCGCCGTGGAGCCCGACCCGCCGTGGAACACGAGGTCGAACGGGTTCGGCTTGCCGACTGCCGCGCCGACCGCGTCCTGGATCTCCTTGAGCAGGGCGGGGCGGAGCTTGACGGCGCCCGGCTTGTACACGCCGTGCACGTTGCCGAAGGTCAGCGCCGTCATGTAGCGGCCCTTCTCGCCGGTGCCCAGCGCCTCGATCGTGGCCAGGCCGTCCTCGACCGTGGTGTACAGCTTCTCGTTGATGGCGGCCTCGTGGCCGTCCTCCTCGCCGCCGACGACGCCGATCTCGACCTCGAGAATGGTCCGGGCCGCGACGGAGAGCTCAAGCAGCTCGACCGCGATCTCGAGGTTCTCGGCCAGCGGTACCGATGAGCCGTCCCACATGTGGGACTGGAAGGTGGGCAGCTTGCCGGCCTTCACCTGCTCCGCCTCGAGGACGAGCAGCGGCCGCACCCAGGAGTCCAGGTTCTGCTTCGCGCAGTGGTCGGTGTGCAGGGCGACGGTGACGGGGTAGTTCTTGGCCACCTCGTGCGCGTACGCGGCGAGGGCGAGCGAGCCGGCGATGCGGTCCTTGACCGTCGGGCCGGAGGCGTACTCGGCGCCACCGACGGAGACCTGGATGATCCCGTCCGACTCCGCCTCGGCGAAGCCCTGCAGGGCGGCGTTGAGGGTCTGCGACGAGGTGATGTTGATGGCGGGGTAGGCGAACGATCCGGCCCGTGCCCGGTCGAGCATCTCGACGTAGACCTCAGGGGTGGCGATGGCCATGAAGACTCCTGCTGTGTCCGAGGGGTGGTTTCGCCCCCATGGTGTCATGGTCCGCCCCACGGGGACGCGGGACCTGAGCCCCCTCAGGCGTGCCGCGCCACCCAGGCGTGCATCGCGATCGCCGCGGCCGCGCCGGCGTTGATCGAACGGGTGGAGCCGAACTGCCGGATGTGCCGCACCGTCTCGCAGGCGTCCCGGGCGTCGTCGGACAGGCCGGCACCCTCCTGGCCGAACACGAGGACGCAGGCCCGCGGCAGGGCGAAGCCCTCGAGGGGAAGCGACCCGGGGGTGTTGTCGATCCCGATCAACGGGAGGTCGGCGCCCGCCGCCCAGCCGGTGAGGTCGGCGACGTCCGGGTGGTGCCGGATGTGCTGATACCGGTCGGTGACCATGGCCCCCCGCCGGTTCCAGCGCCGGCGGCCGACGATGTGCACCTCCGCCGCGAGGAACGCGTTCGCGGTTCGCACCACCGACCCGATGTTCATGTCGTGTGACCAGTTCTCGATCGCCACGTGGAACGGGTGCCGCCGGGCGTCCAAGTCCGCCACGATCGCATCGACCGTCCAGTAGCGGTAGCGGTCGACGACGTTGCGCCGGTCGCCCTCGGCGAGCAGCTCCGGGTCGTACCGCGGGTCGACGGGGCCGGCCGCGGCGCCACCCAGTCGGGGCCAGGCCTCGGGGCCGCCGGGCCACGGCCCGACCCCGACCTCGGGCCCGCCCACCGCCGCCTCGTGGACGCGGCGGCCTCCCTGGGAGCTGCTGTCCTCAGGCACCTTCCGGCTCCGGGTCGAGCTCCACGGTGAGCGCGGCGGCGCAAGCGCGGGCCCGCTCGCGGGCCTCGTCGGCGTCGAATCCGCGGGCCAGCGCCACGCCTACCCGCCGCCGACCGGCGACCCGCGGCTTGCCGAACAGGCGGACCTGGGACGTCGGCACGGCCAGGGCCGCGTCCACGCCGCGGAACCGCGGGACGCCGTTCCCCTCGGCCACCACAGCGCACGACGCCGCCGCCCCCTCGCCCCGCCCGCCACCGAGGCGGAGCACGCCGCCCGCCGGGAGCCCGAGGATGGCGCGGGCGTGCAGCGCGAACTGCGACAGGTCCTGGGAGACCAGCGTCACGAGTCCGGTGTCGTGCGGCCGGGGCGAGACCTCGGAGAACAGCACGCGTTGGCCCACGACGAACATCTCGACCCCGAACACCCCCCACCCGCCCAGCGCGTCGGTCACCGATCGGGCGATCCGCTGCGCCTCCTCCAGCACTCCCGCCCGCAGCTCGACGGGCTGCCACGACTCCCGGTAGTCGCCGTCGACCTGCACGTGCCCGATCGGCTCGCAGAAGGTGGTGCCACCCGAGTGCCGCACGGTGAGCAGCGTGATCTCGGCATCGAAGTTCACGAAGCCCTCGACGATGACCCTGGCCGTCCCCCTGTCGCCGGGCACCCGGCCGCCGGTCTGGGCGTGCGCCCAGGCCGCGTCGATGTCGTCGGGCGATCGAACGACGCTCTGCCCCTTGCCCGACGACGACATCACCGGCTTCACCACGCACGGCACGCCGAGGACTCCGACGGCCCCGCGCAACGCGGCGACCGTGTCCACGAACCGGAACGGTGACGTCGGGATCCCGAGCGCCTCCGCGGCGAGCCGCCGGATCCCTTCACGGTCCATCGTGAGCACGGCGGCCCGGGCGGTCGGCACCACCCGGATCCCCGCGTCCTCGGCGTCGACGAGCACGTGGGTGGCGATGGCCTCGATCTCCGGGACCAGGATGTCCGGTCGTTCGGCATCGATCACGTCCCGCAGGGCGTCGCCGTCGAACATGTCCACAACGTGCGAGCGGTGTGCGACCTGCATCGCGGGCGCGTCGGCGTACCTGTCGACCGCGATCACCTCGGCGCCGAGGCGCTGCAGCTCGATGGCGACCTCCTTGCCGAGCTCACCCGAACCGAGGAGCAGCACCTTGGTGGCGCCGGGCTGCAGCGGGGTGCCGATGGTTCCGGGCTCGACTCCGGCGGTGGTGGTCATGGAGCGATCCTCCCAGGCGCCGCAAGGACGGCTTGCCGAGCGCGCCGGAGCGTCAGACCCCGCGCCAGGCCTGCGTCACCTTCAGGCGACCCGAGGTGTGCAGCACGGACCCGGCGTAGAGCCGGACACCCAGGGCGACGAAGGCGATGGCCGTCGCCAGGACGACGCCGGCCGCCACGTACGGCTCCCATGCCTCGACGGTGCCGAGCACGATCCGGGCCGGCATCAGGAGCGGCGCGGTGAACGGGATGTACGACAGCGCCTCCTGCACCGGACCGGGCTCCATCGCGAAGATCGCCGCGAAGAACGGCACGATCACGAGGACCTGCATCACCACAGTCGTGGAGTTCAGGTCCTCCACCCGTGACGCGAGCGAGCCCGCGACCGCCCACAGGCAGGCGAGCATCACGAACCCGAGCAGGAAGAATCCGATGAACCAGCCGGACGCGCCGATCAGCTGGCGAATCAGCTCGCCCTGACCGGCGACCGTGGCGCCGAGCACCCCCGCTCCGACGATGACCAGCACCTGCCCGACGGCCATCACCGTGTTCCCGATCACCTTGCCGGCGAGCAGCCATCGGATCGGCATCGCCGCCACCAGGAGCTCGACCACCCGGGACTGCTTCTCTTCCACCACGCTCTGCGCGATCGACATCCCGAACGTGAGCACGGAGATGTAGAAGAGGAACGCGAAGACGATCACGAGGAGCTGCGGCGGCATGCTCCCCTCGGGTCGGCCGTCGAGCAGCTCGACCGTGAGCTGAGCCGGCTGCGTCAGGGCCGCGACCTCCTCCGGCGTCAGGCCCGCGGCGTCGGCCGCCTGGGCGACGGCCAGGTCGCCCGCGGCCGCCCGGACCAGGACCTCCAGCGCACCGGACACCGACTGCGTCCCGAGCATCCGGAGGTCGGACAGGGTGTCACCCACCAGCGCGGCGTCGACGTCCTCGTCCCGCAGCAGTCGCTCGATCCGCACCCCCGGCTCGACCTCCACCGAGGTGATATCGGCGCCGGGCAGGCCACCCAGGCCGAGCATCGCCACCTGGGGCGAGGCGTCGTCGTCGGCCTCCTGGGCGCGCTGCCCCAGATCGGCCGCGAGGTCGATCACCCGCTCCGCGGCGGCCCCCTGGACCGCGACCCGCAGGTTGGGGATGCGCTGGTCGAGCAGCACCGGGATGACCGTCGCCGCCGTGACGATCAGCAGCAGGAAGATCGTGGATCCGATGAACGCCTTGTCGCGGAGCTTCACGGCGATCTCGCGACCCGCGACGACCCGCACCGCCTCCACCGCGGAGAGCTGCGGCTCGACCCGCCCGTCCGAGGAACTCATTGCACTACCTCCCGGAAGATCTCGGCGAGCGTGGGGAGCACCGGGGCGAACTCCCGGACGGCGCCCTGTCGCTGGGCGGCCACGAGTAGTGCCTGGTCGTCGGCGTCGTCCGCAAGGTCGAGCACCAGGACGTCGTCGTCGCGGCTGCGCAGGGTGGCACCCGTTAGCCCACGAAGGATCGTGTCCGGCTCAACGACCCCACCGCCCGCGACCTCGACCCGCAGCCGGATCCGCCGGCCGGCCCGGGCCGCCCGCAGCCCCTGAGCCTCACCCGCGGCGACCACCTGGCCCTCGTGGATGATCACGACGTCGTCGCACAGCCGCTCGACCAGCTCGAGCTGGTGGGACGAGAACAGCACCGGTACGCCGGCCGCCGCCCGCTCGCGCAGGTGGTCCCCCATCGCGTCCATGGCCAACGGGTCGAGACCGGAGAACGGCTCGTCGAGAACGAGCAGGATCGGATCGTGCACCAGCGCCGCCGCGACCTGCACCCGCTGCTGGTTGCCGAGCGAGAGGGTCTGCAGCAGGTCGTCGGCACGATCGGTGAGCCGGAACCGCTCGAGCAGCTCGTCCGTCCGCCGTCGCGCCACCGCCGCGCTCAGGCCGTGCACCCGGCCCAGGTAGACGAGCTGCTCGGCGATCTTCATCTTGGGGTAGAGGCCGCGCTCCTCGGGCATGTAGCCGAAGCGGGATCGGACCGGCAGGGTCAGCTCCCGACCACCCAGCTCCACGCGCCCGGTGTCGGGGGCCAGCACCCCGAGGATGATCCGCATCGCGGTCGTCTTGCCGGCCCCGTTGGCTCCGATGAACCCCGTCATCCGCCCGGGACCGACCTCGAAGCTGACGTCGGCGAGCGCAACCTGATCGCCGAACGTCCGGCTGACCCCGATGACGCTCAAGTTCTCCACCCGACCGAACCCTCCTCGTCGTCGCCCGTTCACCCGCACACGGCCCCGATCAGTGCCGACCCTACCGAGAGTGGGTCTGCATCGACCGTCGAGGACCGCGTGGGACCGCGGTGGCCGTCGGAGGGCCCCGGGACCCGTACCCTTGTCGGCGTGATCCCGACGGTCGCCCTCGCTGCGCACCTCACCGGCGGCCCGCTGAGCACCCTCGGCCCGGACTGGTTGGATCCCGACACGATTCTGCACTGGTTCGGCCCGCTGGCCGTGCTCGGCGTGCTGCTCATCGTCTTCGCCGAGACGGGCCTGCTGGTCGGCTTCTTCCTTCCGGGCGACTCCCTGCTCTTCACCGCCGGCATGCTCACCGCCACCGGGTTCATCCGCATCGAGCTCTGGCTGCTCTGCCTGCTGGTGTTCATCGCGGCGTTCGCCGGCGACCAGGTCGGCTACATGATCGGGAACCGGGCCGGGCCGAAGGTCTTCAACCGGCCCGACTCGCGGCTGTTCCGGCAGGAGTACATCGACAAGACGTACGCCTACTTCGACAGGTACGGCGGGCGCACGATCATCCTGGCCCGGTTCGTCCCCATCGTGCGCACGTTCGCCCCGGTCGCCGCCGGCGTCGGCAGGATGCAGTACCCAACCTTCGTGACCTACAACGTCGTGGGCGCGTTGCTCTGGGGCGTCGGGGTCACCACCGTCGGCTACTGGCTGGGGCAGGTCACAGTCGTCCAGGAGAACATCGAGTTCATCCTGATCGGCATCGTGGGCCTCTCGGTCACCCCGATCGCCATCGAGCTCCTCCGGTCGCGGCGCAACCGGGGCGCTCGGCGCGACGGGCCGCCCGAGCGCGAGCCCGTCGCCAAGGAAGCCATCGAAGGCTGATCAGCCGGGAATGACGACAGCCGACCCAACTCGTACCCGGCGGCGGCGCCCGCCGCCCGGTTGGGTGCCGAACCAGCACGGCGCCTGGGCGATGCTGGTGCTCCCGCTCGCCGTCGGTGCAGTGCGCGGCGGGCTGAGCTGGACCCACGCCTGGCTGCTCGCCGCCTGGCTGCTCGGCTACCTGGCGTTCTTCGCCACCGGGCTGTGGCTCCGCTCGCGGCGCAAGCCGAAGTACCGCCTGCCGGTCGTCGCCTACGCGCTGGCGACCGTCGTCGGCGGCGGTGGCCTCCTGGTCGCCCGGCCGGAGCTGGTCCGCTGGGGCGTCGTGTTCGGGCCGCTGCTGGTCGCCAGCCTGTGGTTCTCGGCGCGGCGGGCCGAGCGCGACCTGGTCAACGACCTGATCACGGTCGGCGCCGCGAGTCTGATGGTGGTGGTGGCGTTCGGCTTGCACGACGACGACGCGTGGCTGCCCGGGGCGGGGTCGGCCACCGCGTGGGTGCTCGCCGCCGTGATCTTCGGCTACTTCGTCGGCACGGCGCTCTACGTCAAGACGATGATCCGCGAGCGCGGCAACCGGGTGATGTACGCGGCGTCGGTGACCCACCACGCCGCCGTGGCCGCCGCCGCACTCTGGTTGCTGCCACCGGTCGGGCTGCTGTTCGCCGTCCTCGCGGCCCGTGCGGCAGTCGTCCCGTGGCGCTGGCCGTCCGCACGGCCGCTCGTCATCGGGCTCGGCGAGATCGCCGCGAGTGCCGCGCTGGCGGGCGTGCTGCTGCTCGTGCCCGTTGGCTGACCGCGCGTCAGGCGCCGAAGTCGACCCGCGGCGCGGTACGGACGGCCGCGTCCTCGACCTCGAAGTACTCGGCGCGGGTGAAGCCGAACATGCCGGCGATGATGCTCGGCGGGAAGGTCTCGACCCGGGTGTTGAGCTGACGGACGTTGGCGTTGTAGAAGCGCCGACCGGCAGCGATCCGGTCCTCCGTGTTGGTCAGCTCCGTCTGGAGCTGCGCGAAGTTCTCGCTGGCTCGAAGCTGCGGGTACGCCTCGGCGACGGCGAAGAGCTGTCGCAGGGCGCCGCTGAGCACGTTCTCCTGAGCCGCCTGCTCGGCGGGCGAGGAGCCCGGGGCGGCCGCAGTCGCACGCGCCTGGGTCACGGCCTCGAAGACCCCGCGCTCGTGGGCCGCGTACCCCTTGACCGTGTCGACGAGGTTCGGGATCAGGTCGTGCCGCCGGTGCAGCTCGACGTCGATCTGCCGCCAAGCCTCCTGCACCAGGTTTCGGAGCCGGACGAACCCGTTGTAGGTGGCCACCCCCCACAGCAGGGTGATCACGACCAGGCCGACCAGCACGATGAGGACGATCGAGACGGCTTCCACGGGAACTCCTCCGGGACGATGGTGATCCAGATCGTAGCGATCCGGGTCGGCTGATCGGCCAACCGATGCCTGCGCGGGCGATCGGGCTAGACGGGGCGCATGTTGCCGGAGCCAGGACCTCGTTGCCCCGGCGCGGGACCGGGGTCGTGCCCGTGGTCCTGCCACACGTACCGGGGGACCGCGTCGACCACCGCGCCGAGCACCTGAAGCCGGCCCGCGATCGCCTCCAGGCGCTGCGTTCCGGACGTCCAGCACAGGATGTCGCTGCCCTCGATGCGGATCGACATACCGCGGGCGTCGGCACGCAGCAGGCGCTCCATGAGCCGGGGGTGGACGACGTCGTGGGCGAACTTCATGTCGCGGGCGACCACACGCCAGGCCCGGTTGAAGTCCTCGGACTCGAACTGGATGTCCTGGCCGCCGAAGGCCTTGGCAAGCTTCGCGCCCACCCCCTCGGCCGTCAGCTCAAGCGTGGGCAGGTACGCCGGCAGCAGGGTTGCCACCACGTGAAAGGTGTGGGTCGAGCTGCTCTTGCCGGAGCCCGTCGTGTACCGGTAGGCGAACGAGATCGCCTGCCGACCCGCGAACCGTCCGGTCACCACCTCGGAGACCCGGCGCGAGTGACCGACGTTGAACGGCTGTCCGCGCCAGCGGCTGACCAACGAGGGGTCCGAGCCGACGTAGGTCCACCCGGCACCGGCGGCCCAGGCGCGGATCGCCTTGACCCGCTGCTGCTGCAGGTACACCGCGAGCACGATGAAGAGCGGGACGAGCAGGAAGAAGACGAACGGGAAGATCACGCCCTCCACGTCACACCCCCGCGGCGCCGGGGGCGTCGAGCCCCAGGTCGCGAAGGTCGTACAGGTGGAGGTACGGCAGGCCATCGGACTCGATGCGCTCCCGTGCGCCGGTCCCCCGATCCACGATCACCGCCACGCCGGCCACCTCGGCGCCCGCCTCGCGCAGGGCCTCGACGGCGGTCAGCACCGAGCCCCCGGTGGTGGAGGTGTCCTCGACGGCGACGACGCGACGGCCCGAGACGTCCGGCCCCTCGATCCGCCGCTGCATCCCGTGGGCCTTGCCCTCCTTGCGCACCACGAACGCGTCCAGGTCCTGGCCCCTCGAGGCCGCCGCGTGCAGCACGGCCGCAGCCACCGGGTCCGCCCCGAGCGTGAGCCCCCCGACCGCGTCGATCTCGCCCGCTCCGAGACCCGCGTCCTCGAGCAGGTCGAGCATCAGGTGCCCGACAAGGGGGGCGGCCCGGTGGTGCAGAGTGATCCGACGAAGGTCCACGTAGTAGGCGGCTCGCGCGCCGGAGGCCAGGGTCACGTCGCCGTGCACGACGGCGAGCTCGGTGATCAGCGATCGCAGCTGGTCGCGCGGGCTGCGCCCGGTGGTAGCTGGGGTCGTCACGGCGCCCAGGCTACTGGTCGGCCGGCTCCGGTTCCTCGTCCTTCGTCAGCACCGAGCCCTCGCGCACGCGCCGGTCGCCGGAGATCGCCCGGATGGCCGCCCGCGGCAGCAGCCGGGCCACCTCCGCAACCAGTCCGTAGCGCAGACTGGGCGTCGAGATCACCGCGCCGCGACGGACGTCGGCCAGCGCCGCCGCCACGACGGCGTCGGCGTTCAGCCAGGCGATCTCGGGGAACGACTGACGGTCCAGCCCCGCGCGCTCGTGGAACTCGGTGTGCACCAGGCCGGGGCAGAGGGCGGTGGCGGTCACGCCGGTGCCCTTCAGCTCCACCGCGAGCGCCTCGGTGAAGACCCGCACCCAGGCCTTGTCGGCGGAGTACGTGCCCACCGCCGTGAGCGCCGCAAGTGAGGAGACGTTGAGGATCGCACCCCGCCCGCGCTGGACCATCGACTCGGCGGCAGCGTGCGAGAGGACCATGACGGCGCGGACCATCACCTCGAGTCCCCGCTCGTGCTCGGCGAGGTCGCCGCCCACGAATCGGTCGCCCACGCCGAACCCGGCGTTGTTCACCAGCAGACCGACCGGGTTGTCCTGGTCGCGCAGCCGCTGCGCGACGCGTTCGGTCTGGTCCCGGTCGGACAGGTCGGCGGGGAGCACCTCGGCCCGGACGCCGGCGGCGGCCCGCAGCTGCCCGGCCAGGCGTTCGAGTCTCTCGGCGTCCCGAGCGACGAGGACGACGTCGTGCCGGGCGGTCGCCAACTGCCAGGCGAACTCGAGGCCAAGGCCCGCGCTCGCGCCCGTGATCAGTGCCGTAGCCATGGTGCCAGCGTACGTGCCAGGGCCGGGCGGTAGCGTTCGATCCATGCGGATCGCTACCTGGAACATCAACTCCATCCGGGCGCGGGTGGATCGCGCCGTCGCCTGGCTGGAGGCCAGCGGCACGGACGTGCTCGCGCTGCAGGAGACCAAGTGCGCGGACGCCCAGTTCCCGTACTCGGTGTTCGAGGCCGCCGGCTACGAGGTCGCCCATGTGGGCGTGAACCAGTGGAACGGGGTTGCGATCGTCTCCCGGGTGGGCCTCGAGGACGTCGCGCCGGAGTTCCCCGGGCAGCCGACCTTCGGGGCGGACGACCCGGTCATCGAGGCGCGCGCGCTGGGCGCGACGTGCGGCGGGGTCCGGGTGTGGAGCCTCTACGTCCCGCACGGACGGTCCCCGGACAACCCGCACTACGCCTACAAGCTGCACTGGCTGGATCGGCTCCGCGAGGCGGCGTCGTCCTGGCTGGACCCCCTCGCCGGGGAGCCGACGGCGCAGGTCGCCCTGATGGGCGACTGGAACGTGATCCCGTTCGACACGGACGTCTGGGACGTGTCGCAGTTCGAGGGCCACACGCACGTCACCCCGCCCGAGCGCGCGGCGTTCTTCGCGTTCGCCGACGTCGGGTACACCGAGGTCTCTCGGGTGTTCATCCCCGACGAGGGCCGCTACACCTACTGGGACTACCAGCAGCTCGGCTTCCCGAAGAACCGGGGCCTGCGCATCGACTTCGCCTACACCTCGCCCGCGCTCACGGAGCGCGTCACCGGGGTCTCGATCGACCGGGAGGCCCGAAAGGGGAAGGGCGCCTCCGACCACGTCCCGGTGATCCTCGATCTCGCCGATTCCCCGGTCCAGGCGCGCTAGGTTTCCGGACATGGCCAGCCCGCCGCCGGACCCGCAGCAACCGTCACCCGGCCCAGGACCCACCCC
>CAYGGX010000025.1:0-29214 GCA_964349585.1 uncultured Actinotalea sp.
GGGCCTGGGTGGGCGGGATCGGGGCGAGAGTGACGTACCCGGGCTCGACGACGTCGTAGGCGTCGGCGGCCGCGTAGCCCCCGGACCCGACCAGCAGCACGGCCACGATGGCGCCGACGACGCGCCCAGCCCTGCGCCGACCCATGCCACCTCCTCAGACCGTCCGCCGAGCCGACCGTTCCGCGATCCGGGCTCGCACGCTTGCAGCGCGGGACGCTGCACGTGCGTCACACTAATGACTGGCACACCCATCGGTCGCCACGTCGGCGCCCGGATGTGCGCCACCTTGGGCGCACGTCATGCGAAGGAGAGCTGTGGAGTTCGACGTAACGATCGAGATCCCCAAGGGTCAGCGGAACAAGTACGAGCTCGACCACGCCACCGGGCGGATCCGGCTGGACCGGATGCTCTTCACCTCCACCCGCTACCCGGACGACTACGGGTTCATCGAGGGCACGCTGGGCGAGGACGGCGACCCGCTCGACGCCCTGGTGCTCCTCGAGGAGCCGACCTTCCCCGGCTGCCTGATCCGCTGCCGCGCGCTCGGCATGTTCCGGATGCGCGACGAGGCCGGGGGCGACGACAAGGTGCTCTGCGTGCCGGCCGGTGATCAGCGCGCATCCTGGCGCCAGGACATCGACGACGTCTCGGAGTTCCACCGGCTGGAGATCCAGCACTTCTTCGAGGTCTACAAGGACCTCGAGCCCGGCAAGTCGGTCGAGGGCGCCCACTGGGCGGACAAGACAGCGGCCGAGGCGGAGATCCACGCGTCACGACAGCGGGCCATCGACGCCGGCTACCTCAAGCACTGAGCCTCCGCGGAGCCCGTGACAACGCGACCGCGGGTGCTCTCGTACCCAGCGGGATCAGGGCCCGTCGTGGTGCCGATCTTGACACGGCGGTAGGCTGACAGGTCACAACACCATTGACTCACGCCCAACCTGTTCGGCCCTGTGTGGCACATCACCCCGTGGAGTACTGGCCACGGACGGCTGTGACTGCGCGAATGACAGGGCCTGCGGGCGGGTCGCCGCCCGGACCGAGTCCTGGTCCGGTGTGAGTCAGTCGAGACACCCGGACCCTGTGTCTCGTCATCGCCCGGTTGAGAGCGGGCATCGGGCACCGCGAGCCCGAAGGACGCACCCGGCCCGCCTGCGAGCGGCCACCCAAGGAAGGGTCCATCCCATGAAGAGTCCCATGACCGCCCCTCGGCGACTGACGCTCGCCGCGGCCCCGATCGCCGCCCTGATCCTCCTGGTGGGAGTCGCGTCCGGCGCCCAGGCCGCGATTCCTCCGGGCCTCGGGACCGCCGACAGCTTCGTCGTGCTCGCCGGCGCGGGCGTGACCAACACGAACACGACGACGCTCAGCGGGAACCTCGGATCCGCCGACGGGAACGTCGTCGGAGACACCGATCTGGTCTTCACCAGCGGCTCCAACCACTACGGAGACGGGGTGACGACCGGCGCGATGCTCGATCTCGAAGCCGCGTTCGGGTCCGCGAGCCAGCCTGCCGACGTGACCGTGTCAGCCGACCTCGGCGGCCAGAGCCTCGTTCCGGGCGTGTACTTCCAGGCCAGCACGATGAACCTCAGCGGTCCGGCCCTGACCCTCGACGCGGGCGGTGACCCCGACGCGGTCTGGATCTTCCGAGCGGGCGCCGACCTCATCGTCGGGCCGGGTGCCTCCGTCAACCTGATCAACGGCGCGCAGGCCTGCAACGTGTACTGGCAGGTCGCGAGCTCCGCCTCCCTCGATGACGGCGCCGACCTCGTCGGCACCGTCATGGCTCGTACCTCGATCAGCCTGAACTCGGCGGCGACCGTCCAGGGCCGGGTGCTCGCCCTCGACGGGACGGTCACGCTGATCGGCAACACGATCACACGACCGGTGTGCGCGGCGGCCCCGCCGCCGGTGGCCCCGCCGACCGGCCCTCAGGTCCCGGCGGTCCCCTCGGGATCCGTCGCCACCGGGGACGGCAGCACGAGCCTGGGGTCGTTCGACCTCTTCCTGCTCGCCGCGGGCGTCGCGGCGATCGGAGCGGGCGCTACGGCAGTTGTCGCCCGCCGACGCCGCGGGTGGGCCGCCTGACCGCCCTCGGAACCGCTCCGCGCCGGCCACACCTGACGGCGCGGAGCAAACCGGCGGGAGCCGTCGTGCTCGCCGCCGCGTTCGCCGTCGCGCTCACGGGCGTCGGGTCAACCTCCAATGCCGAGGTGACGGAACCCGCGATCGTACGCGCCGCCGCCCCCGAGGCGCCTCCGGCGCAGGCGGCACCGGTCGGACCGACCACGCTGCCGCGGTCGGAACCGGTCCGGATCCAGATCCCCGCGATCGGCGTGGACTCGGAGCTGATGGATCTTGGCCTCGATCCGGACGGGACGCTGGAGGTCCCCCCGGACGGGTTCCCGGCGGGCTGGTACACCGGTGCGCCGACCCCCGGGGAGCTGGGCCCGGCGGTCATCGCCGGGCACGTCAGCTGGCGGGGACCCGGGGTCTTCTACGACCTGCACAGGTTGAGCGTGGGCGACCAGGTCACCGTCTCCCGCGCCGACGGCACGGCCGCCGTCTTCCGGGTCACCCGGGTGGAGCAGTACCCGAAGGAGGCCTTCCCCACCCAGGAGGTCTACGGCGACATCGACCACGCGGGCCTGCGCCTGATCACCTGCGGCGGGGTCTTCAACCGCCGGACCGGCAGCCACGACGACAACATCGTCGTGTTCGCCGAGCTGACGGGAGGCAGGCCCTGACGGCCGACCATTAGTGTCGGCGGTCTTCCGCCGCCGGGGGGAGGTCAGGGCCGACCGGCGAAGGGCATCGTGTTGCCCCAGCGGATGGTCGTGACGCGCACCGGGTTGCCCGCGCTCGGTGCCTCGACCATCTGCCCCCCGCCGACGAACATCGCAACGTGATAGACGCTTCCCGGGTCGCCCGGGTTGGTACCCCAGAAGACCAGGTCACCGGGTCGCATCGAGTCGTAGTCGATCTTGTGGACCTGGCGGTACTGGTCACGCGACGTCCGGTTGATCGCCAACCCGGCCGCCTGCCAGGCGCGCATGGTGAGCCCGGAGCAGTCGAAGGAGTCCGGGCCTGAGCCGCCGAACCCGTACGGCTTGCCGACCTGAGCCAGCGCCCAGTCCACCGCGACCTCACCCTGGGCGGCCGAACCGCGCTGCGAGCCGGTGCCCAACCCGTAGGGGTCGGAACCGGCCGGGGGCGACGACGGCGGGCTCGTCGGTGGACTGCTGGGCGGCGGGGAGGTCCCGGGCGGGACCGTCGGGTCGGCCGGCGGCGGGCTCGCGGGGGCTGCGGGCGATCCGGCGCCGGCGGCAGCGCGGGCCCTTGCCGCGCGGTCGGCGTCGATCGCCGCCTGACGGGCCCGCTCGACCTCGACGGAGGTCTGCCGGAGCTCGGCGAGCTGGGCGATGAGGGTCTCGCGCTCGGCAGCGATCCTGGCCGCCTCGGACTCGGCGGTCGCCTGCAGGGTCTTCGCCACCTGCAGCGCCGCCTCGGCGGCCTCGGCGGCCTCCGCCGCCGCGAGCAGCGCATCGTCCGCCCGGGCGGCGAGCAGCTCGGCCACGAGCTCGGCGGCCTCGAACCGCTGGACGGCCCGGTCCGCGCGGGTGCCGAGCCGCTCGATGGCGGTGCTCCGCTCGACGTAGTCCGCCATGTCGTCGGCGGACAGCAGCACCGCCACCCCGTCGAGCGAACCGCCGGACCGGTGCGCCGCGAGGGCGATCCGACCCAGCTCGCCCCGGGCCTCCTCGAACTCCGCGGCCGCGGCCGCCGAGCGCTCCGCGGCCTGGGCGGCGAGCCCATCCGCCTCCCCCTGCGCCACCAGCGCCTCGGTGTAGTCCTCCGCCGCCACGGCGACGGCCTGCCAGGCGTCGTCGACCGCGACGGACTGCGCGGCGAGCTCCAGCTCGATGGCCGCCACGGCGGCCGTCGCACTCGACACCGCGGCCCGGGCGGCCGCGACGTCGTCGTCGGTGACGGGTTCTCCGTGGGCGGCGGAGGTCGACAGGAGCATCCCGCCCAGCACAAGGGCGACCGCAAGCGCGGTCCCTCGTGAAATGCGCATCGGGCACCCCTCGGCATCGGTTCGAGCGACGGTACTCCACGAAGTAACAGGAGGGAACAGTTGTCACATCCGTAACACCGCCCTGCTTCACTCTTGGTCGGCAGGCCGCGGCCGACTCTTGAGCGTGGCCGTGCTCAGGAAGGGGTTGCCACGGGCGGCGTCGTCCAAATAGCGAGACGCCCGTACCGGCTCCTGGCAGGGGCGCCCTACTCTTGCCGACATGTACTGCCGAATGTGCCGCTGACCCGCGCACGTTCGGTGGTGTGCCCACTGACCGGTAGGACCGACACGCTCCCGCGTGAACGCAGTCCGGAGACCGGCGGCCCGGCACCAATCCACACGTGCACACCCCGTCCCCAGTCCCGCGTGGGCTGCCCCGGGTCAGCGCGCTGACGGCGGGGGGCCCGCACCCAGTCGTCAGGAGTAGCCATGAGCCAGAACTGGTCCTTCGAGACCCGACAGATCCACGCCGGTCAGACCCCCGACCCGACCACCGGGGCCCGCGCCCTGCCGATCTTCCAGACCACGTCCTACGTCTTCCCGGACGCCGAGACCGCCGCCGCGAGGTTCGCGCTCCAGCAGCTCGGCCCGATCTACACCCGGATCGGCAACCCCACCCAGGAGGTCGTCGAGAACCGGATCGCCTCCCTCGAGGGCGGCGTCGGCGCGCTGCTGCTGGCCTCCGGCCAGGCCGCCGAGACGTACGCGATCCTCAACATCGCCGAGGCCGGCGACCACGTCGTCGCCAGCGCGAGCCTGTACGGCGGCACGTACAACCTGCTGCACTACACCCTGCCCAAGTTCGGGGTTGAGACAACCTTCGTGAACGACCCGCACGACCCGCAGGCATGGCGGGACGCCGTCCGGCCGAACACGAAGCTGTTCTTCGGGGAGACCATCCCCAACCCGCAGTCCGACATCCTCGACCTCGAGACCGTCGCCGCCGTGGCGCACGAGGTCGGCGTGCCACTGATCGTCGACAACACCGTCGCCACCCCCTACCTGCTCCGCCCCCTGGAGTACGGAGCCGACATCGTCGTGCACTCGGCGACGAAGTACCTCGGCGGCCACGGCACGGCCATCGGCGGCGTGATCGTCGATGGCGGGACGTTCGACTTCGGCGCCGACCCGGAGCGCTTTCCGAACTACAACACCCCCGACCCCAGCTACAACGGGCTGGTCTACGCCCGGGACCTGGGCAAGGACGGGATCTTCGGGGTGAACCTGTCGTTCATCCTGAAGGCCCGGGTGCAGCTGCTCCGCGACCTCGGGTCGGCGATCTCGCCGTTCAACGCGTTCCTGATCGCCCAGGGGCTGGAGACGCTCTCGCTGCGCATCGAGCGGCACGTCGACAACGCGCAGAAGGTCGCCGAGTGGCTCGAGGCGCGCGACGACGTCGTCCGGGTGCACTACGCGGGCCTGCCGTCCAGCCCGTGGTACGAGGCCGCGAAGAAGTACGTCCCGCGCGGGCCGGGCGCGGTGCTCGCCTTCGAGCTCGAGGGCGGCGCGGAGGCCGGCAAGGCGTTCGTCGACGCGCTCGAGCTGCACTCGAACGTGGCGAACATCGGAGACGTGCGGTCGCTGGTGATCCACCCGGCGTCGACCACGCACAGCCAGCTCACACCGGAGGAGCAGGCGCTCTCCGCGGTCACCCCCGGCCTGGTGCGGCTCGCCGTCGGGCTGGAGCACATCGACGACATCCTGGCCGACCTGGACGCCGGCTTCCGGGCAGCGAAGGAGCAGTGATGTCCAGGGCCCCCCGCGCGCACCCGGGTCGAAAGGGCGGCCGGGCCGTAGGTTTGCGCATCGTGCAGACCGACGCCGCCGCGCACGCCCAGGACCCGGGCGCGGGGGGCCGCTGGGCGCCGCCGTGGGCGGTGGGTGCTGACCTGCCGCCGGCCAGCGCCGCGTGGCGGCCCGGCGACCCGGTCGGCCGCCGGCAGTTCTGCGACATCGGACCCCTGTCCCTCGAGGCGGGCGGGCTGCTGCCGGACGTGCGGATCGCCTACGAGACCTGGGGCACCCTCGCGCCGTCGGGCGACAACGCCGTCCTGGTTCTGCACGCGCTGACCGGCGACTCCCA
Source organism: uncultured Actinotalea sp. (assembly GCA_964349585.1). Taxonomy (GTDB): domain Bacteria; phylum Actinomycetota; class Actinomycetes; order Actinomycetales; family Cellulomonadaceae; genus Actinotalea. The sequence continues at coordinate 6,165 of CAYGGX010000025.1, forward strand.
CGTCACCGGTGACGCCGGGCCCGGTCACCCGACCGCAGGCTGGTGGGACAGTCTCGTGGGACCGGGGCGTCCGATCGACACCGACAGGTGGTTCGTGGTGGCACCCAACGTGATCGGCGGCTGCCAGGGCACCACGGGGCCGTCCTCGCCGGCCGGCGACGGCCGTCCCTGGGGCTCGCGGTTCCCCTACACGACGGTCCGCGACCAGGTCGCCGCCGAGATCGCGCTGACCGACGCGCTCGGCGTCTCCAGCTGGGCGCTCGTGATCGGCGCCTCGATGGGCGGCATGCGGGTGCTCGAGTGGGGCGTGATGGCCCCCGACCGGGTGCGCGGGATCGCCCCGATCGCGACCTGCGCCCAGACCACCGGCGACCAGATCGCCTGGGCGCACGCCCAGCTCGCCGCCATCCGCGGCGACGCGGGCTGGCGCGGCGGGGACTACTACGACGCAGAGCCCGGGCAGGGACCGCACCTCGGAATGGGGATCGCGCGACAGATCGCCCACACCACCTACCGCAGCGCGCTCGAGCTGGACACCCGGTTCGGGCGGGCTGCCCAGGCGGACGAGGACCCGCTCGGCGGCGGCGGGCGGTTCGCCGTGCAGTCGTACCTCGACCACCACGCCCGCAAGCTCGCGTGGCGCTTCGACGCCAACTCCTACCTCGCGCTCACCGAGGCCATCCTGAGCCACGACGTCGGCCGGGATCGCGGCGGGGTCACCGCGGCGCTGGGCACGGTGCCCGCCGAGGCGCTCGTGGTCGCGGTTAGCAGCGACCGGCTCTACCTCCCGGAGCAGTCCGACCAGCTGGCCGCCGCCCTGCCCGGGGCCGACGGCGTCCACCTGGTGCACTCGGACTTCGGGCACGACGGGTTCCTGGTCGAGTCCGACCAGGTCGGGGCGATGGTCACCGGGTTCCTCCGCAGGGTCTGACCCCTGCGGAGGGTCACGCCGAATAGCATCAGCAGATGGCAGCACCCCGAACCGGTCTCGAGGTCATTGCGCTGGAGAACCTGCTCCGCGCGCAGTGGCTGCGCCTCCGCGGGTGGGTGACCGAGCTCGAGCTTGTCGACGAGCACCGCCCGAGCGCGCTCGACGGCTGGACGGTCGCGGAGCTGGTGGCGCACCTCGGCCGTGCCATGGGTTCGCTGACCGGCGCTCAGCCGGCCCCGCCGGGGACGGTGCCCCTGACCCTCGCCGAGTACGTCGGGGGCTATCCCGATCGCGCTGCGGAGATCGCCGAGTCCACCCGGCAGACGGCCGCGGAGATCGCCGACGATCCGCTACCCGCGATCGACCGGATGGTTGAGCAGGCCCTCGCCCAGCTCGCCGTGCTGCGCGACCTCGGCGCGGATCCGGTGGTGCAGGCGCGCCGGGGGCCGATCCTGCTCTCGGAGATGGTGGTCTCGAGGATCCTGGAGCTCGTGGTGCACGGGGACGACCTGGCCCGTTCAGCGGGCCGCTCCCTGCCCGGCCAGTCGCCGCTCGAGCCGGCCGCGGTGACCTTGGTGGCCGACACCCTGCTCGAGATCCTGCTCGACCGGGGTGGCTGGTCGGTGGAGACAGTCGATCCGGTCGCGTGGATCCGCCTGGCCTGCGGGCGCGTGCCGTTGGAGTCCGCCGCCCTGTCGGCGGCGCTCCGACCGGCGCACACCGGCGACTCCCTGCCGGACCTGGGGCGGCACCTCCCGCTGCTCTGAGCCGCGATCCCGGCACGGTGCCGGTCTCCGCCGAATACGGTTGACCCATGCGCGCCGTCGTCGCCGTCCGTGCGGAGCCCGACAGCCCCCTCGATGCCCTGGAGATCCGGGACGTCCCCGAGCCCGAGGCTCCCCCCCACTGGTCGGTGATCGAGGTCCGGGCTGCGGCCCTGAACCACCACGACCTCTGGTCCCTGCGCGGCGTCGGCCTGCCCGCCGAGCTCTTTCCGATGGTGCTCGGCACGGACGCCGCGGGCAGCACCGCCGACGGGCACGACGTCGTCGTGCATGCGGTCATCGGGGAGAGCGGGCACGGCGTGGGGCCGACCGAGCGGAGGTCGATCCTCTCCGAGCGGTACCCCGGGACGCTGGCCGCCCGCGTGGCGGTGCCCACCTGGAACCTCTTGCCCAAGCCGCCCGAGCTGTCCCACGTCGAGGCGGCGTGCCTGCCGACGGCCTGGCTCACGGCCTACACCATGCTGTTCCGCTCCGCCCGGCTCGCCCCGGGCGACCGGGTGCTCGTCCAGGGCGCCGGCGGGGGCGTGGCCACCGCCGCCGTCCGGCTCGGTGCCGCGGCGGGCCTCGAGGTCGTGGTGACCAGCCGCGACGCCGCCAAGCGCGAGCGCGCCCTCGGCCTGGGCGCCGCGCTCGCCGTCGAGCCCGGGGCACGCCTCGGCTTCCGGGTCGACGCCGTCATCGAGACGGTCGGGGAGGCCACCTGGGCGCACTCGATGCGCGCGGTGCGTCCCGGCGGCACGGTCGTCGTGGCCGGCGCCACGACCGGGGCCCAGCCCGGCGCGGAGCTGGCCCGGGTGTTCTTCACCGAGCTGCAGGTGGTCGGCGCCACGATGGGCTCGAAGGAGGACCTCGTGGCCCTGCTGCGGTTCTGCGCCCGCACCGGCGTGCGGCCCGTCATCGACTCGACCTATCCCTTCGACCGGGCCCGGGCTGCCTTCGCCCGGCTGGCGTCGGGCGAAGGGTTCGGCAAGGTGGTCGTCGACCTGGCGCAGCCGTGAACGCCTGGCAGCCCGACATCCTCGGTGCCCCCTACCAGGCGCTGACGATCGACCTCGCCGACGACGACGAGGGGCGGGTGGTCGCCACGCTGGTCCGTCACCGGCCCGACCCCGACCTGCGGCCGGCCCGCGCGGTCCTGTACCTGCACGGCTGGAACGACTACTTCTTCCAGACGGAGCTCGCCGAGTTCTGGCACCGGCTGGGGGCGGCCTTCTACGCCCTCGACCTGCGCAAGTACGGGCGCAGCCTCCGGCCGCACCAGACGCCCAACTACGTCGCCGACCTGGCCGAGTACGACGAGGAGCTCGACGCGGCCGTCGGCGTGATCCGCGGGGAGCTCGGCGCGGCCGCAAAGGTCATGGTGATGGGCCACTCGGCCGGCGGGCTGGTGGCGGTGCTCTGGTCGCAGCGGCGCCCCGACGCGGTGGATGGCTTGGTGCTGAACACCCCGTGGCTCGAGCTGACCGGTTCGACGATCCTGCGCACGCTCTCCATGCCCCTGGTGCACGGCCTCGCGCGGACCCAGCCGAAGGCGCCGCTGATCACCACCGACCCGGGCTTCTACGCGCGCACCCTCCTGGCTCGGCACGGCGGCGAGTGGGAGTACGACGAGGCGATGCGTCCCACGCCCTTCTTCCCGATCCGGCCGGGTTGGATCCAGGCGGTGCTCAACGGCCACGCCGCCGTCGCGCGCGGGCTAGACCTGCCGATGCCGATCCTGATGGCCGCATCGGACCGGACCGTGATCCAGCCGCGGTGGCGCGAGGAGATGCGGACCTCGGACACCGTGCTCGACGTCGACCTGTTGGCCCGCCGGGCGGTGCTGCTCGGTTCGGTCGTCACGGTCGTTCGGATCGCGGACGGGCTGCACGACCTGACGTTGTCGGCGGCTCCTGCCCGGGCGCGCTTCTACGCGGAGGTCACCCGCTGGTGCGCCGCGTACGGCTGGTCGTAGCGGTCAGCGCAGGCCGGCGACCAGGTCGGCGAGCGCCGGGCCGCGAAGCGAGCCGATGTGCCACGCGCGCCAGCCGTCGACGTGCCGGCCGGAACCGCAGGCCGCCTGAGCGGCCGCGTCCGGGTCGGCGAAGCGCGTCCCGTCCGGCAGCTCCAGGGTCCCGTCCGCATGCAGCAGGGCCTCGAAGCACTCCCCGTGCCGCTCCCGGAGCCAGACGAGCGCCACCGGGGCGCCGATCTCGTCGGCCACGACCGCCAGCCGCGGATCGGGTCGGGGTACGAACGGCCGCGGCGCGGGGCGCTTCACCTGGCAGGGCTCCGGGCGCCGCTCGGGGTCCGGCGCGAGCCGCAGATCGGGCCGGGGGGAGGTCCACTGCTCGCGGGCACCGGCACCCAGCGGAGCGGCGAACGCCGGCCGCTGCACGACGGCGGGCGGCCGCGTCGCCCCCGGCCGCGCCCCGTTGCTCGCCCCGTTGCCGTTCGAGTGGTGGTGTCGGAGGGCCCCGCCCGACCCGGTCGACCAAGGCTCGGTGGTCCGTCTCGGCTCCGGCGTGCGGACGATGGGCGACACGTCCATCACCCGCTGGCCGCCGACCACCTGGGACTTCACCTGCAGCACGTCCACCTGCCAGCCGGGCTGGAGCAGGAAGTCGACGACGTCCTCGACGTCGGGGGCCACGTGGGTGCACACCAGGAGCAGGCGCGCCCCGCCGCGCACGAACGTGGACAGCAGGGCCGACGCCGGGATCGTCAGGCGGAACGCGGCAAGATGCGTCGCGAAGCGGGCGGCCCCGCCCTGATAGACCTCGGCTAGGTCTCGGGTGCTCATCTGGGAGGCTCGGCCGGCGTAGCGCAGCGCCTTCAGGATCGCCTCGGCATCGAGCAGACCGACCACCTCGACGACCACCGGCTGCCCGGAGCCGTCAACGGCGAGCAGATAGGGCTCGTCGGCGCCGCTCGCCCGGATCCGCAGGGGCATCAGGTGCTCGCCCAGGAGGGCGTCGAGCTGCTCCGCCCCCATGGATCCGTTCTCCACGACCGGGGCAGTCTCCAGATATGTGGACATTTCCGGCATCCCTCGATCACAACCCGGCAAAGTCTGTCAACACTGACACGCCGACTCTAGAGGGTGAAATACCCCGGCGAAACGCCTCGCGCTCCGCTTCTGGTCACAGTTCCCCCGGACGAGTGAACGTTTCGGGTCAATCCCGCCCAGAAAGGAGCAACTGCGACAGGTGGACGCCGGACACTCCGGCGAGCTGATCGGCCTGGGTGCGGCAGGAGAAGCCGTCGGCCAGCAGCACGCTGCCGGGGGGAGCGGCTCGCAACGCCGGGAGCAGCGCATGCTCCGCGACGGCCACCGAGACCTCGTAGTGGCCCCGCTCGTACCCGAAGTTGCCGGCCAACCCGCAGCAACCCGCGAGGGTCCGCACGTCGGCCCCCGTGGCGGCCAACAGGGCCAGGTCCGCGTCGTATCCCATCACGGAGTGCTGGTGGCAGTGCGGCTGCGCGATCACCGTCAACCCGGTCAGATCGGGCGGCGCCCAGGCGGCGCCGGGACCCAGCGGCTCGGGCGCCGTCAGCAGCTCCGAGAGCGTCCGGGTCGCGCCCGCGACCGCCACGGCCCGCGGGTCGCCCGGCAACAGGTCGACGAGGTCGCTCCGCAGCAGCGCCGTGCAGGACGGCTCGACTCCGATGATCGGGATCCCGTTGACCGCGAAGGGGCCGAGGATCGCCAGCAGGTTGACCATCCGCTTGCGCGCACCGTCCAGCTGCCCGGTCGACACCCAGGTGAGGCCGCAGCACGCGTCCTCCGCGGGGACGATCACCTCGTAGCCCGCCCGCTGCAGCAGCGCCACCATGGCGCGCGGTACGTCCGGGTCGAAGGCGTCGCTGAACGAGTCGGCCCAGAGCACCACCCGGCGCACCGGGTCGGTGCCACCTCGGGACTGCGTGGCAGCAGTGGACTCCCCCACGCCCTGGGTGTGGTGGTTCGCGGCTCGCTCACGGGCCCACGATGTGCGGAACGACGTCGTCGCGAAGGCGGGGATCGTGCGCCGGCGGTCCAGCCCGGCAACACCGAGCACCACCTTCGCCAGCGGCCGGCTGCCGAGGAACGCGTTCGCGACGCGAGCGACGCGCAGGCGTGCGATGAGCCGGGTCCACCGGGGCAGCCAGCCGAGCGCGTAGTGGTTCATCGGGCGCAGCCGCCGTCGGTAGGCCCGGTGCAGCACCTCGGCCTTGTACTGGGCCATGTCGACGCCCGCGGGACAGTCGCGCGAGCACGCCTTGCAGCTGAGGCAGAGGTCGAGGACCTCGCGCAGCTCCGGCGCCCGCCACCCCCCGGTGACCAGCGTCCCGTTGGCCATCTCCTGAAGCACCCGAGCACGGCCCCGGGTGACGTCCTTCTCCTGTCCCGTCGCCAGGTACGAGGGGCACATGAAGCCGCCGTCGTCGGAGGTGTCGGCCCGGCACTTGCCCACGCCGACGCACCGATGCACCGCGCTGGCGAAGTCGCCGTCGTCGTGCGCGAACGAGAAACCACCGCTGCCGCCCGCGATCGGGTGCGCGTGCGGCCGGCGCAGGTCGGCGTCCATCGGCCGCGGGTCGACGAGCACCCCCGGGTTGAGCAGGTTGTCGGGGTCGAACAGGTGCTTGACGCCGGCGAACGCCTCGAGCGCCTCGGCGGAGTACATCAGCGGGAGGAGCTCGCTGCGGGCGCGACCGTCGCCGTGCTCGCCCGACAGCGAGCCGCCGTGCGCGGCGACCAGGGTCGCGGCCTGGGTCACGAACTCGCGGAACGGGGGGACGTCGTCGGGCCGGTCCAGCGGGATCCCGATCCGGACGTGCACGCACCCGTCGCCGAAGTGGCCGAAAGTCAGGCCGTCCACGCCGTGCGAGGCCATCAGCGCGTCGAAGCCGCGCAGGTAGTCCCCCAGGCGCTCCGGCGGGACGGCTGCGTCCTCCCAGCCGGGCCAGGCCGGCGAGCCGTCGGGCGCCCGCCCCGCGAGGCCGGCCCCGTCGGCCCGGATCTGCCACATCGCCGAGGCGCCCGCGCCCGGCGGGATGACCTGCGCGGCGGTGGTGCCGGCGTCGGCCGCCATCGCCCTCGCCCGGGCCAGCGCCTCGTTCCGGTCCGCGCCGCCCATCTCGACCATCAGCCAACCGCCGCCGGACGGGAGCGGCGGCACGTGGGCATCGCCCCGATGCCGACGCACGACGTCGACCAACCGGGCGTCGAGGCCCTCGATCGCGAGCGGGGAGTGCGCGAGCAGCGCGGGTACCGCGTCGGCGGCGCTCGGCATGTCCGGGTAGCCCAGCACCACGAGGACCGCGGCGTCCGGGATGTCGACCAGGGACACCGTCGCGCCGAGAATCGTCACCAGCGTGCCCTCCGTGCCCACCAGCATCTTCGCGAGGTCGACGCCCCGCTCCGGCAGCAGGTGCTCCAGGGAGTAGCCGGAGACCTGCCGGCTGAACCGACCGAGCTCGGTGCGCAGCAGCGGGAGGTTGGCGGTCACCAGCGAGGCGAGCCCCGGGACCGCGTCGAGCGCGCCGTCCCCCCTGGTGGCGGTGAAGCGCCGCCCGGTGCCGTCGATGACGTCCAGGCTCACCACGTTGTCGACGGTCCGCCCGTAGGCGACCGCGTGCGGGCCGCACGCGTTGTTGCCGATCATCCCGCCGAAGGTGGCCCGGTTCTGGGTGGACGGGTCGGGGCCGAAGCGCAGGCCGAACGGCGTCGCCGCGGCCTGCAATGCCGACATCACGACACCCGGCTGCACGACGGCGGTCCGCGCGTCGCGGTCGATCGGCCCGATCGCGGTCAGGTGTCGGGTGGTGTCCACCACGATGCCCGGCCCGATCGAGTTGCCCGCCACCGACGTTCCGGCCCCGCGCATCGTCAGCGGCACGCCGGCCGAGCGTGCCACCTCGGTCACGGCGATCAGGTCGTCCACGTCCGCCGGGTGCACGACCACACGCGGGACGACGCGGTAGTTGGACGCGTCAGTCGTGTACTGGGCGCGGGTGCGCGTCGACGAGTCGACCTCGCCGCGCACGGCGGAGCGGAGCAGCCGCGTCAGGTCCGTGACCGCGGCAGGAGTCGTGGTGGGCACGCGCGCATCCTCGCACGGGCGCCGTGCGCGTCGCGTGGACCTGAGTCCTTCCGCTGCCGTTGCTGCGGGTCGGTTGCGGCAGGACCGGGCGGACTCAGTCCAGCTCGGCCTCGAGGCTGATCGACACGCCGGTCAGGGCCTTGCTCACCGGGCAGGTCCGCTTGGCGTCCTCGGCCACCTCGGCGAACCGCGCGGCGTCCAGGCCGCTCGGGTTGCCCCGGACGGTCAGCACGATGCCGGGGATGTGGAAGCCCCCGGCGGGGTCGGGCCCGAAGGACACGGCGGCCGTGACCTCGAGGCCACCGGGCGTCCCGCCCGCCTCGGCGATCAGGGCCGAGAGCTGCATCGAGTAGCAGGAGGAGAGCGCGGCGCCGATGAGCTCCTCCGGACTTGTGGCGCCGTCGGGGTCATCCGCGGCACGCTTGGGGAAGGACACCTGGTAGGTGCCGAGCCCGGAGCTGACGAGCTCGACCTCGCCGGTGCCCTCGGAGACGGTTCCGGACCAGGTGGTGCGTGCGGTGCGGGTCGCCATCAGTACCTCCGTGTGTGATCGGTCGGATCGACGCTAGCCGGGCACCGCGCGCCGGGCATCTGGAGGGTGGAGATGGACGCGGTCGACGAGGCCTTCGCCGCCCACCCGCGAACCGGCTTCCTGCCCGCCCACCAGCGTCGGTTCGCGGCCCGGGACGCACCCCTGCCCATCGGTGAGGGGCAGACGAACTCCCAGCCGAGCACGGTTGCGCGGATGCTCCGGCTGCTCGAGGTCGCCGCCGACGCGCGAGTGCTCGACGTCGGCTCCGGCTCGGGATGGACGACGGCCCTGCTGGCGCACCTGGTCGGCCCGACGGGGATGGTGATCGGGGTCGAGCTCGAGCCCCGGCTGGCGGCGTGGGGGGCGGCCAACCTGGCGGCGACCGGTCAGCCCTGGGCCCGCATCGAGGCGGCCGAGCCGGGCGTGCTGGGGCATCCCGACCTGGCACCCTTCGACCGGATCCTCGTCTCGGCGGAGGCACCCGACCTGCCGCAGACCCTGGTCGACCAGCTGGTCGTCGGCGGTCTGCTGGTCGCGCCCGTCGCGGGCGGCCTGAGCGTCGTGCGTCGGACTGACGCAGGGATGGACGAGACGCGGATCGAGGGCTACCGGTTCGTCCCGTTGCGCTGAGCGACCCGTCCTTGGGCCAGCAGCAGTGCGGTGACGAGCAGCGCCCCGGCCAGGCACAGCGCCGCCGCCGACCACGCCCCGGCGCCGACGGGGAGCAGGTGTCGGTCCGCGTCCTGCCACGGCCACAGGGCGCGCAGGGCGCCGACCATCAGCCCCGTCATGACCACGAGGGTTACCCGCCTGCGGTGCTCGAGCAGCCACTCCAGCCCGACGACGAACATCCCCAGCCCGACGGCGGCGCCCAGGGCCAGCGCGCCCAGGTAGCCGAGGTCCCCGTCGTTGACCGCGCTGATCGTCGGGGCGTACATCCCGATCGAGAGCAGCAGGAAGGACCCGGAGACCCCGGGCAGCGCCAGCGCGCACACCGCCAGCGCCCCCGCTAGGGCAACCACCGGCATCGGAGGCGCCTGCTCCGCCGCCGGGGGCAGCCCGGTCAGCAGGAACGCGGCGGCCGCGGCCAGCCCCCCGAGCAGCACCTCACGGGCGGTCCACCGCCCGCCCACCATCCGGGCCGGCACGACGAGCGAGGCCAGGATCAGGCCGGCGAACAGGGCGCGCGCCTGTACCGGATAGGCCGCCATCGCGGGCTCGAGCAGGCGAGCGCCGACGACGATCGCGACAATCATCCCCGCGCCGAGCGGGGCCAGGGCGTCCCAGCGGACCTGGGCGAGCTGCGCCCGGGCAGGCGCGCGGTCCCCGCCGCGGAGCACGACGCGGCCGCCGCCGAGCAACCCGCGGACGAGATGTCCGGCGGACCGGATGATCGTCTCGTACACGCCCAGGATCAGCGCGACGGTGCCGCCGCTGACCCCCGGGATGATCTCGACGGCGCCGATGAGGGCGCCCTTGACGACGAGCACCAGGCGCCGCCGACCACGCACGGGCTCGAGCGGTGGGACGTCGGGGGGGAGGTCGAACGCTACGTCCGGGGGCACGACGTCGTCGGGTGACACGGGCTCGTCGGGCAAACCGAGACCGGCCGGCTTGGCCGACTCCTCGTCGGCTCCTTCTGCACGCTGCGGTGGGGACACCGGATCGAGGCTACCCACCTCGCGGAGAAGACGCCGGGGTGGGCCCGCGCGCGGGCCCACCCCGTCGCGCCTCATCGGGTGTCGCTGGCCGTCTCTGAGAGCACCGAGGCCCGACCGGCCTCGAGCCGCGCCACGGGAACGCGGAACGGCGAGCAGGAGACGTAGTCCAGGCCCACCTTGTCGAAGAAGTGGATGGACTCCGGGTCACCGCCGTGCTCACCGCAGACGCCCAGTGTGATGTCGGGGCGGGTCTTGCGCCCCTCCTCCACCGCGATCTGCACGAGCCGGCCGACACCGGTGGTGTCGAGGGTCTCGAACGGGGAGACGGCGAAGATGCCGGCCTCGATGTAGGGGCCGAAGAAGGCGCCCTCCACGTCGTCCCGCGAGAAGCCCCAAGTGGTCTGGGTCAGGTCGTTGGTGCCGAAGGAGAAGAACTCCGCCACCGTTGCCATCTGGTCGGCGGTGAGCGCCGCCCTCGGCAGCTCGATCATTGCGCCGATCTTGATGTTCAGCTCGACGCCCTGCTCGGACGCGACCAGGGCCAGGATCTGCTCGGCCTCGGTGCGGACCAGGTCCAGTTCGACCACCGAACCGGCCAGCGGGACCATGATCTCCGCGTGCGGATCGCCGCCGTCCCGCTTGCGCCGCGCCGCGGCCTCGGCCACCGCGCGGATCTGCATCGCGAACAGGCCTGGGATGACCAGGCCGAGGCGGACGCCGCGCAGGCCCAGCATCGGGTTGGCCTCGTGCATCCGCCGGACGGCGGTGAGGAGCAGCTTGTCGTGCTCGAGGTCGGCACCGCCGGCCCCGCCCGCCTCCGCGAGCGCCACCTTGACACTCAGGTCGGTCAGGTCGGGCAGGAACTCGTGCAGCGGCGGGTCGATCAGCCGGATCGTGGTCGGCAGCCCGTCCATCGCCGCCAGGATGCCGACGAAGTCGTCCCGCTGCAGCGGGAGCAGGGCGTCGAGCGCAGCCTGGCGCTCGGCGTCGTCGGTGGCCAGGATCAGCCGCTCGACGAGCACCCGCCGGTCGCCGAGGAACATGTGCTCGGTCCGGCAGAGCCCGATCCCCTGCGCACCCCAGACCCGCGCCCGCTGGGCGTCCTCGGGGGTGTCCGCGTTGGCGTGCACGTGCAGCCGCCGAACGCCGTCGGCGTGGATCATGACCCGGTCAACGGCCTTGATCAGTTCGGCGGTGTCGACGTCCTTGGCGTGCTTGAGTGCGACGTCCAGCCCCTCCTCGAGGTACTGCACCACCGGCGAGGGCACGACCGGCACCGAACCGAGGAAGACCTCGCCCGTCGAGCCGTCGATCGCGATGACGTCGCCCTCCTTGACCACGGAGCCGTTCACCGCGATCTGGCGACCGACGACGTCCACGTCCAGTTGCTCGGCGCCCGCCACGCAGGTCTTGCCCATGCCACGGGCGACGACCGCGGCGTGGGAGGTCTTGCCGCCCCGCGACGTCAGGATGCCGACCGACGCGATCATGCCGCCGAGGTCGTCCGGGTTGGTCTCACGCCGGACCAGGATGACGGCCTTGCCCTGCGCCGCCCACTCCTGAGCGGTCACGGAGTCGAAGACCGCGGCGCCCACCGCGGCGCCCGGCGAGGCCGCCAGGCCCTTTGCCAGCAGGGTGCGCTCCGCCTCGGCGTCGAACTGCGGGAACATGAGGTTCGTCAGCTGCTCGCCGGTGACCCGCTCGAGGGCCTCGTCGAGCGAGATCAAACCCTCGTCCACGAGCTGCGTTGCGATCCGGAAGGCGGCCCCCGCGGTGCGCTTGCCCACCCGGGTCTGCAGCATCCACAGCTTGCCCCGCTCGACCGTGAACTCGATGTCGCAGAGGTCGCGGTAGTGGGTCTCCAGGCGGCGCATGACATCCCGCAGCTCGCCGTAGGACCGTGGGTCGAGCTCCTCGAACTCGGCGAGCGTCAGGGTGTTCCGGATGCCGGCGACGACGTCCTCGCCCTGCGCGTTCTCCAGGTAGTCCCCGTAGACGCCCGAGTGGCCGGTGCCCGGGTCGCGGGTGAAGCACACGCCGGTGCCCGATCCCGCGCCGAGGTTGCCGAAGACCATGGTGCAGATGTTGACAGCGGTACCGAGGTCCTCCGGGATCCGCTCCCGACGCCGGTACAGCTTCGCGCGGTCGGTGTTCCAGGACTTGAAGACCGCAGCGACGGCCAGGTCGAGCTGCTCCCGCGGCCCCTGGGGGAACGGGCTGCCGGCCTGCTCGGCGATGATCTCCTTGAACTGGGCGACCAGGCCCTTGAGGTCCTCAGCGGTCAGGTCGGTGTCCGCCGTGACCCCGCGCTCGACCTTGAGCGAGTCGAGGGCGTGGGCGAACAGCTCGCCGTCGATGTCGAGCACCGTCTTGCCGAACATCTGGATCAGGCGCCGGTAAGAGTCCCAGGCGAACCGCTCGTCGCCGGCCACGGCCGCAAGGCCCTGCACCGAGGCGTCGCTGAGCCCGATGTTCAGCACCGTCTCCATCATCCCGGGCATCGAGAACTTCGCGCCGGAGCGGACTGAGACCAGCAGCGGGTCCGCGGCGTCGCCCAGCTTCCGCCCGATCTGCGCCTCGAGCTGGCTCAGGTGGGCGGAGACCTCGTCCTGCAGCTCGGCCGGCAGGTCACCGGTCTTCAGATACGCCCGACAGGCATCCGTGGTGATCGTGAAGCCAGGAGGTACCGGAAGACCGAGCCTGGTCATCTCGGCGAGGTTCGCGCCCTTGCCGCCGAGCAGATCCTTGAGGTCCTTGTTTCCTTCACTGAAGTCGTAGACGTACTTCGCCACGGTCTGCCTCTCTTCGCCGGACGTCGGCCTCGTTACCACGTCGCGTACCCCAGGGTCCGGCAGCGGTGCCGACCCATCAGGGGACCTTGGACCCGACGGCGCCACCCAACGCCCGGGTCGCCGCCGGGATCGTGAGTCGCATCATGCCCGCCACGCCCGACGGGGTCCAGCCCGCGTCCGATGGCCGGGCAGCACCGCCGCCGTCCGGCGGGCGGACGGGGTCTCGTGGTGCCTGAGCCGAAGGTCATAGGTTGGGGGCCGCAGCCCCCCCTAACGTGCCAAGGGACAGCATCGTCGCTCTCTCCCCGAACTCAGAGGTCATCGTGAGCCTTGTGCCGACCGGTGGACGCGTCCAAGACGCCCCCACCGCACACCAGTCCGACGCCACCACGGGCGGCAGCGCCGACCGGCACCCGCCCGGCCGACCCAGACGGCGCACCCTCCGCTCGGTACTGCTGCTGGCCGGTGGCGCGCTGGCGCTCGCCGGTTGCGCACCCGAGGCCGCCCAGTCCTCGACCGAGAGCGGCGGTCACGGCGGCGAGGTCAACCTCGTGCTGCCGGACCTGAGCGCCGTCAACATCATGGGCGGCGGCTCGGGCCGCGCCCTGCTGATCGTCGGGCTGCTGGTCTGCCTGTTCGGCCTCGGATTCGGCGCGGTGGCCTACGTACAGCTCCGCCAGCTCCCGGTGCACCCGTCCATGCGCGAGGTCTCCGAGCTCATCTACACGACCTGCAAGGCCTACCTGGTCAAGCAGGGCCGCTTCCTGATGGTGCTCTGGGCGTTCATCGCGGCCGTCATCCTCCTGTACTACGGAGTGCTGATCGACCTCGAGTGGGGTCGCGTCGCGATCGTCATCGCCTTCAGCCTCATCGGCATGGCCGGTTCGTACTCGGTCGCATGGTTCGGGATCCGGGTCAACACGTTCGCCAACTCCCGCACCGCGTTCGCCTCGCTGGGCGGCAAGCCGCTCCCGCTGCACCAGATCCCGCTGAAGGCCGGCATGTCGATCGGCATGGTGCTCATCAGCATCGAGCTGCTGATCATGCTCATCATCCTGCTCTTCCTCCCTGCTGACCTGGCCGGGGCCTGCTTCATCGGCTTCGCGATCGGCGAGTCGCTCGGCGCTGCGGCGCTGCGCATCGCCGGCGGCATCTTCACCAAGATCGCCGACATCGGCTCCGACCTGATGAAGATCGCGTTCAAGATCAAGGAGGACGACGCGCGCAACCCCGGCGTCATCGCGGACTGCGTCGGCGACAACGCCGGCGACTCGGTCGGCCCGTCCGCCGACGGCTTCGAGACCTACGGAGTCACCGGCGTCGCACTGGTGGTGTTCATCATGCTCGGAGTCGGCGACCCGACGGTCCAGGCGAGCCTGCTGGTGTGGATCTTCGTCATCCGCGCGGTCATGGTCCTCGCATCCGCGGGTTCCTACCTGCTCAACGCCGCGTGGGTGAAGGCACGCTACGCCAACTCGGAGCGGATGAACTTCGAGACGCCGCTCACCTCGCTGGTGTGGATCACCTCGGTGGTCTCCATCGTCGCGACGTTCGCGATGACCTACCTGATCCTCGGCGACAACCTCGCCGGCGACCTGTGGTGGAAGCTCGCTTTGATCATCTCGTTCGGCACCCTCGCCGGCGCGCTGATCCCCGAACTGGTCAAGGTGTTCACCTCGACCAACTCCAAGCACGTCCGGGAGATCGTGAAGAGCTCCCGGCAGGGCGGTCCGTCGCTGAACATCCTGTCGGGCCTCGTGGCGGGCAACTTCGCCGCCTACTGGCTCGGCATGGCGATCATCGCCCTGATGGGCGGCGCCTTCCTGGTCAGCGAGCTCGGGCTGGACTCGATCATGATCGCGCCGGCCATCTTCGCCTTCGGGCTGGTCGCCTTCGGGTTCCTGTCCATGGGCCCGGTCACGATCGCCGTGGACTCCTACGGGCCGGTGACCGACAACGCCCAGAGCGTCTACGAGCTGTCCATGATCCAGGAGGTGAAGGGCATCGACGCCGAGCTCGCCACCAACCATGGCGTGGAGGTCCAGTGGGACCGGGCCAAGCGGATGCTCGAGGAGAACGACGGCGCGGGCAACACCTTCAAGGCCTCAGCGAAGCCGGTGCTCATCGGCACGGCGGTGGTCGGCGCGACGACGATGATCTTCTCGATCATCATGCTGCTCACCGAAGGCCTCGAGGTCGGCGTGGAGAAACTGTCCATGCTGCACCCGCCGTTCCTGCTCGGTCTGGTGCTCGGCGGCGCCATCATCTTCTGGTTCTCCGGCGCCTCCATCCAGGCGGTCACCACGGGCGCCTACCGGGCCGTGGAGTACATCAAGCGGACGATCAGGCTGGACGCGGGGGCGCCCAAGGCCAGCGCCGAGGACTCCCGCAAGGTCGTGGAGATCTGCACCGAGTACGCCCAGCACGGGATGCTCAACATGTTCCTGGGTGTGTTCTTCGCGACCCTGGCATTCGCGTTCCTCGAGCCGTTCCTCTTCATCGGCTACCTGATCTCGATCGCGCTGTTCGGGCTTTACCAGGCGCTCTTCATGGCCAACGCCGGCGGTGCCTGGGACAACGCGAAGAAGATCGTCGAGATCGACCTGCACGCCAAGGGGACCGCGCTGCACGACGCGACGATCGTCGGCGACACCGTCGGCGACCCGTACAAGGACACCTCGTCGGTGGCCCTGAACCCGGTGATCAAGTTCACCACCCTGTTCGGCCTGCTCGCCGTCGAGCTGGCAATCAGCCTCACCGCTGATGGTCTCCGCCCGCTCGTGCTGGTCCTGTCGTTCGTCTTCTTCCTGGTCTCGGTCTTCTACGCGCACCGGTCCTTCTACGGCATGCGGATCAAGGCGTCCTTCACGGACGACGACGACGCCGCCGAGCTCGACACGCCGGACGGCGCGGGCGACACCACGATCGAGCCGAGCACCGACGCCGCTTCCCGACCAGGGGAGCTCGCCAAGTCCGGAGGGGACAAGCGATGAAGGTCGCCGTCAGCTACAGCGCAGCGCTCGTCGACGCCGACGGGAACGTCGCCGGCCACACCGCGGGTGCCACGCTGGTCCGCAGGCTGCTCCGGGTGTTCCCCGAGGCCCTGCTGATCGGCCCCGGCCCGCGCAAGTGCGAGGGTTTCGACCTGATACCGCTCGAGTTCGTCGACGGCAACGACACAGTCGTGATCTCGATGGACGTGATGGACTCGCTCGGGATCTGGCAGACGCTGAAGACGCACTGCGAGGACCCGAAGGTCATGAACTTCGTCTGGTGGAACACCTCGCAGTACACCCACCCGGTGGACCGGGCGGCCCTCGGGCTGTCGTGCGCGCTGTTCCCGACCTTCGCGAACTCCGAGCGCACCGCGAGCGAAGTCCGCGAGATCGTCGCCACCCAGACGATCCAGCCGCTTGCGGAGAAGGCGCGCATCGCCTGGGTGAACCTCGGGTTCCGGCTGGAGCACGTGAAGCCACGCCAGGAGCCGGAGGTCCCGGTGGTGCTCTACCCGGCCATCTACCTGAACGAGCGCAAGCAGCCGCAGCTGTTCATCGACGTGGTCGAGAGGGTGCACCGGCGGACACAGATCAAGGTCGAGGCCCGCCTGCACGAGTCGCACCTGGTCACCGAGGCGGCGATGAACCTCTCCCGGCGGGACTGGACCTGGGTCGGTCCGCTGACGGCCAGCCGGGACGACTACTGGCAGGCGCTCGCCCGCACGACGGCGTTCCTCGCCACGGCCGTGGAGGAGTCCTACGGCCTGGCGTACGTCGAGGCGCTCGCCGCCGGTGCGGTCGGGGTGTTCCCGGACCGGCCGTGGGCGCGGGGGATCCTGCCGGCGAACTACCCGTTCCTGTACACCACCGCGGCGGAGGCCGAGGAGATGCTGCACCGGGCGGTAACCGACACCGCGGCGTGCCGGCGCGAGCTCGACGCCGCCGCCGACGGCGACTTCGCGAAGTGGCTTCGGTCGCAGCACAACGACGACCTGTTCGAGCAAGCGATCGCCGACCAGGTCAAGGGCTGGTTCGGCGCCTGATCGAGCATTAGGTCGACGGCCCCTCGGATCTTCGGGGGGCCGTCATCGTTCAGGGCTGCAGCGGGTCCGTAGGACCGTACGGCACCAGGCGCAGCCGGCGGGCGTCGCTGGCGAGGATCTCGTGGGTGCTGGCCACCAGCTCGTCGGCCGTGTCCTCGCCCGCCCGCAGGAACCTCCCGGACAGCCCGTCGAGCTTGCCCTCCGCCACGGCGAGGACCAGCTCGATGCTGGCCTCGATCGGCGTCCACTGGGTGCGCCCGGCGTGCGCCGGCATGCCTGCGGTCATGTCCGTCGGCACGACGCCCGGGGCGAGGTCGAAGATCCGGATGCCGGCCTCCCGGTACTGGGCGTCGATCAGAGTGGTGAGCCGCGCAAGGCCACCCTTGCTGATCCCGTATCCGGTGTACGCGGCCGACGGCTTCACGCCGAGGCCGGAGTTGATGCTCACGATCCGGCCGCCCCCGCGCGCGAGCATCCCCGGCAGCAGCGCGTGCGTGACGTTCATCGGACCGCGCAGGTTGTTCGCCACGACTCGCCACATGTCGTCCACGTCGTCGGCGGCGAACGCCGCCTCGCGCTCTTCCAGGACGCCTGCGTTGTTCACCAGCAGTCCGACCCCACCGAGCTCCTCCTCCGCCTTCGCGGCGGCAACTCGCACGGCGGCGGTGTCCGTGAGATCGACCGCCGCGACCACGCACCTGCCGATCTCCGTGCCCGGGGCCGGCTCGGTCGTCGCCGCCTCGGCGGCCACCGCCTCGAGATGCGCGGGGGTGCGACCGAGCAGCGCTACGTCGAAGCCGTGCGCTACCAGTCCCAGCGCCAGACCGCGTCCGATGCCGCGACCCGCGCCGGTGACGACGGCTGTGAGCGGCAGCTCGGGAGCAGCGGGGCGGAGGGCGTGCACGGCGTCGTCGGTCATCCCCCCATCCTGAGCCACCCGGGTGCCGGACGCACCAAGGTCAGTCCTGGCCGGGCGCGATCCGCTTCGCCATCCCCTGCAGCACCAGGTCCGGACGGCGCGGGATGCCGAACCGCTCGTCACCGTACGGGAACGGCGTGTCGTGGCCCGTCATCTCGAAGCCGAGCCGCTCGTACCAGGCGAGCAGCTCCGGTCGGTGGTTCAGCACCGTCAGCTCGAGCCGGACCAACCCCCAGTCCCGGGCCAGCGACTCCGCGGCGGCCAGCAGGGAGCTGCCGACGCCGCGACCCTGCATCCCGGGCCGCACCGCGAACAGGCCGAGGTAGGCGCTGTCGGGACGCCGCTCGAGGTGGCAGCAGGCCAGCAGGGACCCTGGCTCGGCCTGGTCGTCGATGACCAGGATCACGCTGCCCTCGGCCTGGATCAGCCCCCGGACCATCGGGGCGTCGGTCCGCCCGCCGTCGAGCAGATCCGCCTCGGTCGTCCAGCCCGCCCTGCTGGTCTCGCCGCGATATGCGGAATGCGCAAGGCCGACGACGGCGTCCACATCGTCGAGGGTGGCGTGCCTGACGTTCATGCCCCGATTCTGGCCCACCCCCGGCGCGGCCCGGGCCACCTGGCGCGGCGGCCACGCGCGTGCGCCGCGGGACAGGAGCAGGTCGCGCCGGTTGATGAGCGCCATCCGCCGCAGCTCGCGCGCGCTCGCCACCTCTTCCGCGCGCGCGGCGATCCGATCGGCTCCGACGCTCATGTGGCCATCCGGCGGACCAGGGGCAGTCGGGACCTGGTGGCGAGGTAGCCCAGCCCCATGGCCAGCGCTGGCATCCCGACGGCGATCGCGGCGAGGGTGGGCCAGGGCACCGACGCCTCCCATCCGTAGTCCGGGATGAGGTCTCGGTAGCGCTGGGCAGTGACGAGGACCCAGCCGAGCATCAGCCCGGTGCCCACGCCGAGGAATCCACCGAGCGTCGCGACGACGCCCGCCTGGGCGGCGGTGAACCGGCGTCGGGCCCGCGGGTCGGCGCCGATCGCCGCCAGCGTGGCCAGGTCGGGGCGGGACTCCACGGCCCCCAGCACGACGGTGATCCCGGTGGCCGCGAGGCCCACCACGAGTGCGGCGGCCAGCAGCACCAGCATCACGAGGTTCGTCCCGGTCTCCATGTCGCGCACTACCCGGAGCAGTGCGCCCGGGTCGAGGCTCGCCTCGGCCGCCGCCTCCTCGGCCGGGGTCGGCGGCCGGGTCGTGGGCGCAACCAGCCCGGCGACCCCGGCGTCCATGCCCAGGGCCTCGAGCGCCGCCGGCGGGAGGATCGGCGAGTAGGCCCCGAGATCGACGGGGACCGCGGGGGCCGCAAGCTCGACCGCCACGCGGTCCTCCCCGGTGAGGTTGTCGTACTGGTGCAGCTCGAGGAGCACGGTCCCGTCGGGCCGGATTTCGCGCTCCGACCCGACGACGACGAGGCCGTCCGCGAGGGCTCGCGCGGCCTCGGGCGAGCCCGGCAGGCCCAGTGCGGCCACCACCGTTCCGTCGTCGACCAGCGTGGTCGTCCAGCTGGTCTGGGGCATCCAGATGACCTCGCCGCCGCCCACTGTCCGACCCTGGCAACGGGGGTCCCGGCCGACGGCTCGCCGCTCGTCGGCCGTCAGGTCGTCGTTGTCCAACGGGCAGCGCCGGTCCGGCGGTGTCGCGACCGTCAGGAACATCGACGAGTCACCGGAGGCATCCGTGGCCGGCGGCACGGCGAGCGTCACGACGTGCACGTCCGTCACCGGGAGCTCCCGACGCAGCACGGCTCTGGTGGATTCGACGAGGGTCGCAACGTCGTCGGGGGCCGCCATCGGGAACTGGACGGTCACGGTGCCGTCGGCCGCCGCCGGAGTCCACGACCGCTCCCAGTGCTCCGAGTCCGACTGGAAGTAGATCGCGCCGGCGGTGATGCCGGCGACCGCCGCGATGACCGCAGCGACGGCCGGGGCGGTCCGTGACCGGTTGCGGGCGGCGTCGCGCAGGGCGATCCGACCCATCGGGCGCAGCCGGGGTGCCAGCCGGGCAGCCAGCGCCACCAGCGCGCCCGCAGCGGCCACGACGCCGACCTCGAGCGTGAGCACGCCGGCCACCAGGACCGCGGTTCGGCCGGTGATCGCACCGAAGACCGATCCGGCCGCCCCGAGGACGATCAGCGCCACGCCCGCGAGTGCGACGCGCCGTCTGGGGTGGGCCTCGGCGCGCCGCCCGGCGAGCGCCGCCACGACGTCGATCCGGGAGGCGCGGCGGGCGGGGAACCAGGCCGCGACCATGGCGGCGAACGTCCCCACGGCGACGAGCCCGAGCAGCGCCGGCCAGGGCACCTGGAGGTCGGGCCAGACGAACGGGCCGCTGCGTGCGCGCACCACGGCGCGAACCGCCACCACGATGAGCAGGCCCGCCGCGGTTGCCCCCGCGGCGGCCACCAGCCCGGTCACCACCCCGGTGAGCAGCACGACCTGGCGCAGCGTTCGCCGGTCCGCACCGGCCGCCGCGAGCAGGGCGAGCTGGCGCTGGCTGCGCCGCGCGCCGACCGCGAAGGCCGGGCCGATCAGCAGCGCGGCCTCGAGCACGACCATGGCGCCAATGGCCGCGATGAGCAGGAGGGTCCCGGACTCGAGGCCTGAACCCCCACCGTCGCCCGCCCAGTACGGCATGGCCGACCGCGGGGGCGGGTCGGCGACCACCGCGCGGCTGACGACCGGCGAGCCAACAGCGTTGACCGCCAGCACGTTCTCCCAGGTGACCGCAGCGGGCCCCAGTACGTACCACTCGACAGTGGTGGTGCTCAGCGCATCCCACGGCGCCGCGTTCTCCAGACCGGCCGGCGCGACGAGCAGGCCCGGGCCGGCGACCACCCGCGGGCCCTGCGCGGACGGTGCCAGCACGCCCGAGACGACGACGTCGCGCTCCTCGCCGTCCGCAGGCTCGATCAGCACGGGGTCACCGACGCCCACGCCGAGCCGCTCGGCCGTCGCCTCGTTCAGCGCGACCTCGCCGGGCCCACTGGGCAACGCGCCCTCACCGACCGGGAAGACGCTGCTCAGGTCACCGTCGGCGGGCAGTCCGAGCACGTCCGTGGTCGGGGGCACCGCGCGGTCGGGGGTCGCCAGGCGGCCGGTCGAGCGCAGCACCCGAAGCAGCTGGTCGCCCGCCGGCAGCGCGGCCGCCAGCAAGCGCTCGTACTCGACCAGGTCCCGGGGCTCGGCACGGTCGATCGAGCTGGACACCGACGTTGCGATGAGGTCCTGACTGACGGGTCCGCCCCAGTACGAGCCGACGTGCCCCTGGGCCTCCTCCCCCAGGATCCACCGGGCGTAGGTCGCGTCGGTCGGATTGGCCGAGGCAAGCAGCGTGGCACCCGCCGCGCCGGCAAGGAGCGGCAGCCCGACCAGCACCACGACGAGAGCCGTGCGGCCTCGCGACCGGCGCGCGTCCCGCCGGGCTATCCGGGCGGCGACCCGCAGCCCACCCCACCACCGGCGCATCAGACACCCTCGGCGAGCAGGGCGTCCGCCTCGGCGCGATCTCCGGTCGTGTCCACCACGACGCCGTCGTGCAGGAAGATGGTCCGGTCGGCCCAGGCCGCGAACCGTGCCTCGTGCGTGACGAGCAGCCCGGCGGCACCGGCATCGACCCTGCTGCGCAGCACTCGCATCACGTCCTCGCCGGTCACCGAGTCCAGCGCCCCGGTGGGCTCGTCGGCCAGGACCAGGCGACGCGGTCCCGCCAGCGCCCGCGCGATGGCCACGCGCTGCTGCTCGCCCCCGGACATCTCGTCCGGGAATCGGTCGGCGAGCTTACCGATGCCGACGACGCTCAGGGCCTCGAGCGCGTCCTTCCGCGCCTTGCGAACGGCGACGCCGTCGAGCTCCCTCGGTAGCGAGACGTTCTCGGCGGCGGTCAGGGCGGAGATCAGGTTGAAGTCCTGGAACACGTAGCCGACGCTGCGCCGGCGCAGCCGTGCCCGGCCCCGCGCATCGAGGGCCGAGAGCTCGGCGCCAGCCAGGGTGACGGTGCCCGATGTCGGGGTGTCCAGGCCCCCGGCGATGTTCAGCAGGGTGGACTTGCCCGAGCCGGACGGACCCATCACTGCGACGAGCTCGCCGATGCGCACGTCGAGCATCACGCCGCTCAGGGCGTGCACCTCCAGCGCTCCGTGCCCGTGCGTGCGGCTCACCCCCGACAGGCGCAGCAGCACGGGCCCGAGGCCAAGCACGCCGCTCATCGCCGGACGGCCGGGTCGGAGCCGCCGGCGCCAGCACGCGCGCCACCGGCGGTCTCGCGAAGAGCCGGCACCGCGCCGGCGTCGGGCGAGGCGGCACCTGCGGCGCGAACCATCCTCGCCTCGACGTGGTCCAGCCAGCGCACCTCTGCCTCGGCGGCGAACACCAGGTTGTCCAGGACCAGGGTCCAGGCGAGGTCCTCCGGTCCCGCGGCGTCCACCTTGAGCCGCGTGTAGTCCCGCAGCGACCGGAGCGACTCGGTGCGCTGGGCCTGGATGACCCGCGCCACGTCCACCCCCGCCGTGGTCACCGCGAGCGCCAGCTTGATCGCGAGCTCGTCGCGCGCCGGGTTCGATCGCTGGACCGGGTTGGCCCACCACGCCGAGAGCTCTGCGCGACCCTCGGTCGTGAGTCGGAAGCGCTCGACCTCGTCCGCTCCGGCCCCCTGCACCGGAGCGGCCTCGGCGAGACCGTCGCGCACCAACCGGTGCAGCGTCGTGTACGCCTGGCCGATGTTCAGCGGCCAGGTTCCCCCGGTCCGCCGCTCGAACTCCTGCCGCAGCTGGTACGCGCCCATGGGGCGCTCCGCGAGCAGGGCCAGCAGTCCGTTCCGCACCGACATGACGACCCCCGGCTAGTTACCGAGTAACTGTGCCGCCGAGGTTACTCGGTAATCAGCACACTGCCAAGGGGGCTCTGCGTCGTCCAGCCCGCGGCTACAGGCCGTCGGCGACCGCTGCCGTCACATGCAGCCACGCGCGCCTGGATCGCGCCGAGAGGGCGTCATGGTCGATCGGCCCGCCGGCGACCAGCGAGGCCTCGTACGGCACCTCAAACACGGCGCGTGTAAGGCGTCCGAAGTGGTCGTGCAGTCGGGCCGCCAGTTCGGCGTCCCGGTGCGGCCCGGGATGGCTGAGCACCGTGATCGCGCGGCGGACGGCGTCGTCGTGCCCGGTCGCGCGCAGGGCATCCAGCGCCCAGGCCGCCGACTGGGCCGTGTCCTCGCGCATGGTGGACACGACGACCACCTGGTCCGCGGCGTCGACCGCCGCCTGCCAGTTGGACGCGCGCA
>CAYGGX010000026.1:0-19526 GCA_964349585.1 uncultured Actinotalea sp.
GGACACGCATCCGGCACCGCCGACAGCGGCGGCCCCCGCTGCCGGCGGTGCCGGATGCGTGTCCTGGGCCATCGTTGACTCCTGGTGCCGGTCGGTCGTTCCCTGACATGAAAGAACCCCTCGGCCCCGGAGGGGCTGGTCGAGGGGTGCGGCGCAGGCAGATCCTGGCTGGGAGGGGGTTAGCCCGCGCCTAGCCGAGTACTACGAGGATCGTCTGCACGTGCGGAACACTACGCGACGGCCCCCTCGATGTCACGCCCTTAGGTCCTACGTCCACTTATTGGTTCACGGTCTCGATGGCTGGACCGATAGGCGGGATCCCGTTCTCGTCCGCCATGCACGGGCCTACTCGAGGATCGCCCCGCGCGACGCCGACTGCACCAGCTTGGCGTACTTGGCGAGCACACCTCTCGTGTACAGGGGCGGAAGCGGGGCCCACCCGACGGCCCGTGCCCGCAGCTCGTCGTCGTCCACCAGGAGGTCCAGCCGGGCACCCGCCACGTCGAGCCGCACCCGGTCGCCGTCCCGCACGAAGGCGATCGGACCGGCGTCGACCGCCTCCGGGGCGACGTGACCGACGCACAGCCCGGTCGTCCCGCCCGAGAACCGCCCGTCGGTGAGCAGCAGCACGTCCTTGCCCAGCCCGGCGCCCTTGATGGCGCCGGTGATCGCGAGCATCTCGCGCATCCCCGGACCACCCTTGGGGCCCTCGTACCGGATGACGACGACGTCGCCGGCCCGGATCGTGCCGTCCGCCAGGGCGTCCAGCGCGGAGCGCTCGCGGTCGAAGACCCGGGCCGTGCCCTCGAACACGTCGGAGTCGAAGCCCGCGGACTTCACCACCGCGCCGTCGGGCGCGAGCGAGCCGTGCAGGATGGTGATCCCACCCGTCGCGTGGATCGGGTTGTCCATCGCCCGCAGGATCTTGCCGTCCGGGTCCGGCGGAGCGATGGCGGCAAGGTTCTCCGCCACCGTCCGCCCCGTCACCGTTAGGCAGTCCCCGTCGAGCAGTCCGGCGTCGAGCAGCGCCTTCATGAGCACCGGCACTCCCCCGATCCGGTCGACGTCGTTCATCACGTACCGGCCGAAGGGCTTGAGGTCGCCCAGGTGGGGAACCCGCTTCGCGACCCGCGCGAAGTCCGCAAGGGTCAGGTCGACCTCCGCCTCGTGGGCCAGGGCGAGCAGGTGCAGGACGGCGTTCGTGGAGCCCCCGAACGCCATCACCACGGCGATGGCGTTCTCGAAGGCGGGCTTGGTCAGGATATGGCGGGTGGTGATCCCGCGCCGCAGCAGCTCAACCACCGCCTGACCCGACTGGATCGCGAAGGAGTCCCGGCGGCGGTCCGCCGAGGGCGGAGCGGCGGACCCGGGAAGGGACATCCCCATCGCCTCGGCCGCCGAGGCCATGGTGTTCGCGGTGTACATCCCGCCGCACGCCCCCTCGCCGGGGCAGATGGCTCGCTCGATCCGGTCGAGGTCCTCGGGGCTCATCAGGCCGCGCACGCAAGCCCCCACTGACTCGAAGGCGTCGATGATCGTGACTTCCTTCTCGGTACCGTCGGAGAGCTTGACCCAGCCCGGGGCGATGGTCCCGGCGTAGAGGAACACCGCCGCCACGTCGAGCCGGGCAGCGGCCATGAGCATCCCAGGCAGCGACTTGTCGCACCCCGCGAGCAGCACAGCGCCGTCCATGCGCTCAGCCTCCATGACCGTTTCGACGCTGTCGGCGATGATGTCCCGGCTGGGCAGCGAGAAATGCATCCCTTCGTGCCCCATCGCGATGCCGTCTGACACCGAGATGGTGACGAACTCGAGCGGGAAGCCGCCCGCCGCGTGCACGCCGTTCTTGGCGGCCTTGGCCAACCGGTCCAGCGACAGGTTGCAGGGGGTGATCTCGTTCCACGAGCTGGCGATGCCGATCTGCGGCTTGGCCCAGTCGTCGTCGCCCATGCCAACGGCCCGGAGCATGCCCCTCGCGGCGGTGGCCTCGATGCCGTCGGTCACGGTCCGGCTGCGGGGCTTGATGTCGACGGCGTCGGTGTCGGTCATGCCAGCGAGTCTACGGCCAGTGGAAAGTCCGTCGTCGTGACGCCCACGCGGCGAGCCAAGGCGCCGTCGCTGCTACGGTGACCCTCAGTCCCGTGCCTGCCACGTGCACACGCACGCCTCGTTCCCCTCGGCATCGGAGAGCACCCAGAACGCGGGTGCCCTGGCGTCGCTCACCAGGTGCCCGCCTGCGGCGATCGCGGTCTCGACGCGCTGCTGGGCGACGTCGTGCGGCACCGAGACATCCAGGTGGATCCGGTTGCGCTGTGGACGCGGGGCGTCCATCTGCTGGAACCAGACCGCTGGCCCGATGCCGGCCGGGTCGACCAGGGCAGGCAGGGCGTCCTCGACGGGCGGCCGCTCGTCGTCGTAGCCGAGAACCGCCTTCCAGAACGGCCGGACGGCGGGGATGTCCAGCGCGTCGATCGCTATCTCGAGGGACTGCGGGGCCGCGACGCCGGCCTCGATCCCGAGCTCGTCGGCAAGGTCGGAGATGCGTCGGGCGAGATCGACGTCACGCTCGGTGAGCCCGCCGGCGTCGTGCGAGACGAGCGACACGTGGACGCTCTGGTAGCGCAGGTCGATGTCGGGGTGGTGGTTCGCCTCCTCGGCGACCCGGGCGATCCGTTCCGCCAGCACGATGCCGCGGGCGAAGGCACCCGTGGCGAACGTCGCGTGCAGCCGGCCGAGGATGACGCGCCAGTGGCGCGGGTCGACCTGCTCCGTAACCGTGGAGTCGGAGATCCTGCCCATCGGCCCACCTTGGCACGGCTCCGGGCATCCCGCCCGGGCGCCGCCGTTGGGCGCCCGGGGGACACAGGAGCGTCACTGTGCCCCCCGGGCTGCTCAGTGCGCCGGGAGTCAGCCCTTGACCGCTCCCTGGAGACCGCTGACGATCCGTCGCTGCATGGCCAGGAAGAACACCAGTGCGGGGAGCATCGCGAGCGAGGTGAACGCGAGCACACCCGCCGTGTTGGCCGAGTACTGCGTCGAGAACTGCTGGACGCCCAGCGGCAGCGTGTAGTTGTCCACGCTGGCCCCGCCCGCACCGAGCACGAACAGCGGAAGCAGGTAGGCGTTCCAGCTCCCGACGAACGCGAGTACGCCGACGGTCACCAGGCCGGGTCCCGCCAGCGGCAGCAGGATCCGCCAGAAGAACCCGATCCGGCTGGCCCCGTCGATCGCTGCGGCGTCCTCGAGCTCCGCCGGGATCGCCCGGAGGAACGGCACGAGGATGATCACCGTCACCGGTAGGGCGAAGGCGACCTGCGGGACGATCAGGCCCCAGACCGAGCCGAACCAGCCGAGGTCACGCAGCATGATCGTCAGCGGCAGCACCGCGATCGTCAGCGGGAAGAGCAGACCCGCGATGAACAGCGAGTACATGAGCTGTCGACCCTTGAAGTCGTAGCGCGCGATCACGTACGCCGCCATCACCCCGAAGGCGACGACCCCGAACGTGGTGCCGAACGCTGCGATCGAGCTGGTCATAACCTGACCCCAGAACCGGCCCGAGGTCAGCACCTCGGCGTAGTTCCGCAAGATCCAGGGGTCGGGGAACCCGGTCGGTTCCGCGGTGATCTGCAGGTTCGTGCGGAATCCCCCGAGGACCACGTAGATCACCGGCGCGATCGTCACGGCGACGAGCGCAAGGGCAACCAGGTAGACGATCGGCTGGCTCCACATGACCCGACGGCGCTGCCGCCTGGCCTCGATCTCGGTTGGTGTGAGTGTTGTCGCAGTCATGTCAGCGGGCTCCACTCGTCAGGGCGCCGGCGAGGTCGCGACGCAGGGCGAACCGCTGGTACAGGATTGCGATCGTCAGCGAGATGAAGAACAGGATGACTGCCACCGCGCTGCCGAAGCCGACCTGCGATCGGTTCAGCCCGTAGAGCACCATGTAGCTCGCCATGGTGTGCGTCGAGTTCAGTGGACCGCCCTCCGTCAGGATCCACACCATGTCGAACAGCTGTAGCGACCCGATTATGGACAGGAACGCCCAGATCCGGATCGTTGGCCCGAGCAGTGGGATCGTGATGCGCCACTGCGTCTGCCACCAGTTGGCGCCGTCTATCGCCGCAGCTTCCATCAGCTCCTCGGGTACTCCCTGCAGGCCGGCGAGCAACAGGATGATCGCCAGGCCCAGGTACTTCCAGGTGAGCACACCGAACACGGTCCACAGCGCGATGCTTGGATCGGCCAGCCACAGTTGCCGCAGTCCTCCAAGGCCGAGGCCCGCCATCACCGCGTCGAAGGGCCCGTGGGGCTGGAGGATCAGTCGCCAGGCGAGGCCCGCGATGACCTCGGCGAGCACGTACGGGACGAAAATCAGGACGCGGAGCAGCCCCCGGCCACGGATCCGTCGGTTGAGCAGGAGTGCGATGCCCAGCGCGAGGGGACCCTGGATCGTCAACGACAGCGCGACGATGATGAAGTTGTTCCCGACGGCGCCGTGGAAGACCGGGTCGGTCAGAGCACGGGTGTAGTTGTCAAACCCGATGAATCGGTCGAGGGGGCCGAGGCCGCTCCAGTTGAAGAAGCTGTAGTAGGCGGCGAGGACGACCGGGAGGAAGACGAACGCCACGTAGATGATCAGGGCCGGCCCGGCGAACATGCCGATCTCGGCGCGCTTGCGCCACAAGCCTTGAGCCCTCCTGGGCGGGGCGGGGGCTGGGCCCACGGCGGATGCCGCGGGCCCAGCCTCTATGTTTGCCGACATGTGCTACAGGGTAGCCACTGCGCTGTTGATGGCATCCACGATGCCCTCAGGCGAACCCTGCCCGCCGAAGAAGTTGACGATCGCCTCGTTCATGGCGCCGCCAACGACTGGGCCGTAGGCAGTGTCCAGCCAGAGCTGGACGTAGGTGGCGTTCTGCAGACCCTCCAGCACCAGCTGAAGGTTGGGGTCGGTGATCGAGCCCTCAGAGCCCGCGGTCACCGGCATGCCCGCACCCGTCTCGCCGAAGCGGGTCTGGACGTCGACGCTCGAGATGTACTTGAGCAGCTCGACGGTGATGTCGGGTGCCTGAGCGGAGACGGCGAACGCGTCGCCGCCGCCCAGCGCGGCAGTCGGGTCGCCACCGGCGCCGTCGATGCCGGGGAAGTTGAACCAACCGAGGAACTCCGGCGGGCCGGTGTCCTCACCGGTCTCGTCGGCGAGGATGCCGCCCATGACACCGGGGTTCCAGTGGCCCATGAGCTCCATCGCAGCCTGGCCGGTCGCAACCAGGCCAGCGGACGAGCCGGCACCCTGCTGAGCAGAGGTGGCGAGGTAGCCCTCGTTGAACGGCTCGGAGGCGATGAAGTCACCAAGGAGCTCGCCGGCCTCGATGAAGCACGGGTCGTCGAACGCCAGGTTGGCCTGCGCGCCCTCGAGGACCTCGGGGGGGCAGGACTTCAGGGCGAAGTGGTACCAGTAGTGCGCTGCCGGCCAGCCGTCGGCCGCACCCACGGCGATGGGCGCGATGCCCGCAGCCTTGAGCTTGTCGATGGCCTCGTACAGCTCCTCGAGCGTGCTCGGCGTACCCTCGATCCCGGCCTGCGCGAACAGCTCGGTGTTGTACCAGAAGCCGGAGATGCCGAATGTGTACGGCAGGGCGTAGGTGCGGCCCTCGAGCTGCCAAGGCGACACGGTGCCGCCGATGGCGTCGATCTCAGCTGCGACGTCGTCCGTGATGTCGCGGAGGTAGCCTCCCTCGACGTGGGCCGCCATCTCACCGGCACCCCACTCCTGGAACAGGTCCGGCGGGTCGTTGGAGCGCAGAGCGTTGGGGAGCAGCGTGCGCTGCATCTCCTCGTTCTGGAACGCCTGCACGTCCACGGTCACGCCCGGGTTCGCGTCCTCGAACTCGGTAGCGATCTGCTCCCAGAAGCTGAGGAGGGGCTCGCCGGTGCCGTTGTGCCACCAAGTGATGGTGACTTCCTCCACGTCGTCGCCGGCGGGAGGGGCTTCGGTCTCGGGGTCTTCCGTCGTGCCGGTGCACGCGGCCAACAGCATGGCCACGCCTACGCCCAGCACCACGGCTGAACGGGCTCGGATTCTCGCCATGTTTCGGTTCCTTAGTCATCGTCGACGCTCGGACACTCCGGAGTCTGGCACGCGCGATTTTGGGGTGTCAATCGTTTTCGATATCGATTTCGACACGGTACAGTCACATCCGTGGAACGCCAGGGTCGGGTCACGATCAGCGATGTCGCGCGGTCCGCCGGCGTGTCCGTCGCGACCGTGTCGAAGGTCGTCAACGGTCGCTACGGGGTTGCTCTGGCCACCTCCGCGAGGGTGCAGGAGGTCATCGACGAGCTCGGCTACGAGTCCAGCCTCGTCGCCCGCAGCCTGCGCAGCACCAGGACCAACGTGATCGGGATCCTGGTGGCCGAGTTCGAGCCGTTCAGCACCGAGTTGCTCAAGGGGACATCCAGTGCCATCGCCCACACCGGTTACGAGCTGCTCGCGTACACCGGTGGCGGGCGGCACGGCAGCAACGTCGGCTGGGAGCGTCGCTACCTGTCCCGGCTGAGCGGCACGCTGATCGACGGCGCGATCCTCGCCACCCCAACCGTGGTGGACGCGCAGCCCGGCATCCCCGTGGTGGCCGTCGACCCGCACCGGGGCCGGACCGGCCTCACGACCGTCGACTCGGACAACCAGCATGGCGCCGTCCTGGCGATCGAGTACCTGCTGCGGCTCGGCCACCGTCGCATCGGCTTCCTCGGCGGTCGTCCCGACCTGGAGTCCGCCCTGCTCCGCGAGGAGGGGTACAAGATGGCCCTCACCGCCGCCGGCATCCCGGTGGACCCGGCGCTGATGCGCGTCGGCGGCTACCGATCCGAGACGGCCGACCAGCCCGCGCACGAGCTGCTCACGCTTCCGGAGCGCCCGACCGCCATCTTCGCGGCGAACGACCTCTCCGCGATCCGCACGATGGAGGTCGCCCGGTCGTTGGGGATCTCGGTTCCCAACGAGCTGAGCGTGATCGGCTTCGACAACGTGCCCGAGTCCGCGATGACCACCCCCCCGTTGACGACGGTCAACCAGCCAATCCAGCAGATGGGCGCCGAGGCCGTGGGCCTGCTGATCGCGATGATGGACGGAACCTCGACGGGTGGCATGCACGTGACGCTCTCCACGGACCTGGTGATCCGCGGCTCCTGTCGTGCGATCGAGGACTAGGGCCGGGCGACTACGTTCAAGGGCTCCCGCCCGGCGAGCAAGGCGCCGATCTGTCGGCGCACCAGCGCGGCCATGCGCGGGGCCATCGCGTTCGTGTAGCCGCCGACGTGCGGCGTGATGATCGTGTTCGGCGCCCGCCACAGCGGGTGATCGGCGGGCAGGGGCTCGGGGTCCGTCACGTCGAGGGCCGCCCGTAGCCGTCCGGAGTCCAGCTCGGCCACGAGCGCCTCGGTGTGGACCACCCTGCCCCGGCCGACGTTGACCAGCAGTGCACCGTCGGGCATGGCGGCCAGCGCCGCGGCGTCGATGAGCCCAGCGGTGGCGTCGGTCAGGGGGAGCGCCGAGATCACGATCTCCGCCGTCGGGAGCAGCGCCATCATCTCGCCGACCCCGTGCACCGGTCCCTCGGCAGACTCCCGGGGTGCGCTCGACACCCGCACCACGTCGGCCTCGAACGCCTCGAGTCGCCTGCCGATTGCGGCTCCGACCGACCCGTAGCCGAGCACCATCACCCGTCGGTCCGCCAGCGATGACCGCTCACGCGGCTCCCAGCGCCCCTCAGCCATCGCCCGAACGGCCTCGTCGATCCCCCGCTGCGCGGCCAGGGTGAGCGCTAGGGCCAGCTCGGCCGTGCCGGCGTCGTGCACGCCCCGCGCGTTGCACAGGATCACCCCGGGCGGGACGTGCGGCAGGGCGTGCTCGTACCCCGCGCTGCTCAGCTGCACCACCCGCAGCCGGGCCAGCCGGCCCAGTCGACCGAACTCCTCGGGCCCAACGTCGGTAATGGGCACGACGACGACGTCGACCTCGTCCGGGGAGACCTCGAGCCGGCCGGTCAGGTCCCAGCGCACGATCCGGGCATCGGGAACCGGGACCCGCGTCAGGGCCGCGAGGACCGCGGGATCGGCCACGGTGACGGTCAGGCGGCTCACAGCGCCTGGGCAAGGGCAGTGCGCTCGTTCGCCAGGTTGAACCGTGGGTCGGGATCCGAGCCGACTCCGTAGACGCTCGCCGGCCGACGCTTCATCGATCCGCCCGGGCGGCCTGCGCCGCGGCGTGGTCGTCCTCGAGCATGCTCATGACTATCGAGTCGCACCAGAACTCGCCGTTGCGGTGACTGTCACGAAGCCGACCCTCCGCAACGAAACCAAGGTGTTCGTAGAGGATCCGGGCGCGCGGATTGGTGCTCAGCACCTCCAGGTACACCCGGTGCAGCCCGAGGCCGGCCTCGTCGAAGGCGTGCGCGAGGGCGAGCTGCATCGCCTCGCCGCCGAACCCACGGCCCCGTTGGCCCGGCCGCAGCGCGAGCCGCAGGCTGGCACTGCCGTGGTACGCGTCGATCCGGTTCAGCACGATCTCGCCCAGGTACTCGTCCGAGCCGTGGGTGATCGCCCAGTCGATCCGGCCCTCCTCGGTCCCCGCCTTCGCGCACCAGTCGTCGATCTCCTCGCGGGTCGACGTCCGGTTGCGCCCCGTCAGCCGGCTGCCCTCCGGATCGGTGACCATCTCCCACATCGCGTCGGAGTCGTCGGCCCTGATCGGTCGAAGGACGACGAGCTCGCCGGTCAACGTCGGCTTCATGGCACTCCTCTGCTCAGCCCTGCTGTACCCGTTCCATCACGAGCTCGCGGACCCGGGCGGCGTCGGCCTGGCCGCGGGTGGTCTTCATCACCGCGCCGATGACCGCCCCGACGGCGCCCAGGTTCCCGCCCCGGATCTTGTCGGCCACGTCGGGCTGGGCCGCGAGCGCCTCATCAACCGCGACCAGCAGGGCGCCGTCGTCGGACACGACCTCAAGACCCCGGGCGACGACGACGTCCCCGGGCGACCCCTCCCCGGCCAGCACGCCGGCGAGCACCTGACGGGCGAGCTTGTCGTTGATCCGGCCGGAGTCGACGAGGCCCTGCAGCTCGCCGACCTGCTCGGGGGTCACCGGCAGGTCGGTTAGCTCGACCCCCTCGGCGTTCGCCGTGCGGGCCAGCTCGCCCATCCACCACTTGCGTGCGGCGGCCGGGGCGGCCCCCGCGGCGACCGTCGCCTCGATCAGCTCGACTGCGCCCGCGTTGACCACGTCGCGCATCTCCGGGTCGCTGAAGCCCCACTCGGCCTGCAGGCGGTTGCGACGCATGCCGGGCATCTCCGGCAGGGCGGCGCGCAGCTCGGCCACCCACTCCCGGCTCGGCGCGAGCGGCACCAGGTCGGGCTCGGGGAAGTACCGGTAGTCCTCGGCGTCCGACTTGACCCGGCCCGACGTCGTGATGCCGGTGTCCTCGTGCCAGTGCCGGGTCTCCTGGATCACCGGCCGACCGGAGTCGAGGACGGCGGCCTGCCGGGAGATCTCGTAGCGCACCGAGCGCTCGATGGACCGGAAGGAGTTGACGTTCTTGGTCTCGGTCCGGGTGCCGAGCGGCGAGGCAGGCGTGGGCCGAAGCGAGACGTTCACGTCCGCTCGAACGTTGCCCTGCTCCATCCTGGCCTCGGAGACCTCGAGCGCCCGGAAGATGTCCCGCAGGGTCCGCACATACGCCCGGGCCACCTCGGGCGCCCGCTCACCCACCCCGGTGATCGGCCTCGTGACGATCTCCACGAGCGGGATGCCCGCGCGGTTGTAGTCCACGAGCGAGTACTCGGCACCGTGGATCCGGCCCGTCGCCCCGCCGACGTGGGTGTTCTTGCCCGCGTCCTCCTCCAGGTGCGCGCGCTCGATCTCGACGCGCACCAGGGCGCCGTCGTCGAGCTCGACGTCCAGCCAGCCGTCGAAGGCGATCGGCTCGTCGTACTGGGAGATCTGGAAGTTCTTCGGCACGTCCGGGTAGAAGTAGTTCTTCCTCGCGAACCGGCAGAGCTCGGCGATCTGGCAGTTGAGGGCCAGGCCGATCGTGATGGCCGACTGGACCGCCACCCGGTTGAGCACCGGGAGGGATCCCGGCAGGCCGAGGGAGACCGGGGTGACCTGGGTGTTGGGGCCGTCGCCGAACACCGTTCCGGCGCCGTCGAACATCTTGCTGGCCGTGCCCAGCTCGACATGCACCTCGATGCCGATCACCGGGTCGAAGCGCGCGACGGCGTCGTCGTAGTCGACGAGGGCGGTGGCGGGGCTGCTCACGAGGTCACCTCCAGCTCAGGGGCGGACGCGAGCAGGGGGCCGCCCCACTTGGCCTCCAGCAGTGCCTCCAGCGCGGCGCCGACCCGGTACAGCCGGTCGTCGGCCCGGGCCGGGGCGAGGATCTGGAAGCCGACGGGCAGCCCGTCCGCCAGGCCGTTCGGCAGCGACATGCCCGGAACGCCGGCGAGGTTCGCCGGGATGGTGGCGACGTCGTTCAGGTACATCGCCATCGGGTCGTCGAGCTTCTCCCCCAGCTTGAAAGCGGTGGTCGGCGCGGTGGGCGAGACCAGGACGTCGGCCCGCTCGAACGCCGCGGCGAAGTCCCGCTGGACGAGCGTCCGGACCTTCTGCGCACTGCCGTAGTAGGCGTCGTAGTAACCGGCGGAGAGGGCGTACGTGCCCAGGATGATCCGGCGCTTGACCTCGTCGCCGAAGCCGGCGCCCCGGGTCGCGGCCATCACCCGCTCGGCCGTCACGGGGCCAGTCGCGGGCTCGACGCGCAGGCCGTAGCGCATCCCGTCGAACCGGGCCAGGTTGCTCGAGGCCTCGCTGGGCAGGATCAGGTAGTAGGCGGCGAGCGCGTAGTCGAAGTGCGGGCAGGACACCTCGACGATCTCCGCACCGGCGTCCCGGAGCAGGTCGAGGGACTCCGTGAACCGGGCGCGCACCCCCGGCTGGTAGCCGTCGCCGTCCAGTTGCTGCACGACGCCGACCCGCACCCCGGTAAGGTCACCGGTCGCCCCGAGCCGGGCCGCGCCGAGCAGGTCGGGCATCGGGTCGGTCAGCGACGTCGAGTCGCGCGGGTCGTGACCGCCGATCACCTCGTGCAGCAGCGCGGCATCGAGCACCGTGCGGCTGACCGGCCCCGCCTGGTCGAGGCTCGAGGCGAGCGCGATGAGTCCGTAGCGGGACACCCCGCCGTAGGTCGGCTTGACCCCGACCGTGCCGGTGACGGCGGCGGGCTGGCGGATCGAGCCGCCGGTGTCCGTGCCGATGGCGAGCGGCGCCTCGTACGCGGCGACGGCCGCGGCGCTCCCGCCGCCCGAGCCACCGGGGATCCGGTCGAGGTCCCAGGGGTTGTGGGTGTTGCCGTAGGCGGAGTGCTCCGTGGAGGAGCCCATCGCGAACTCGTCCATGTTGGTCTTGCCCAGGATCGGCATCCCCGCGGCCTTGAGCCGCTCGACCAGCGTGGCGTCGTAGGGCGGGATCCAGCCCTCGAGGATCCGTGACCCCGCGGTGCTCGGGATGCCCTTCGTCACGACGACGTCCTTGACCGCTACCGGCACGCCGGCCAGGGCGTGCAGGCGCTCGCCGCGGGCCCGGCGGGAGTCCACCTCGCGGGCCGTCGCCACCGCCTCGTCGTGGCACACGTGCAGGAACGCGTGCACCGGTCCGTCGACCGCGTCGATGCGGTCCAGGTGGGCCCGGGTGACCTCGACACTGCTCACGTCGCCGGAGCGGAGCGCCGCGGCAAGGTCGGCCGCGGTGCGTCGGGTGAGGCTGAACGCGGGTGCGCTCGGGGAGCCGTTGCTCATCAGTCCTCCTCGAGGATCTGCGGCACGGCGAACCGGTCGCCCTCGGCGGCCGGCGCCGCGGCGAGCGCGTCCGCGACGGGCAACGGGGCGACGACCACGTCGTCGCGCAGCACGTTGCTCAGCGGCATCGGGTGGCTGGTCGCGGGTACGTCGTCGGTCGCGACCTCGCTCACCTTCGCAACGGCCGAGACGATGACGTCGAGCTCCCCGGCCAGGCGGTTCACCTCGGGTTCGGTGAGTTCGATCCGGGCGAGGACGGCAAGGCGCGCGACCTCCTCGCGAGAGATGGTGGACATGCGCCCGAGTCTAGTGGCGGGGTGTGTCCGGGCCGTTTCGCGCCGACCCTCTCGTCCCCCAGGGTGGGGCTGGCCCGATCCTGGATCCGCCGGGCAGCCGGATGGTCGGGGTCGCGCCCCGGTCGGGAGGATCGACGACATGATCACCACACCGCCCGCGGCCGCCGAGAGCGCCGCAGATCCCGACGCTGCGCGGGCGCTGAGGGTGGGCGGGCGGCGTGATCGCGAGCGCGGGGGCGCGACCCGACGTCAGACCATCACCCGAGTGACCAGGGCCAGCAGCGCCAGGGCGTAGGCGTCGGCCGCCGTCTCGGCGCGGAACTCCCCCGGTTCGGGCGATCGGGTCGTCACCACGTACTGGTCGCCATCGGGCCCGGGCCGGACCTCGAGCGACGCGAAGGTCCCGCCGAGCATCTCCCTGAGCTGGTCCTCGCGCGGCAGCCAGAGCGCGTCCGACTTGTCGACCGAGTCCAGCGCCCACTCGGTGGTGCCGTTGAAGCCGAGCACCGTCCCCGTCGGGTACTCGTGGGCCTCGATGGTCATCTCGCTGAGCGTGAAGACCTGCCCGACCAGCGCAGGCTGCGGGATGACGAACCGGTCGCCGGACGTCGGCCGCCAGCGCAGGCCGGCGTCGCGCAGGTCGGCGGCCAGGTGCTGGGAGATCATGCCTCCAGTGTGCGGCCTGGCCGCCGGATCCGGCAGTTCGGGTCAGTCGGTGGCCACCGGCGTCCATGCGCACCCGGCGGCCGCGCTGCGCTCGACCGCGTCGAGGATGCGCTGGATGCCGAGCCCGTCGGCGAACGACGGCGACGGCTGGGTCCCGGCGGCCAGGTCGCCGATCAGGTCCACCACCTGGTGCGTGAACGCGTGCTCGTACCCGAGTCCGTGCCCGGGCGGCCACCAGGCCGCCGCGTAGGGGTGCTCCCGCTCGGTGACGAGGATCCGCCGGAAGCCGCCGAGCCGGGCGTCCTCGGTGGCGTCGAAGTAGTCCAGGACGTTCATGTCCTCGAAGTCGAAGGCCAGCGAGCCCCGGGAGCCGTTGACCTCGATCCGGATGGCGTTCTTGCGGCCCCAGGCGAACCGGGTGGCCTCGAAGGTGCCGATCGCGCCACTGGCGAAGCGTGCGATGAAGACCGCGGCGTCGTCCACCGTGACTGGGCCGCGCTCGGCGCCCGCCGAGCCCGGCAGGCCGGAGGACTCCGCCGCCACCGGGCGCTCGCTGACGAACGTCTCGAGCAGGCCGCTGACCCCGGCGATCGCGTCGCCGGTGATGAACTGGGCCAGGTCGATGATGTGGGCTCCGATGTCGCCGAGGGCACCGGAGCCGGCCCGCTCGCGGTCCAGCCGCCACGACAACGGGGCGTTCTCGTCCGCGATCCAGTCCTGCAGGTACTGGGCGCGGACGTGCCGCAGCGTCCCGATGCGCCCCTCCGCGACGATCTGGCGCGCGAGGGCGACGGCGGGCACCCGCCGGTAGCTGAAGCCGACCATCGCCTTCGCGCCGCCTGGCGCCGACGCCGCGGCCCGGGTCATCACCTCCGCCTCGGCGACCGTGTTGGCGAGCGGCTTCTCGCAGAGCACGTGCTTGCCGGCCGCGAGCGCCGCGATGGCGATCTCGGCATGCGTGTCGCCCGGGGTGCAGATGTCCACGAGGTCGACGTCGTCCCGCTCGACGACGCGCCGCCAGTCCGTCTCCGAGCCGGCCCAGCCGAGCCCGTCGGCCGCCGCCTCGACCGCGGACCCGTTCCGGCCGCAGAGCACGGTCATCTCCGGTCGCAGGGCGAGGTCGAAGAACCGGGGGGCGACCCGCCAGGCCTGTGAGTGTGCGGCGCCCATGAACGCGTACCCGATCATCCCGACACCCAGCCGCGGGACCGTCCGTTCGACCATGCCCGCAACCTACCCGCCGTACGATCGATCGCCGGCCGCCGTCGGTGCCGCGCGGCGCGACCGAGGTGACCTTGATCCCTTGGGCCACCCGGGGCGGACGACCAGGGTTGAACCATGACGATCCAGGCCCCGGCTCCGCTCCCCTACGGGCCCACGATGACCCGGCTGCTGGAGCCGCTGCGACGGTGCTTCCGGGTGTTCAACACCTACGTCGCGGTCCCGGCGATCAGGGTGGGCGCCGGGCCGTTGCTGGCCACCTCCCAGGCCGGTTCGATCATGGTGCTGCGCACCGTCGGCCGGAAGAGCGGGCTGGTCCGGGACGCGCCGCTCGGGTACACGGTGCACGACGGTCGGGTGCTCGTGATCGCCGGGTACGGGCGAGACGCCCACTGGTTCCGCAACGCGCTGGCGAATCCCGAGGTCGAGGTCGCCCTGCCGGGCGCCGTCCTCACGGGACGCGCCGAGGAGGTCACCGAACCCGAGGCCCGACGGGCGGCCTTCCGGGCCGTCATGGCGGCACTCGGCGTGGTGGGCAAGCTCACCCTCGGCGATGTCGCTCTGCTCACCGACGAGGAGGTGGACCACCTCGCCGAGGCGTTCCCCGTGCTGGCCATCACGCCGACCGGGTTCCGAACGGGGCCGTTCGACCCGGGTGGCGCGTTCGCGCGGGTGAACCTGTGGCTGTGGGCCGGGGTCTCCGCGCTCGTCGTCCTCTCACTTGCGCGGCGCCGTCGACGATGACTCAGGCGCTGGCGGTGTACACCTTCATCGAGTAGCCCTCGACGGCCCAGTCGCGTTCGGGCTCCCGGTGCAGCCCGAGCCGCTCGTAGATCCGCTGGGCCGCCTCCATCGTCGTCATGGTGGAGAGCACGACCCGCTGCGCGCCCCAGCCGAGCCCGCGTTCGATGGCCTCCCGCATCAGCAGCTCGCCTATCCCCCGGCGCCGCGCCTCCGGGTCGACGGCGAGCATCCGAAGCTCCATCTCGTCCGGTTCGGCGATCTCCGCGAACGGGGAGTCGGGTGTCGCGAGGGTGATCGTGCCGAGCACCCGCTCGCCGTCGGGGGTCTGCTCCACGGCGACGAGCACCGTTGCGTGGTCGTGCCGGCGGACGGCATCGGCGAGCTCGGCCACGTACTCGTGGTCGGCGGCGATCAACTCGTCCGCGATGTACGCCTTGGCCGTCAGCTCGCCGACGCGCTCCAGGTCGGTCGGCTCCGCGGTACGCACTCGGACGGTCACGCGTCCTCCTCTTCGTCGGCGAACCGCGCGGACCCGCCGTCCTCCTCGGCGGCGGGAGGGGGGCCGTCCACGCCCGCCGCGCCACCGGCCAGCAGCGCGACGAACCCCGCCTCGTCCAGGATCCGCAGCCCTAGCTCGCGGGCCGTGGCCTCCTTGGACCCGGCGTTCTCGCCGACCACCACGTAGTCGGTCTTCTTCGACACGCTCCCGGCCGCCTTGCCGCCGCGGGCGATGATCGCCTCCTTGGCCCCGTCGCGGGAGAACCCCTCGAGCGAGCCGGTGACCACCACCGTCATGCCCTCCAGGGTCCGCTCGATCGACTCATCACGCTCGTCGGCCATCCGCACGCCGGCCGCCGCCCAGCGGTCGACGATCTCGGCATGCCAGCCCTCGGCGAACCACTCGGTGATCGCCGCGGCGATGGTGGGGCCGACCCCGTCAACGGCGGCGAGCTCGGCCTCGCTCGCAGCCCGGATCGCGTCCAGCGAGCCGAACTGCGTCGCCAGCGCGCGCGCCGCCGTCGGGCCGACGTGCCGGATCGACAGCGCGACCAGGACCCGCCACAGGGGCTGGCGCTTCGCCTTCTCGAGGTTCGCAAGCAGCGCCTCGCCGGTCGCGTTGAGATCGCCCGCCGAACGGGCGCGGCCCTTGACCTTCGAGTCGGTGCCCAGGACGAAGAGCGGTACCCGGCGCAGCAGCGCGTCGTCGAGCGCGAAAAGGTCACCCTCGTCATGCACGACGCCGGCCGTCAGCAGCGCGTTCGCTCCCTCCCAGCCGAGCGTCTCGACGTCGAACGCGCCCCTGGACGCGACGTGGAACAACCGCTCGCGCAGCTGCGACGGACACGACCGGGTGTTGGGGCACCGGATGTCGACGTCCCCCTCCTTCGCGGGGGCCAGCGGCGTGCCGCACGAGGGGCAGTGCGTCGGCATCACGAACTCCCGCTCCGAGCCGTCGCGCAGCTCGACGACCGGGCCGACGATCTCGGGGATCACGTCGCCCGCCTTGCGAAGCACAACCGTGTCGCCGATCAGGACGCCCTTGCGTCGAACCTCGCTCGCGTTGTGCAGGGTCGCCATCTCCACGGTCGAGCCGCTTACCAACGCGGGCTGCATGACGCCGTACGGGGTCACCCGACCGGTGCGGCCGACGTTGACCCGGATGTCGAGCAGCTTCGTGTTCACCTCCTCCGGCGGGTACTTGAAGGCGATCGCCCAGCGCGGGGCCCGGCTGGTCGCGCCGAGGCGGCGCTGCAGGGCCGTCTCGTCGACCTTGATCACGATGCCGTCGATCTCGTGCTCGACATCGTGCCGGTGCTCCCGGTAGTACTCGATCATCTCGGTGATGCCGGCCAGGTCGTCCACGACCCGCGCCCGGGACGAGACGGGCAGCCCCCACGACGCGAGCAGCTCGTAGGTCTCGGACTGACGCGCCGTCGCCTCCGCTCGGCCCGCCCACCGGAGCGCCCCGATCCCGTGGCAGAGCATCCGCAGCGGGCGCGACGCCGTGACGCGGGGATCCTTCTGCCGCAGCGAGCCGGCCGCGGAGTTGCGGGGGTTGGCGAACGGGGCCTTGCCCGCGGCGACCTGGGCGGCGTTGAGCTCGGCGAACCCCTCGACGGGCAGGAACACCTCGCCGCGCACCTCGATCAGGTCGGGATGGTCCGCACCCTCCAGCACGTGCGGCACGCCGTGGATGGTGCGGACGTTGAGCGTGACGTCCTCGCCGGTTCGCCCGTCGCCCCGCGTCGCGGCCCGCACCAGCCGCCCCTGTTCGTAGAGCAGCGCGATCGCGAGCCCGTCGATCTTCAGCTCGCACAGGTAGTGCAGGCCCTCCGCCACCCCGTCCAGGTCGCGACGAACCCGGTCGGCCCAGGCGGCGACGTCGTCGGCCGAGAACGCGTTGTCGAGGCTGAGCATCCGCTCGACGTGGTCCACGGCACCGAACTCGGTGGAGAAGGTGCCGCCGACCGTCTGCGTAGGCGACTCGGGGGTCCGCAGGCCGTAGGCGAGGTAGTGGTCCTCCAGCGCGGTCAGGCGGCGCAGCAGCGCGTCGTACTCGCCGTCGCTGATCGTCGGGGCGTCGCGGACGTAGTAGGCGAACTGGTGGTCGCGAATGGTCTCGGCGAGCTCGGCCCACCGGTGCCGCGCCGTGGCCTCGTCGAGGCCGGCATCGTCCGGGTGCAGGGGTGCGGTGGGCTCCGGGGCGGCTGCGGCCTGATCACTCACCGACCAATCATGTCGCCTGCCGCCGACGGCGCACACCGGGAATTGAGGTGCCGGGCGACCGTCCGCGTGCCTGGCCTCGGAGGTCCTCACACCAGATGGCGGCAGCCGGTGGGACTTCGTTGGTACACGGTGGTGGTCGACTGCAAGGACGTACGGGCGCAGGGTGCTTGGTGGGCCCAGGTGCTCGGGTGGCAGATCGACTACGAGGCCGACGACGAGGTCGTCGTCGTGCCGCCGCCCGAGGAGCGGCAGGAGGAGACGCTCCCGCCCGAGGTGCGTCAGCAGGTGCTCGTGTTCGTCCCGGTGCCCGAGGGCAAGACCGTCAAGAACCGGCTGCACCTCGACCTCGCGCCGCGCGCCGGCGACGACCATGCGGCCGAGGTGCGGCGCCTGCTCGAGCTGGGCGCGACGCGGGTGGACGTCGGCCAGGGGGACGACGTGAGCTGGGTGGTGCTCGCCGACCCGGAGGGCAACGAGTTCCGCGTGCTCTCGCCCCGGGACTCCTGATCGGTCCGGCGCGTAGGCCGGTGCCGGCCCCTCAGCGCCAGGTCGTCGCGACCGTCGCCTGGCCGAGCACCCGCGTCCCGTCGTAGAGCACGGCCGACTGACCCGGTGCGAGGCCGCGCAGCGGCTCGGTCGGCACGACCTCCATGCCGCGCCACGAGCCGTCGTCGCCCACCGCGCGCGCCCGGGCGGCGACCGGCGAC
The DNA here is from genome assembly GCA_964349585.1 of uncultured Actinotalea sp. Lineage (GTDB taxonomy): Bacteria > Actinomycetota > Actinomycetes > Actinomycetales > Cellulomonadaceae > Actinotalea. The sequence continues at coordinate 18,219 of CAYGGX010000026.1, forward strand.
CCATGTGCACGCACCTGGAGGGCGCAGTCGAACCAGTCGCCCGATGGCCGGGCGAACCAGACCGCGTCGCCGCCCCGCAGCCCGGCGACGTCCAGCTCGTCGGCGGTCCCGACGACCACTGTGTTGCTCACCGGCTGCACGTTCAGCACGTACCGCGGCCGGCCGTCCGGCGCTGGCCGACCCAGCCGCAGCCCGCGGCGCTGCCCCACGGTGTACGCGTACGCCCCGTCGTGCTGACCGACGACGTCGCCCCCGGAGTCCACGATCTCGCCTGGCCGGGAGCCGAGCCGGTCGCGCAGGAACCCCTGGTTGTCGCCGTCGGCCACGAAGCAGATGTCGTAGGAGTCGGGCTTGGCGCTGACCGCCAGCCCGCGGGCCGCGGCCTCCGCGCGCACCTCCTGCTTCGACGCAGCGTCGCCGAGCGGAAACACCGCGGCCGCCAGCCGATCCGGTCCCATCACGGCGAGCACGTACGACTGGTCCTTCGCCGCATCCGCCGCGCGATGCAGCTCGCGCCCGCCATCGGGCCGGAGCGCGATCCGGGCGTAGTGCCCGGTGGCCACGGCGTCGAACCCGAGCGCCGTCGCCCGGTCCAGCAGCGCGGCGAACTTGATGTGCTCGTTGCAGCGCACGCACGGGTTCGGCGTGCGGCCGGCGGAGTACTCCGCAAGGAAGTCGGCGACCACCGTCGCCTCGAACTGCTCGGACAGGTCCCAGACGTAGTACGGGATGCCGAGCACGTCGGCGGCCCGACGCGCGTCCCCTGCATCCTCGATGGAGCAGCAGCCGCGCGAGCCGGTTCGGAACTGGTCGCGGTTGCGGGAAAGGGCCATGTGCACCCCGACGACGTCGTGCCCCGCGTCCACCGCGCGCGCGGCGGCCACGGCGGAGTCGACCCCGCCGGAGAGGGCTGCCAGCACGCGCATCGGATCAGGGTAAGCGGGGTCGCGGGCCGGGACAGAACTCGACCTTCGGCAACGGCGGCCTCAGCCCACCGCCGCGGCCCGGGCTCGCCCGACCACCTCGCGGATCACGCCGGCGACGGCCGCCACGTCGTCCCGCGTCGATGACGGCCCGAGGGAGAACCGCACGGTCCCGCGGGCCTCGGCCTCGGTCAGTCCCATCGCCAGCAGCACGTGCGAGGTCCGGGCCACCCCGGCCTGGCACGCCGAGCCGGCCGAGCACTGCACGCCCCGACTGTCCAACAGGTACAGGAGCGCGTCGGTGTCGCAGCCCGGGAAGGTGACCGAGAGGTTGCCCGGCAGCCGGCTCGTCCCGGCGACGTCGGGCACGGCCGGCCCTCGGACG
>CAYGGX010000026.1:19626-28910 GCA_964349585.1 uncultured Actinotalea sp.
CGGCGACGTCGGGCACGGCCGGCCCTCGGACGACGGCGTCGGGAACCTCCGCGCGGATCGCGGCCACAAGGGAGGCCCGCAGCCCCGCCATGTGCGAGGCGCGCTGTGCCCGCTCGGTCACCGCGATGTCGATCGCGACGGCGAGCGCGCGGACGGCCGCGACGGGCAGGGTCCCGGACCGCAGCCCGCGCTCCTGTCCCCCGCCGTGCAGCACCGGGGTGAGCGTCGCGTCCCGGCTGATCAGCAGCGCACCGACGCCCACCGGCCCGCCCAGCTTGTGACCCGAGAGGCTCATCGCGGTCAGACCGCTGGCCGCGAAGTCCACCGGAACCTGACCGACGGCCTGGACCGCGTCGGAGTGCATCGGCACCCCGTGCCGGGCGGCGAGGTCGGCCGCCTCGGCCACCGGCTGCACCGTGCCCACCTCGTTGTTCGCCCACATCACGCTCAGCAGCGCGGCGTCGTCGTCGAGCGCGTTCGCCAACTTGCCGAGGTCGAGCCGCCCGGCATCGTCCACCCCGAGCAGCACGGGCTCGGCGCCCTCGTGCTCCGCGAGCCAGGCGGCCGGGTCCAGCACCGCGTGGTGCTCGACGGCCGACACGAGAACCCGGCGGCGCGCCGGATCCGCGCCCGCCCGGGCCCAGAACAGGCCCTTGACCGCGAGGTTGTCCGCCTCGGTGCCTCCGCCGGTGAACACCACCTCGGTCGGATGAGCGCCCAGGCGGGCGGCGATCAGCTCGCGGGACTCCTCGACCACCCGGCGCGCCGCGCGGCCGGCGTCGTGCACCGACGACGCGTTTCCCACCCGGCCCAGTTCGGCGACCATCGCCTCCGCGGCTCGCGGGTTCATTGGTGTCGTGGCCGCGTGGTCGAGGTACGTCACGAGGGCGAGTCTACGAACCGGCTCGCCCAGCACTGGCGTGTGCCGGGTGGGCCCGGACGGCCCGGCTGGCACAATCCGGTGCGTGACGAAGACGGCGCCGCGGGCATTCAGCGGGTCGCGGCTCCAGTGGTCCGACCTGCCGCGCCACGTGCGCGCCCGGATCGTGGACCTCGCCGGCGCCGAGGTCACCTCCGAGACCAGCGCCACCACCGGCTTCTCGCCGGGCTTCGCCTCCGTGCTCGAGCTCGGCGACGGCACGCGGGTGTTCGTCAAGGCGGTCTCCCCGGAGCAGAACCCCGAGTCACCGGGGCTCGCCCGCAAGGAGATCGTGGTGGCGGCAGCCCTCCCGCCCGGCGTCTGCGCCCCGCCGTTGCTCTGGTCCGACGACGACGGCGCCTGGGTGCTGCTCGGTTTCGAGGCGGTCGACGGCGTCGCGCCGCGCCTGCCGTGGGACCCGGCCGAGCTCCGCCGCGTGCTCGGCGCGCTGACCGACCTGGCGGACGCCGGCACTCCCGCCCCGCCGGGCCTGCCCGACCTCGCGACGGACATGGCCGACGTCGCGCGCGGCTGGGAGCGCCTCGCCGAAGACGGCTCCGCCGTTGACCGGGCGCTCGAAGCCGTCGGTCGGCACGGACCCTGGATGCACGAGAACCTCGGCGCGCTCGCCCGCTGGGCCGCGGACGGGCCCACCGCGGGGGCGGGCGACACCCTCGTGCACGGCGACATCCGGGCCGACAACGTGCTGCTCTCCCCCGACCAGGTCTGGCTGATCGACTGGCCGCACGCCTGCTCCGGCGGTTCGCGCTGGTGGGACCTGCTCGCGATGCTGCCCAGCGTCGCGATGCAGGACGGCGGCGACCCCGAGACCATCTTCTGGGGTCACCCGAACGCGGCCGGGGCCGACCGGGATGCCGTGCGGGCGGTCCTCGCCGGGGTCGCCGGGTTCTTCGTGCACGGCGCCGTGCAGCCGCCGCCGCCGGGACTGACCAACCTGCGCCCGTTCCAGCTCGCCCAGGGCGTCGAGGCCCTGGACTGGCTGCGCCGGTTCTAGGCCTCCTTGCGCCGCCGGACCTCGGCGGCCGCCTGCGGCAGGACGGTGAACAGGTCGCCCACCACGCCGAAGTCCGCGAACTCGAAGATCGGGGCGTCCGGGTCGGTGTCGACCGCCACCACGGTCCCGGAGGCCACCATCCCGCCGCGGTGGTGCACCGCGCCGGAGACCCCGGCGCCGATGTAGAGCCGCGGGGAGATCGTCACGCCGGTCTGGCCGATCTGGGCCTCGTGCCCGATCCAGCCCTCATCGGTGGCCACCCGGGTCGCGCCGACCGCGCCGCCAAGGGCGTCGGCCAGGTCCTCGACCGCGGAGAAGTCGCCGTCCGTGCCGCGACCCCCGACGACGACGACCTGGGCCTCGCCCAGGTCGGGCCGCCCGGAGGACGGGCGGGGGGTGCGACTGACGAGCCGGACCCGCTGGTCCGGGACCACGGGATCGTGCATCCGGACCGCCGGCACGGCGGGTGCCTCGACCGCCCGTGCGGGGACCGCGTTCGGCTTCAGCGCGACCACCGATCGCGGGGTGGTCACCTCGCCGCGGAGCGCCCAGGTGGCCGCGAAGGCCTGCTGGGTGGTCACGATCTCGGCGCCCGCTCCCCGCTCCACCGCCGACGCGTCCACCACCAGACCGGCGTCGATCGCGAGCGCGACCCGCGCCGCGACCTCCTTGTTCTCGAAGGTCGAGGCCAGCAGCAGGAGGTGTGCCCCGGCAGCGTCCAGGACCCGGGCGACGGCGGCTGCCACGGCCGGCGGAAGGCTCCCGTCGGGCCCGCAGGGAACCACGTGCACGACGGCGGCGCCGAACTCGCCGAGGCGGGCGGCGGCGTCGTCGGGCAGGTCACCGACCCAGACCGCCTGCGCCTCGCCGAGCCCACGCGCGGCGGTCAGCAGCTCCAGGGCGGAGCCACGCGGGGTCCCGTCGGCGTGGTCGACGAGCACGAGCACTGGTCCGGTCGTCATCTCGTCCTCACAGCAGCTCGTTGTCGGCCAGGTAGGCGGCCAGGCGCACGCCGGCGTCGCCCTCATCGGTGATCAGCACCCGGTCCCCCCGGGGTGGCCGCGGGACGGCCTCGAGCACCCGGGTGCGCGCGCCGGCGTCGCCGACCGCGGCTTCGTCGACGCCGAGGTCCGCCAGTGACCACGTGGTGATCGGGATCTTGCGAGCGGCCATGATTCCGGGGAACGAGGGGTACCGGGGCGCGTTCGCCTGGTCGGTGACGCTGACCAGGGCCGGCAGGGTCGTCTCGAGGACCTCGACCGCATGGTCCAGGTCGCGGCGTACCCGGACCACGCCGTCCGTGACAGTGAGCTCGGCGGCCAGCGTCGCCTGGGGCAGGTCCAGGTGCGCCGCGAGCAGGCTCGGGATCACGGACATCAGCCCGTCCAGGGCGGCCATCCCCGTGAGCACCAGGTCGATCGGGCCGTCCTGCCCGAGCCGGCGGATCGCGGCGGCGAGCACCAGGGCGGTGCCGAAGACGTCCGAGCCGGCGATCGCGTCGTCGAGAACGTGCACGGCGTGCGTTGCGCCCATCTGCAGGCCGCGCCGTACCGCTTCGGCCGCGTCCGCCGGGCCGACGGTGAGCACCGTGACCTCGCCCCCGGCTGCCTCGACCAGGGTCAGTGCAGCCTCGACGGCGTGCTCGTCCAGCTCGCTCAGCGTGCTGTCGCCCTGACTCCGGTCGACGCGGCCGTCGACGAACCCGCGATCCCCGAGCAGGTCGGGCACGTGCTTGACGCACACGACGATCTTCATCAGTCTCGGCGCTCCCTCTCCCGCCCGGGTCAATTCACCCGGACCGTGGGGAAGGCTACCCCGCGGGTCCCGGTCCGGCACGCACGGCCGTGCGTCACACTGGACCCCCATGAGCACCCGGAGACCGCACCGCCTTGGCGTGCACCTATCCGGGGACGGCGTGGAGGTGGCGGTGCTCGCATCGCACGCCGACGCCGTCGAGCTCTGCCTGCTCGACGAGGACCCCGGTTCGGGCGACGGCTGGCGCGAGCGTCGCGTACCGCTGGGCGGCCCGGTGCACGGCGTCTGGTCGGCGCACGTGCCCGGCGTCGGGCCCGGACAGCGTTACGGGTACCGGGCGCACGGGCGGTGGGACCCGGCCGCCGGCCTGCGCTACAACCCGGCAAAGCTGCTGCTCGACCCCTACGCGCGGGGCATCGCGGGCGGCATCCGGCTCGACCCGGTCGTCTACGGGCACGTCGTGGACGAAGCGGGCCGGACGCTCGGCGACCACCGGATCGACGAACGGGACTCCCGCGCGCACGTGCCGCACGGCGTCGTCGTCGACGAACGCTTCGACGCCCCACCGGTTCCCCGACCCAGCGTGCCGTGGGTCGACACCGTCAGCTACGAGGCGCACGTCCGCGGCCTGACGATGCGGCTGCCCGGTGTGCCCGCCGAGCTTCGGGGTACCTACGCGGGCCTGGCCCACCCGGCGACCATCGAGCACCTTCGGTCGCTCGGCGTGACGACGGTCGAGCTGCTGCCGATCCAGGCGTTCGCGAGCGAGCCGCACCTGGTGCACCGCGGGCTGAGCAACTACTGGGGCTACAACACCCTCGGGTTCTTCGCGCCCGAGCCCCGCCTGGCCACCGCCGCCGCCCGCCAGGCCGGAGCGCAGGCGGTCCTGGCCGAGGTCAAGGGCATGGTGCGGCTGCTGCACGAGGCCGGCCTAGAGGTGCTGCTGGACGTGGTGTACAACCACACCTGCGAGGGCGGCACCGACGGCCCGCAGCTCAGCTGGCGGGGCCTGGACCCCACTGTCTACTACCTGCACGACGGCGCCACCCCCGCCCGGTTCGCCGACCTCACCGGCTGCGGGAACACCCTCGACTTCCGCCGTCCGCGCGTTGTGCAGATGGCCCTGGACTCGTTGCGCTACTGGGCCGAGGTCGGCGTCGACGGGTTCCGGTTCGACCTCGCGGTCACCCTCGGCCGGGACGACGCCGGCTTCACGCCCCAGCACCCGCTGCTGGTCGCCCTGCAGACCGACCCGGCGCTCGGTCCGCTCAAGCTGGTCGCCGAGCCGTGGGACCTCGGCCCGGGCGGCTGGCGGACCGGGGCCTTCCCGGCACCGATGGCGGAGTGGAACGACCGGTTCCGGGACGCGGCCCGCGCCTTCTGGCTCGCCGACCCGGGCGCGGCGGCCCACGGGCGGGTCGGGCACGGGGTGCGCGAGCTCGCCACCCGGCTCGCCGGCTCGGTCGACCTGTTCGGGCACAGCGACCCGCCGCTGATGCGGGGACCGGCCGCCTCGGTCAACTACGTGACGGCCCACGACGGCTTCACGCTCGCGGACCTGGTCGCCTACGACTACAAGCACAACGAGGCGAACGGCGAGGGCAATCGCGACGGTTCGGACGCGAACCGGTCCTGGAGCCACGGGATCGATGGGCCGATTCGGGACCCGGCGGTGGGGGTGGAGATCCTTCCGCTGCGCCGCCGGTCGATGCGCAACCTGCTCGGCACCCTCCTGCTCGCCGCCGGTACCCCGATGTTGACCGCGGGCGACGAGATCGCCCGCACCCAACGGGGCAACAACAACGCCTACTGCCAGGACAACGAGATCTCCTGGCTGGACTGGGATCTCGACGCCGACCGGGAGAACCTGCTGGCGACGACCCGGCACCTGCTGCGGCTCCGGCGCGAGCACCCGGCGCTGCGCGCGGAGCAATTCTTCGTCGGAGCCGCCGACCCTCGGCACGCCGACTCCCGCCCCGACCTGGACTGGCGGACCGCCGCCGGCGAGGCGCTGGACCACGCGCTGTGGCACGACCCAGCGGTGCGCGCTCTGCAGATGATCCGGACGGCGCCCGACTCCTCGGCCGTGCTGCTGACGATCAACGGTGCGCTTGACCCCGCCGAGATGGTCCTGCCGGACCTGCCCGACGACGCCGTCTGGCACCTGGCGTGGGACAGCGTCGCGGAGCACCCGGACGCGGTGGGCGCGAACGGCGACGAGCGGGAGTGCCCGGCCGGGAGCCGGGTGGTCGTCGAGCCCCTCTCGATGCGGGTCTACACCGCCTGATCGGGCGGGGCTCAGCGGGCGTTGGCGACCAGGCCGGTGTCCGCGCTCGAGGCCAGCAGCGGGTGCTTGGGGATCAGCCTGACCGTGTAGCCGAACGGACCCGTCGAATCGAGCTTCACGTCGCCGGAGAACGCGTGCCGGCCGGCCTCGTAGGCCTCCGCCCAGTCCAGCTCGGCGAGCCGCACGTCGCTCAGCTCGTCCGCCTCGGAGACTCGCCCGTGCACCACCTGGACCTCGACGTCCTCCGGGCTGAGCTCACCGAGCGAGACGTACGCCCGCACCTGGAGCACGTCGCCGACCTGGGCGACCTCGCCGACGCCGACCGACTCCACGTGGTCGACGCGAACCGCCGGCCAAGCCGCACGAACCCTCGCCTTCCACGCGGCCAACTGGCGCGCGGCCAGGTAGCCGGGGCCGTCCAGGGCGCGGCCCGCCTTCGCGGCCGGCGTGTACAGCCGCTCGACGTACTCCGTCACCATCCGGGTCGCCTGCACCTTGGGACCGAGCGTGGCGAGCGTGTGCCGGACCATCTCCAGCCACCTGGTCGGCAGACCCTGGTCGTCGGTGTCGTAGAACCGCGCGGCCACCTGGTTCTCCACCAGGTCGTAGAGCGCCGCGGCCTCGAGGTCGTCGCGGCGGTCGGTGTCCTCGACGCCGTCCGCCGTCGGGATCGCCCAGCCGTTGTCGCCGTCGAACCACTCGTCCCACCAGCCGTCGAGGATGGACAGGTTGAGCCCGCCGTTGAGCGCCGCCTTCATCCCGGACGTGCCGGACGCCTCGAGGGGGCGCAGCGGGTTGTTGAGCCACACGTCGCAACCCGGGTACAGCTCCAGGGCCATCCCGATGTCGTAGTTGGGCAGGAAGACGATGCGCCGACGCACCTCGGGATCGTCCGTGAACCGCACCAGGTGCTGGATCAGGCGCTTGCCCTGATCGTCGGCCGGGTGCGACTTGCCCGCCACGATGATCTGGATCGGGCGCTCGGGGTGCAGCAGCAGGCTCCGCAGCCGCTCCGGGTCGCGCAGCATCAGGGTGAGCCGCTTGTACGTCGGTACCCGGCGCGCGAAGCCGATGGTGAGCACGTCGGGGTCGAGGACGTCGTCGACCCAGCCGAGCTCCGCGGGGCTGGCGCCTCGCTTGATCCACGCCTCGCGGACCCGCCGGCGGGCGTCCGTGACGAGCTGGGTCCGCAGCGTGCGACGCAGCGCCCAGAGCTCGGTGTCCGTGACGCCGTCGGTCAGCCAGCCCGGTCCCCCGCCCAGCTCGTCACCGAATCGCTCCGCCGCTAGATCGAGCAGCCGTGGTGCCACCCAGGTCGGGGAGTGCACGCCGTTCGTGATCGAGGTGATCGGCACCTCCGCCGGGTCGAAGTCGGGCCACAGCCCGCTGAACATCCCGCGGGAGACCTCGCCGTGCAGCCGGGACACGCCGTTCGCGCTGCCACCGAGGCGCAGGCCCATGACCGCCATGTTGAACAGGGTCGGGTCGCCCCCCTCGTACTCCTCGGCGCCGAGCGCCAGCACGCGCTCGACCGGGACGGCCTCCAGCCCGTTGGCGGCGTCGAAGTACTGGGCGACCAGCGCGGCGTCGAACCGGTCGATCCCGGCCGGCACGGGGGTGTGGGTGGTGAAGACGGTGGCCGCACGGACGGCCTCGAGCGCCTCGTCGAACTCCAGGCCCTCCTCGGCCACGAGCTCTCGGATCCGCTCCAGCCCGAGGAACCCGGCGTGCCCCTCGTTCGTGTGGTAGACCTCCGGCCGCGGCGCGCCGGTCAGCCGGGACCAGACCCGCAGGGCGCGCACACCGCCGATGCCCAGCAGAAGCTCCTGCTGCAGCCGGTGGTCACCGCCGCCCCCGTACAGCCGGTCGGTGACCTTCCTGGCCAGGTCGTCGTTGTCCGGCACGTTCGAGTCGAGGAGGAGCAGCGGCACGCGGCCGACGTCCGCCTTCCAGATCGACGCGTGCAGGGTCCGTCCGCCGGGCAGGTCGAGGGTGACCCGGCACGGCGTGCCGTCGTCCTCCCGGAGCATCGTCAGGGGGAGCCCGTCCGGATCGATCACCGGGTACGTCTCGACCTGCCAGCCGTCGCGGCTCAGGGACTGCTTGAAGTAGCCCGCGCCGTACAGCAGGCCGACGCCGACGATCGGCACGCCCAGGTCCGACGCGCTCTTCAGATGGTCGCCCGCCAGGATCCCCAGCCCTCCGGAGTACTGCGGCAGCACCGACGTGATCCCGAACTCGGGCGAGAAGTACGCGATCGCCGCGGGCAGCGGGTCCGCCTCGGAGTCGGCGTGCTGGTACCAGCGCGGCTCGCTCAGGTAGCGGTGCAGGTCGTCGGTGGCCTGACCCACGCGCTCGACGAAGGCGGCGTCGTCGGCCAGGATCGCCAGCCGTTCCGGACCGAGGGCTCCGAGCAGCGCGACGGGATCCCCGTTCACCTCCTGCCAAAGGGCCGGGTCGATGCCCGCGAAGAGGTTCCGCGTCGGAACGTGCCACGACCAGCGCAGGTTGTGGGCGAGCTCGTCGAGGTTCGCGAGCTGCGCGGGCAGCACGGTGCGGACGGTGAAACGGCGGATGGCTCTCACGCCCGGGAGAGTACGGGGTTTGCCACCCGGTTTCCACACGCGATGCAAGCGCTTACACCGGTCGCCCGACGACGCCCCAGGTCAGGCGCAGAAAATGGCCTCCCGAGGGTCGGAAACGTCACATCGGCCGCCGTGACACGCGCCGGGCTCCGAGCCACGCAGATGCCCTCGGCACGATGGGCTAGGTAGGTTCTCAGGTGTGACGCCGTCCACGACTCCCCCACCGCGAACGCCGCCCGCCCCCCGCTCAGCCCGCCGCGTCCGGGCGAAGTCGTCCGTCGGCCGGATCCCCGTGATCGACGTGGCGCCGGTGGTGGAGTGCGGGCGTTGGCCCGCAAAGGCCGTGGTCGGCGAGGCGATCGAGATCACCGCAACCGTCTTCCGAGAGGGGCACGACGCCGTCGCCGCCACCGCAGTGCTGATCGACCCGGACGGGTCGGACGGCCCGCGGGTCCGGATGGACGTGGTGAACCCGGGCCTGGACACCTACCGTGCCGACCTGATCCCGGACCGGACCGGCCGCTGGGGGCTGCGCGTCGAGGCCTGGTCAGACCCGTTCGGCACCTGGAGCCATGACGCCCCGATCAAGGTGGACGCGGGGGTCGACGTCGAGCTGATGCTCGCCGAGGGCGCCGCCCTGCTCGAGCGCGCCGCCGACCGGCCCGACCTCCCCCCCGCCCAGGCCGGGGTGCTGCGCGACGCGGTCGCCGGCCTGAGGGACAC
>CAYGGX010000027.1:0-4307 GCA_964349585.1 uncultured Actinotalea sp.
GCGCCACCCGGCGGAGCGCCACCCGGCGGAGCGCCACCCGGCGGGGCGCCACCCGGCGGGGCGCCACCCGGGCCGGGCGACGCGCGCGCGCGCCGCACCGAGCAGCTCGCCCTCGCGATCTGACCGCGCTCAGCGATGCCTCATCGGGTACCAGCGCGCGCCGTAGCGGCGCGTGACCCGGTGGCCCTCGACGTCCACCAGCTCGTCGGTGCGCGCGACCACCGCCTGACCGACCGCGGCGGCCGTGACGTCGTCGGGCGCCTCGAAGCGGACGGTGAGCTGCGGGACGCCGCGGACGACGGCTACCTCGCCGCCCTCAACAGCGGTGCGGTCGCGCGCCGCATCCATCGCGGCCGGCAACACGCGCTCCGGGTCGACCCCGCGGTGCAGCATGCCGACGACCATGCGGATGCGATACGAGGGCACACCGCACGGTAGCGGGGCGCCTACAGGTCCGTGCAGTCGCTCTCGTGCGGAAGGAGCGGGCGGAAGAAGACGTCATAGGTGACGCCGTCGTGCGTGAACTGAGTTCGCTGGTTCGCGTCGACCAGGGTGTCCAGGAGGGCCTCGGCATCGGCGCCCTCGACCAGCGTGCACTCCGTCGCGTCCGCGAGCGCCAGGTCGAGCGGCCACGGGAGAACCTGGGGCTCGAACTCGGGGTCCACGGCCTCGGACGCCGGCCACGCGAAGACTCCGAAGGCCTCGATCGGCAGGGGTTCGCTGTCCGGGGAGACGAGATCCTGCGCGGCGGCCACGAAGTCTGCGAGCGCGGTCCGGGCGGCCATCTGCTCGTCGGTTATCCCGAGATCCGCCGCTGAGGGTGCTTCGATGTCCAGCGCGTTGGCCGCGTGACGGTAGGTCTGGCCGTTCAGGGTGAGCGTGACGAAGGTCGTGGGGAGGTCGGCGATCATCGGCTGGCCGTAGTCCGGGACCTCCAGCAGCCCCGCGTCGCGGGCGGCCGCGACCAGCGCGTCGACGTCGGCGGTGCTCACCTGGAGGTTCGGCAGCGCCGGCCCCGGGTAGATCAGGATCTGCGGACCGTGCACGATCGCCCGCCCGTCCGCGTAGACCGTTAGCTGCGGCACGGCTGCGAAGTCCCAACCGATCAGCACGAACCCGCCGCTCACGTCGATCTGGAGCACCGGGGCGCCCGCCTCGGCGGGCGGGTCGGCGGGGCCACCGGGCGGGTCGTCGTCGGGCAGGCCGTAGCCTCCGCGGTCGAGGCTCTGGCAGCCGGCGAGCAGCAGCAACGCGACGGCGGCGATCGAGATTCGCATCATGACTCTTATGTGTCGGCGAACTGCTCGGCCTTGCGCAGGTGAGCCTCTATCAGGTCGACGATCGCGGGGTTGTCGGGCTGCACCTTGGTCCGGAACCGGTGGACGCGATCGGTGACCAGGAACTTCTCGAAGTTCCAGGCGACCTTGCCCGCGACGCCGTCGGCGTCCGGGACGGTGGTCAGCTCGCGGAACAGCGGGTGCGCCGAGCGCCCGTTGACGCGGGTCTTCGCCATCAGCGGGAATGTCACGCCGTAGGTGGTGCTGCAGAACTCCGCGATCGCGTCTGCGGAGGAGAGCTCCTGCAGGAACTGGTTGCTCGGGAAGCCGATCACGGTGAAACCGCGGTCGCGGTACCGGCGGTGGAGCTCTTCGAGCGCTGCGTACTGCGGCGTGTGGCCGCAGCGCGAGGCGACGTTCACGATCAGGCGCGCCCCCGGGTAGGCCGCGAGCGTCGTGGCTTCGCCGGTCAGCGTGGTGAGCGGGATGTCGTCGAGGTTCATGTCGGGACAACGCTCCCGGACGCGCGAGTAGTCCGATGGGCTCACCGCCGTGCTGCCCAAGATCGTCGGGGCCGGGACGTTCACGGGAGCGGTTTGCCACAAGCGAGCGAATCGTCACGAATTCGTGACAGATCCGGACCACGTTCCCGAGCGTGGAGGCGCATGATCAGCGCCATGAACCGCCGTGCGATCGTTGCCGCGCTGGCCTGCCTGGCCCTCGCGTCCTGCTCCCCGGAGGAGCCCACCGCGGAGGCCCCGGGCAGTCCCGGCCCGGAGGAGTACCTGCCCGGGCTGTCGGCGACCGTCGACCTCGTGGACGACGCGCGCGCCGTCGTCGTGATCGTGCCGGGCGGGGCGTGGGCGCAGGTGTGGGACCCGCCCGGGTTCCGGCCGCTCGCCGAGGCGTTCGTCGCCGCGGGTTACTCGGTGGTGCAGGTCGCGTATCGCACGGCGGAGACTGCGGCGTTCTATCCGCTGCCTCTCCAGGACGTGGTGTGCGCGGGCGCCTACGCCGCCGAGCTGGTTCCGGATGTGCCGGTGGTGCTGGTCGGGCACTCCGCCGGCGCGCACCTGGTCGCGCTCGCGGCACTTCGGCCCGATGCCGGTGCGTGTCCTTACCCGGAGCACCCGGCCGACGCCGTGGTCGGGCTGGCCGGCCCCTACGACGTGGAGCGGCTCGGTGACCTGGCCGAGAACCTGTTCGGCGTGCCCGAGCACCAGGACCGGGAGCTGTGGCACGAGGGCAACCCGACGACGTGGGTGGACGAGCGTCCGGAGGTGCCGTTCCTGCTCGCGCACGGGACGGCGGACTCGCTGCCGACCTCGTTCACGCGGAGCATGGCCGAGGCCCTCGAGGGCGCGGGGCATCCGGTCACGCTCGAGGTGCTCGACGGCCGCGAGCACAACGACATGTACCAGGCGGACGTCGTCGGGGGGATGATCGTCGACTGGCTGGACCGGGTGGTGCCGTAGCTCACCGGGCGAAGCTGCCCTCGCGCAGCCAGGCCCAGGCCTCGTCGACGTCGCCGAAGTAGCGCGCCTCGGCGATCACCTTGCTGAGCCGGGCGGCCCACTCGTGCCAGTTGGTCTCGCCGACGACGGCCAGGGCGTCGGCCTGCATCCGCGCGACCTCGTCGGCGGTCAGGCGCCCCGTCACTGCGTAGCCGAGGACCGCACCCGAGCTCTCCGGCAGCTTTCGGAACATGGTCACACCTTGCCGCTGGGCGACTCCGTGCGCACGCTCTCCGATGGCGGCTCGCTGGACGCGCGGCGACGTCGTCGGACAACCAGGACGGCCGCGACCGCCGCCACGATCGCCGCAGCCACCAGGATGCCGCTGACGCCCAGGCCGGCCACGGTGCGGGTGAGCCACGACTGCACCTCGAGCCCGGCCGCGATGATTGGGTCTTGGGTGCGCGCGTCGGCGAGGATGCGCAGCTCGAACCAGCCGTACCAGCCCACGTAGAGCCCGGCCACGACCAGGAGCGCGCCGCTGAGCCGCGAGATCACGGGGGCCGCGCGTCGGAGCCGCTGCAGGGAGGTGGTCGTGGTGGCGGTGATGGCGAGAACGCCGACGACGGCGCCCATCCCGACCGCGTACGTGACGTACGCCGCGACCGTGACCGCCGGGCCACTGCGCAGCGCGCTGGCCGTCACCGCGAGGAACGGCGCGATCGTGCACGACAGGCTCACCAGCGCGAAGGTGATGCCGTAGCCGACCTGGGACCACCAGGAGCCGGTCGGCGCACGGCCGCCGCGGCGCAGCCCGGGCAGCGCGAGGGTGTGCCCCGCGAGAAGCCATCCGCCGAGAATGATCAGCACCGCGCCGACGACGATCGTGAGCACCGGCAGCCAGCGCTCGATCGAGAGCGCCAGCGGCGCGATCACCAGCCCGAACGTGCCGAACACCGCGACGAAGCCGAGGGTCATCCCGGAGGTGAACCGCAGCGCCCGGCCGATCGGCGAGCCCTCGTCGGAGCGCGTGACGAGCATCGTCAGGTACGCGGGGAGCAGCGCGAAGCCGCACGGGTTGAACGCCGCGACGCCCCCTGCGACCAGGGCCAGCGCGAGGATCTCCACTACAGCGATTCCGCGCGTTCGGCGAGGTCGCGGAGCACGCCGACGTGCACGTCGGTCGAGCCGTCGGCCCCTATGAACGCGTACGCGGGCTGGTAGGTGACGCCGAAGCGCTGCCAGAGCGAGCCGTCGTCGTCCGACAGGTGGAGGAAGGAACCTGTTCCGGTGTCCGCGACGAAGGCCTGCATGGCGGCGCGCTCGCCGAGGCCGGCCACCCCGATGAAGGTGACCTCGCCGGCCAGGTCGGCGGCGACGTCCGCGACGTAGGGGGCCTCACCGCGGCAGATGCTGCACCACGGGGCCCAGAACCAGAGCACCACCGGCTCGCCCGCGAGCTCGGCGAGGTCGACCGGCTGGCCGGCGATGTCGACGGCGGGGAAGGCGAGCGGCGAGTCTGCGGCGTCGATAGGTGCGTCGGGGGCAGGTGCCTCGGCGGTTGGAGCGTCGGGGG
>CAYGGX010000027.1:4407-14547 GCA_964349585.1 uncultured Actinotalea sp.
GCGTCGGGGGCAGGTGCCTCGGCGGTTGGAGCGTCGGGGGAAGGTGCCTCGGCGGTCGGCTCTTCGACAGCAGTCTCCGCAGCGGCGCAGCCGGCCAAGGCGAGGGCGAGCACCACCGCAAGCGGTGCCGCAGCGCGGGCAAGCGTGCGTCGATGGGTCATCGCCGTCTCCTCGACCGGGTGGTGTCCCGCAATGTGGGGACAACCCGCACCGGGCGGCGGGCATTCCGCCGCCGGCCGTCGTCAGGTGGTGGTGCGCCTCCGGAGGGTGCGGCGGGTGGCGATCAAGCACAGGCCCAGGACCAGCCAGAGCAGGGCAAGTGGGGCTGGGGCGGTCTGGATCCCGGAGTCGGCGAGGGGGGCCGGTGCCCCGATCCGGGTAACGATCCCGGCGTCGTCGACGGCGAACCGGACCACCTTGGTCACCCGGGTGCCGTCCAGCGCGGTGCCCCGGGCCACGACACGGTGTTCCCCGGCCTCCAGGGCGGGCAGCTCACCGGTGGTGACCGCCGAACCGAGCGCCGACGCCGAAGTGGCCCCGACCTGGGTGGGCGTGGAGTAGACCGTCAGCGTCAACGCCATCCCGGGGCGCAGGCCTGAGCCGGTGACCACCACGGGGGAGCCCTGCGCGGTGTCACCCACGCCGAACCCGATCCACAGCGACGCCGTGGCGGGTGTGCCCGCGATCGTGGCGGTGACCGTGGCGGTTCCCGGCAGGGTCACCGCGTCGCCGGCCTGGGTGGCGGTGAGCGTGCAGGTGCCCACGTCGGTGACCGTGACCACACCACCGAACACCGTGCACGCACCCGAGGCCGCGAGTGTCACCGGCAGACCCACGCTCGACGAGCTGGTCACCGCGAACTGACCGTTACCGGCGATCAACGGCGGCAAACCCGAAACAGCCAGTGCTTGCGGGCGCTTCGCGACCATCGTGGTCCGGGTCTGCGATGCGGCGTGCACCTCGCTCGTCCCGGCCTGCGAGGCGGTCACCGAGCACTCCCCGACACCCGTGAACGACAGCTGGTCGCCCGTCGCTGTGCAGGCGCCCGACGCCGAGTAGGTCACCGGCAGGCTCTGCGACGACGAACCAAACAGGGTCACCGGCGCGTCGCCGTAGACGGGGCTCGCCGGCAAGGGCGCGAACGAGACCACCTGCGACCGCTTGGCCACATCCAGCGTCGTGCTTGCGGCGCCCGGTGTCACGGCGGCGCTACCGGAGTAGGCGACCGCAACGGTGTACGAGCCGACCGCAAGAGTCACCTGGACCGCAGCGACACCATTGACGAGGGCG
Source organism: uncultured Actinotalea sp. (assembly GCA_964349585.1). Classification (GTDB taxonomy): domain Bacteria; phylum Actinomycetota; class Actinomycetes; order Actinomycetales; family Cellulomonadaceae; genus Actinotalea. The sequence goes on from CAYGGX010000027.1 coordinate 5,698, forward strand.
ACGCCGGGGTACGACATGCCGCCGATCTCCACGTCGACCGTACCGGTGGCCGGCCCGTCGGCAGACGTGACGGTCACTGCGACGTTGACCAGTTCGCCGCTGACCGGTGCCGCCGGGTCAACCGCGATCTCGATCGTCGCGGGACCGCGGGGGGTGACCGTCGCCGTCGCCGACGGCGCCGACGACCCGACGGAGTTGTGCCCTGTGACCCGCACACCGTAGGTCACGCCGTTGGTCAGGTCGGTAATGGTCGTCTCCGTTGCCGGAGACTGACCAGTGGCGGCAGTGGTCTGCCCGCACCCGAACTCCGCGCCACCCTCAGGCGTGCACCAGACGGTGAACGAGGTGGCGAACGGGTCTGGTTCGTCCCAGCTGACGTGCGCCGACCTGTGGTCCGCGACCGCCTGCACGTCGGTCGGCGCTCCTGGGGCGGCCGACGTGAACGCCAGAGTCATCGTCGCGACGCCCGGGTTCCCCGCGTAGCCGGTCCCCGCCCACGAGCCGAGGCCGAGCCGGTAAGGCACACCCGCGCGGAGACCGACGACGAGCCGGGAGTTGAGACCGACGTAGTCGTCGTTCTGCCCGACGAAGCCGCCGGCGGCCGTCCACACCTCCAGGGTTGTGTCGTAGGAGGCCGTCTGCGCGGCGGTGACCACCGTGAGAGTCCCGGAGACGTCCGGGGTGAAGGAGTACCACCCGACGTTCGACCAGTACGGGGGCGTCATCGTGGACGAGGTGCGGGTGTTCGACGACTCCTCGTTGCTGCCCTCGAAGATCCCGTTCAGGGTCGGCACCGGCAGCGTGACGGGGTCGCTGAAGGTTGGGCCACCCACGAGTGGCGCAGCCGCAGCAGGCCCTGCGCCCAGTCCGACGAGGACCAGGGCGAGAACCGCTGTCGCGGCCAGGGGACGACGGAACGGACGGCGCGGCGCAGCGCTGGTACGCATGGGTTCCCCACCGATGAGTCGGGGGCAGCTGGGGGGGAAGCCGTGGGTACTGAATACACCCTTTACGGGCACGGCGTCCGGGACTCCGTCCGCGGGTTGCCAGCCAAGGCCGAACTTCACCCGCTCCGGGTATTTGTCCTGGTCAAGACCGTGTTGATCTTGCGCTGTGCCGGTGGTCCTGCGCCTTCGCGGGGCACCCAGGGCGGCACCCCGGGCCGCCGCGCGACGTCGTCGTCGGGCAGGGAATGCGGCGCCACGCGCGGCCGTTCTGGGGAGCATGCCTCTGTCCGGCGATTACGCCCCGAGCCCGTCCGACCACGCGCGCATCCAGGCCGAGGTGTACGAGAGCTCCGGCGGCACCAGCGCCAACACGCTCCGGGGGGTGCCGATCATCGTGCTCACCTCGGTCGGCGCGCGGACGGGCAAGCTGCGCAAGACCCCGCTCATGCGCGTGGAGCACGACGGCGAGTACGCCGTGGTCGCCTCCATGGGTGGCGCACCCAAACACCCGGTGTGGTACCACAACCTCAAGGCGAACCCCCGCGTGGAGCTGCACGACGGGGCCGTGCGCAGGGAGTACCTGGCGCGCGAGGCGAGCGGCGCCGAGCGGGATGTGTGGTGGGAGCGGGCCTGCGCCGTCTGGCCGGACTACGCGGCTTACCAGAAGCGAACCGATCGCCTGATTCCGGTGTTCGTGCTGACGCCCATCGGGTGAAAGGTCCGGGTTCACCCGATCAAGGCCTAGGAATCCGACGGATGTCGGGAGAAGATCGGCGGAGCTGCGTCGGGGCAGGCGGGTTTGCTGCGACGACGTCGCCGAACTCAATCTCGGGTTCGGGAGCCCCCGCTCCCATCCCCCAGCCCGAACGGATGACTACCACGCAGACGTCCTTGACCGACCTTGCGCAGGGCTACCTCGACGTCCTGACCGACGCAGGCGACCCCGAACCCGGCCACTCGGGCCCCCGCGGGTGGACCGTCACCTCGGGGGTGACCGACATCGTCGGGCCGTTCGTCACGGTCCTGCCCAACGGCCCCGACAGCCTCGCCTACTTCCACGGCCTCGGGGCCGAGCCGGCGGCGCGGCTGCTCGAGGTGCTGACAGATGTTCAGCTCGCCGACCGGCAGGACGACGCGCCGACGCTCGGCACGCTGCTGCGGGCGGCGGTCGCCCACCCGGGTGTCATCGAGGCACATGGTTACCTGGTGGGCCCGGCGCGCACCGACGAGCGGATCACGGCCGAGGGGATCTACGTCTACGACCGCCCGGAGCTGGTCGTGAGCCCGGATCATCAGCCGGGCTGCCAGTGCGCCGAGCTGTGGGAGTACATCCAGCTGGACCTCGGGGTGGACGACGCGCGATGGATGCCGGACGAGATCCGGCCGCGGGTCAACGCGTGGCGGCCCCAGGAGCAGTGCTGGTCGCTCTGGTGGAAGTGAGCTAGAGCGCCGCCAGCATCGCGTCCGCCTGCTCGACGTCGAAGGCGTCGAGCGTCGCCACCACCTCGGCGGGGCTGAGGCCCGGGAAGTGCCCGGCGAGCCAGCCTTCGGCGTCGTCGTCCTCGGCACCGTTGGCGAGGGCGTGCGCGGTCGACACCAGGGCGGAGTAGTTCCAGCCGTTCAGCAGGTAGTTGGCCGGCACGGCCCGTCGCCCCGCGACACACCGAGGGCGAGACTCGACCTGAAGGACTCGCTCCAGGCGCAGCCGGTGCTCCCAGGCCAGGCCGTAGCGGTAGAGCAGCACGTCGCCCGGCCGGCGGAGCACCTCGCCCAGCCGGACCTCCGACTCGAGGTCCGGGGCGGGCTCCAGGTGCTCGAGTCCGGGTCGCGGGGAGCCGCCGCCGACGCGCGCCTCCGCGGGCGAGACGAACGCCCGGCGCCAGGGGTCGCGGCTGGAACGGCCGACGCTGAACTCGTGGCCGTCCAGGCCGGACCAGCCCATCGCGACGTGCACCACCGTGTGCAGCCGGTCGAGGGTGATGGAGGCAGGTGCCTCGATGCGCCGCCAGACGACCGGCCGCACTCGCTGCAGCTGGACGCGGATGCGCAGGGTGGCCGCCATGGTCACTCGTCAGCGGTCAATCGCCGGACGAGCTCGCGCGCCTCCGCGGGGGAGACCAGCTCGGCGTCCTTGACGGCGTAGCGCCAGGCTTCCTCGTCGTCGATGTCGCCGTCGGCCCGCTCCACCAGGAACGACACGGACTTGCCGGGGCCGCCCCGGACCGGCGTGAGGTGCCACGTGACGGGGTACCCGCGCATCGGGTGCCGGCCGTGCACGACCGCCAGTGCGGACGTGCCCTCATCGGTCAGCTTCATGCCAGTGATATCGGCTGCCACCGGTGGGGTTGTTGATCAGGCGATCGGGTGAACTACACCATCAGGTCGCGGTCGCGGTACCGCCACATGCCGCCGACCGCGCCGACCGCGGCGACCGCCGCGAGCTGGGCGAGCCCGCGCGGGTCGAACCCGTTGACCAGCGGGTCGTTGCCGACGTACCAGGAGAACGGCGAGACGGTCTCCATCCAGGGCGCGTCGATCAGCGGACCGAGGTAGCTGAACAGGTAAGCCAGCACGGCGAGCCCCGACGCCGCCCCGAGGCCGTGGGCGCGACGTCCGGTCGCCGCGCCCACCCCGAACGCCAGCGTGCCGAGCGTGCCCGCGAACACCACCAGGCTGACCCCGGCGGCCGCGACCCTCGCGAGCGCGAGGTCCAGATCGAGCACCGCGGACAGCAGCAGCAGGACGGCGGCGATGCCGGCCACCAGCGCCGCGACGGTGAGCCACAGCACCGCGAGGCGCTCGACGTAGATGCGGACCCGGCTGACCGGCGCCGCAAGGTCCAGCTCCAGGACGCCCGACTCCTCGTCCCCGGCGATCAGCCGCGCGCCCGAGCCGATCGCGAAGGTGAGCAGCAGAACGACACCGAGCAGCGAGAACACGGTCATGTTGATGTACCCGGCGGCCGAGGTCATCGCGTCGAACCCCATCGCCTGGACGAACGCCGGCATCGCGTCGAGCATCACCTCGAACTGCGCCGCGCCGATCGACGGGTAGAAGGACGTGTACATCGCCGCCACCGCGGCCACCGACAGCGACCACCAGCCAACCGACCGACGCTGGTCGCGCAGCACGCCGACCGCGACGACGCCGAGGTTCATTGCGGGTCCCGGTAGAAGTCCATGAACAGCTCCTCCAGGTCCCGGTCCTGGGCCTGCCAGCGCACCACCTCGTGCCGAGCCGCGACCGCCAGCAGCGGGGCCGGCGTCCCGTGCAGCCGGCAGGTGAGCGTGGCACCGTCGACCAGCACGTCGGTCAGGCCGGGCACCCCGGTGAAGTCGGCGGCGTCGACGGGGTCCGCGAACCGCAGCAGGACGTTCTGGCCGGCCCGCTCGCGCAGGGCCCGCACGTCGTCCACGTCGACGACCTTGCCGGCGCGGATGATGGCCACGCGTTCCGCGATCTCCTCGACCTCGGCTAGCACGTGCGAGGACAGGAACACCGTCGCGCCGCGGTCCCGCGCCTCGTCGACCAGGCGCCGGAACTCCATCTGCAGCAGCGGATCGAGGCTCGACGTCGGCTCGTCCAGCACCAGCAGCTCCGGGTCGTGCATGAACGCCTGCACGATCGTGACCTTCTGCTTGTTGCCCTTGGACAGTGCGCGCAGCGGGCGGTGCAGCTCCAGGCCGAATCGGGCGGCAAGCTCGTCAATGCGGTCGGCCCCGCGGCCGCCGCGCAACCGGGCAAGGTAGCGCAGGTACTCCCCCGCCGTCTTGCGGCTCGGCAGGCCGAGCTCGCCCGGCAGGTAACCGATCCGGGCGCGCAACGGCGGGCCACCCTCGCGAGGGCGCTCCCCGAGCACCTCCACGGTGCCGGAGGTGGGGCGGAGCATGTCGAGCAGCAGGCGGATGGTCGTCGACTTGCCCGCGCCGTTGGGTCCGAGGAACCCGAAGACCTCGCCGTGGTTCACCTCGAGGTCGAGCCCGTCGAGCGCCCGGACCGTGCCGTAGTCCTTGACCAGCCCCTCGGTGCGAATGGCTGGCGTCATGTCTCCTCGTTCCGGCGGGCGACCCCATCCTTTGCCCGGGCGTGGCGGCGGTCAAGGAGCGCCGCCGCACTCGCCGGGTTTCGCGGCGATCCGGGACTCGAACGCCCGGATACCCGCGAGAAGTGCTGGTGGGGACCTCCGCCAGGCGCAGGGGACGCCGGCGTCGTAGCGTCGAACGATGAGCTCCGAACCCACGTCCTCGAGAAGTGCGCCGATGGTGATCGTGCTGCACGGCGGCCGCGGCGACCTGGCCCGGCGCATGGTCATTCCTTCACTCGCTGTCCTGCACCGCCGGGGGCTGCTCCCGGAGCACTGGGCGCTCATCGGCACCGGGCGCGGCGTGCAGGGGACCGAGGACTACGACGGCGTGGTGCGGGAGTCCCTCAAGGAGTTCGGCAAGCCCGACGACGTCGACGCGCTGACGAAGCACGCCGTGTTCACCGGCGAGCTGGGCGAGGACGAGCCCGGCCCGCTGCCCGGCGTTCTCAAGGAGACGAGCCGCGCGCTGGCCGAGGCCGCTGGCGGCGCTCCGGACGACGTCGTCGTCGTGCACTATCTGGCGGTGCCGCCGCAGGCGTTCGGCCCGATCACGCGGGCCCTCGGCAAGCACGGCCTCGCGCGCGGGCCGGACGGGCGCCCGGAGACCGTCCGGGTGGTGTTCGAGAAGCCCTACGGGACGTCACCCGAGTCGTTCCGCGAGCTCGATGCGGTGGTGCACGAGGTCCTCGAGGAGGAACAGGTGTTCCGGATCGATCATTTCCTCGGCAAGGAGGCGGTGCAGAACCTGCACGTCCTGCGGTTCGCCAACGAGCTGTTCGGCAGCGTCTGGGACCGCCACCACATCGCGCAGGTGCAGATCGACGTGCCCGAGGACCTGGACGTCGCGGACCGGGCCGAGTTCTACGACTCGACCGGAGCCGCCCTCGACATGGTGGTCTCCCACCTGTTCCAGGTCGCGGCGCAGGTGGCGATGGAGCCCCCGCGGAACCTCGACGCGGATGAGCTCGTCGCGGCGCGCGAGGCCGCCCTTGGGGAGTTTCGTGCCCTGGACCCCGACGACGTCGTCCTCGGCCAGTTCGAGGGGTATCGCGAGATCGAGGGGATCGCGGACGACTCCGAGACGGACACCTTCGTCGCCGCCCGGCTTTGGATCGACAACGACCGGTGGCGGGGCGTGCCATTCCTGCTGCGCACCGGCAAGCGGATGGCGGTGTCCGAGATGCGGGTGTCGCTGGTGCTCCGCCGGGTGCCCGAGCGCCTCTACGGGGAGCGCGTCCCGGCCGGGCGGATCTCGCTCTCCCTCGCGGGTGAGGAGGCGATCGAGGTGACCGCGGCCGTGAAGCAGCCGGGTCCGGACCTGGCGCTCGGCGTCGGGACGGCGCGGCTGGAGCTGGACGACGTCGGAGAGCGGCTTTCCCCGTACGCGTCGCTCCTGGATGACGTGCTGCACGCCGACCGGACTCTGTTCACCACCGCGGCCGGGCTCGAGTCCGCGTGGGCCGCGTTCGCGCCGCTACTCGGCGACGAGCGGCCGGGGGTGTTGCCGTACGAGCCCGGGTCGTGGGGGCCCGAGGAGGCGTTGGCGCTCGCCGGCGAGGACGGCTGGGTGCTCGGCGGCTGACGCCCGGCCAGGCCCAGGCGGGGTACTCCGAAGGTCGCAGTTCGGGGCGCCGCGGGCGCGACCTGCGACCGATCCTCGACCTTGACCGGGAGGGTACGGTTCCCAGCGTGAGCATGCTGGAGATCGACCAACTCAACAAGTCCTACGGATCGTTGCGGGCGCTGATCGATCTGTCCTTCGACGTTCGGGCGGGCGAGATCTTCGGGTTCGTGGGCTCGAACGGAGCCGGCAAGACCACGGCGATGCGGATCATGCTCGGGGTGCTCGCCGCCGACTCCGGCACCGTCCGGTGGGACGGCGCCGAGCTCGACCTGGACCTGCGACGGACCGTCGGCTACATGCCCGAGGAGCGCGGCCTCTACCCAAAGATGAAGGTCGGCGAGCAGCTGGCGTTCCTCGCCGGGCTGCACGGGATGAGCGGTGCCGAGGCGGATGAGGCCGTGGTGCACTGGACCGACCGGCTCGGCGTCGGGGCGCGTCGCGGGGACCACGTGCAGAAGCTCTCGCTGGGTAACCAGCAGCGGGTGCAGCTCGCGGCGGCCCTCGTGCACAACCCGAAGGTGCTGGTGCTCGACGAGCCGTTCTCCGGGCTGGACCCCGTCGCGGTTGACGTCATGAGTGGTGTGCTGCGCGAGCGGGCCGCGGACGGCGTGCCGGTCATCTTCTCCTCCCACCAGCTCGACCTCGTCGAGCGGCTGTGCGACCGGGTGGGCATCATCCAGTCCGGCCGGATGCAGGCCCTCGGCACGATCGACGAGCTCCGGGTCACCGACTCGCCGACGTGGACGCTGGAGGTCGACGCGGATCCGGCGGTGCTGGTTGCGCAGGTAGGGGGCATCCCGGGCGTGACGGCGACGATCGCAGGTGGTGTGCTGACCGTCGCGGCCCGCGAGAACGCGCCGCCGGGCGTCGAGCAGCAGGTGCTCCGGCGCGCCCTCGACCTCGGGACCGTGCGTCAGTTCTCCCCGTTCCGGCCCCACCTCGTCGACCTGTTCCGCGACGTGGTCTCGGCGGACACCGACGCGCTCGAGGAGGCCCGCCGATGAACCCCGTGTGGATGATCGCCCGGCGCGAGATCAAGACCCGCATGCTGACCAGGTCGAACATCATCTCGATGGCGGTGATGCTCGCGATCATCGTCGGCGGAGCGGTGGCGATCGACTACTTCTCCGGCCGCGACTCCGAGACCCCCACCAGCACCATCGGGGTCGACCAGGACACCGCCGCGCTCGGTCCGCACCTGGATGCGGCGGCAGCCCAGCAGGAGGTCGAGCTGACGCTTTCCACGGTCGCCGACGACGACGCCGCGGCGGCCCTGGAGGCAGAGGGGGACGAGGCGCTCGACGCGTTCCTCTCCGGATCGCCGGCCTCGCCCGACATGCTCGTAGCGGAACGTGCGGACCAGCGCACGCTCTCGGTGGTCAGCCAGGCCGTCCAGTCGTACGTGATCGCCGACCACATCGGTGAGCTGGGCGGGGACCCCGACGCGTTCGCGGCGGCGATGGCTGCCGCGTCGCCGGAGTTGGCGAGCCTGAGGACGCCGTCCGAGGGGATGGACGGTCCCGCCTACGGGATCTCCATGATTGCCATCACCCTGCTGCTGATCTCCCTGATCAGCTCCGGCGCGATGATCGCGATGGGAGTGGTGGAGGAGAAGACCTCGCGGGTCGTGGAGATCCTGCTCGCCACCATCAAGCCGTCGCAGCTGCTCGCCGGGAAGGTGCTCGGAGTCGGGGTCTACGGGCTCTTCCAGGTTGCGGTCCTCGGTGGCGCCGCCGTCGGTTCGCTCACCGCCCTGGGGCTGGCCGACGACATCGAGGTGAACCTCGGCACGACCCTGGCCCTGCTCGTCGCCTGGTTCCTGATCGGGTACGCCATCTTCGCGCTGCTCTTCGGCGGGTTCGCCGCTCTGGTGTCCCGGCAGGAGGAGATCGGCTCGGTGACCACGCCGCTGACCTTCCTGCTCCTCGCGCCGTTCTACGTGACGCTGTTCATGGTGCCGAACGATCCCGACGGGGCCGTGGTGCGCGTGCTCTCCCAGGTCCCGATCTTCTCGCCGTTCATGATGCCCGTGCGCAACGCGTTCGGATCGGTCACGGGGGCGGAGATGGCCTCGGCGATGGGCATCGCGCTCCTGACCGTGCCCGTGCTGGTCTGGGTCGCCGGGCGGGTCTACCAGCGTGGCGTGCTGCACACCGGTGGGCGGATGAAGCTGAGCGCCGCGCTCAGGGGCTGAC
>CAYGGX010000027.1:14647-28436 GCA_964349585.1 uncultured Actinotalea sp.
GGTGGGCGGATGAAGCTGAGCGCCGCGCTCAGGGGCTGACCGCCCGGCGGCGGTCCCAGAGCGGGAACACCACGCTGGGGACCACCAGCACGGCCGGGACGACGAACCAGATCACCGGCACCTCGAGGGTCCGCGCGGCGGCCAGGGCGGCGACCAGGACTAGTACGAACACGACGGTGACGGTTGCGATCACCGCGCCCAGCCGGCGCCCCGGTTCGAACACGCGACGCGCCGCCCAGGCCAGCCCGCCCACCCAGACCAGCACGCCCACGGCCACGGCGACGAACATCCCGACCACGATCAGGCCGAGATCCCGCCAGCCATCGGGGTCCGGTGGGAACACCCTGACCATCAGCAGGACCACACCGATGACGACGGCCGCGACGACGACGCCGGCGGCGGCGCCCGCGAGCGGGGCGAGGACCAGCCGAGCGCGACGCGACATCGTGCCACCCTAGGCCCACCGTGCGGGCAATCGGCCCCGCACGGGTCGGCGCACCGGTAGGGTGCGGCCAGACGGGCGACGGAGCCCTGCCCGGCACGTCGCTCGGTGCCGGCGGCGTCGCCTTCGGCGCGATCGGCGCGATCGTCACGGCCAACGGACTGCCGACGGAACCCCGCCGAGGCGGCCCGCCTAAGCCGCCGTGCAGCAGGCAACCGCCGAGCGTGACGCCGCCAACGCCGCCACGGAGGCCGACGCGCACAAGCGGACCACGATCGCGCTGGCGAACAAGTCAGCGGCGATCCAGGACGCCGAGGCCGCCGCCACCGACGCGAAGGCGATGGCACTGAAGAAGTACGGCCAGGCCGCCATCGCGCAGGAGGTCATCTCCCGGCTGCCGGAGATCGTCCGGGCGGCCGCCGAGCCGATCGGCAACATCGCGAACATGACGGTGATCTCGACCGACGGCGCGTCCTCGCTCACCAAGTCCGTCGCGTCGGTGCTGGGGAGGGGCAGGGGATCATCAAGCAGCTCACCGGGCTGGACCTGGCCGAGCTGATCTCGTCCGTGGCGGGTGGCACGAGCGGCGAGCCGGAGGCGCCCCCCGCTGCGCCGGGTGCGGCGCCGAAGACGCGCCGAAGGGAAGGCGGCCGGGTGCCCCGCGGAGCTGACGCACCGGCCGCTCCGTCGCACCTCACCCCTACGCTCGGGGCATGCTCCTGGCCGACGGCGTGGTGGTCTACAGCCCCAGCGACCTGACCATCGCCTCGTCGTGCGAGTTCGACCTGCTGCGCCGCCTGGACGCGAAGCTCGGGCGCACGGAGCTGATCCTGCCCGTGGATGCGATGCGGGAGCGTGCCGCCCGCCTCGGTGACCGGCACGAGGCGCAGATCCTGGACCGGATGCGGGAGCGCTTCGGGCCCTGGGACCCGACCACGGGCCGCGGCGTCGCGGAGATCGCCCGGCCGCCGCGGGGCGGTCACGACCGCGCCACGCTGGCCTCGAAGCACGCGGAGACCATCTCGGTGCTGCGCACCGGCGCCGACGTGGTGTTCCAGGCCGGGTTCTTCGACGGCCGGTTCACCGGCTGGGCGGACTTCGTGGTCCGCGAGGACGGCCGCTACTCGGTGCAGGACGCCAAGCTGGCCCGCCGGGCGAAGGTCACCGCACTGCTCCAGCTCGCGGCCTACGCCGATCAGATCGTCGCGGCAGGGATCCCGATCACACAACATGTGTCTTTGCTCCTCGGGGACGGCACGATCTCCGAGCACCGGGTCGGCGAGCTGGTGCCCGTGTACCGGAAGTACCGGGCCCGGCTCCAGGAGATCATCGACGAGCACTGCGCCGAGCCGGGGCCGGTGGCCTGGGGCGATCCGCGGTACCGCGCGTGCGGCCGGTGCGACGTCTGCGGCCCCGAGATCGAGGCGGCGCGGGACGTGCTGCTCGTGGCCGGGCTGAGGGCGCTCCAGCGGCCGGCGCTGCAGGCGGCCGGGATCGCCACGATCGACGACCTGGCCGCGAGCGATGCGGAGGTGCCGGGCATCGCCGCGGCGACGCTCGCGACGCTGCGGGCGCAGGCCCGGCTGCAGCTCGCCGACGAGGCGGGGGGCGACCTCCCCGACGGTGCCGGCGTCTCGGGCGGCCTGCCGTACCAGCTCTTCGCGCCGGGCGTCGTCGGGCAACTGCCCCCGCCCGACGACGGGGACGTGTTCTTCGACTTCGAGGGCGACCCGCTGTGGAGCGACGGCGCCGGCTGGGGCCTGGAGTACCTGTTCGGCGTGGTCGAGGCGGACGGCACGTTCCGCACCTTCTGGGCGCACGACCGCGAGCAGGAGCAGGCGGCGCTCGTGGCGTTCCTGGACTACGTGGCCGAGCGCCGGGCCATCCACCCGGGGATGCACATCTACCACTACGCGGCCTACGAGAAGACGGCGCTGCTCCGGCTCGCCGGCCGGTACGGGGTGGGCGAGGAGCAGGTCGATGGGCTGCTTCGCGACGGCGTGCTGGTCGACCTGTACGCCGCGGTGCGGGCATGCCTGCGGGCGGGGAGCCGCAGCTACTCGCTGAAGAGCCTTGAGCCGCTCTACATGGACGTCGCACGGTCCGGGGACGTGCAGACCGCGGGGGAGTCCGTGATCGAGTACGCCGAGGCGTGCGCCCTCCGGGACGCGGGGCGACTCGACGAGTGGACCGCCCGGCTGGCGCAGATCGCCGACTACAACGCGTATGACTGCCTGTCCACGCTGCGGCTGCGCGACTGGCTCGTGGCGCGGGCGGCCGAGGTCGGCGTGGCACCGCGCGGCCGGGCGGCCGAGGTCGGCGTGGCACCGCGCGGCCGGGCGGCCGAGGTCGGCGTGGCACCGCGCGGCCGGGCGGCCGAGGCAGCGGCGGCGGAGGCTGCGGCGAGCGGGATCGCCCCCGGACGCGACGAGCTCGCGGAGCGGCTGTTCGCCCATGCGGGCGGCGCGCCCCGCGACGCGGATCACCAGGCGGTCGCGTTGCTGGCGGCCGCGCTCGGCTACCACTGGCGCGAGGCCAAGCCGTTCTGGTGGGCCCACTTCGACCGGCTGATCAGCGAGCCCGCCGAGTGGACGGATCGGCGCAACACGTTCCTGGTCGAGCAGGCCGTGGTGAGCGAGCCGTGGCACCTGCCCGCGCGCGCCCGGACCCGGCGGCGGGTGCTCCGGCTCGTCGGCCGCCTCGATCCGGGGAGTGCGTTGAGCGCGGGGACCCGGGCGTGCCTGCTATACGACGAGCCGATCCCCCGGTCGGCGGCCACCTCCATCAACGGCCGACGGGGGTGGACCGAGAGGGCGGAGATCATCGAAGCTCTGATCGACGACGACGGCCGCGACGTGCTGGTGGTCTCCGAGCGCCTGGGGGCCGACGACGCCCCGCATGAAGGAGCGCCGATGGCCGTCGCGCCGGGCAGGCCGCCGGGGACGGAGCGGATCGCGGCCGCCGTGAGGCGCCTCGCCGAGAGCGTGCTCGCCCGGCTGGATTCCGGCGCCGGGCTCCCGGATCACCCAGCGCTCGACCTGCTCCGACGCCGCCCGCCTACAGGGAGCCTCCCCGCCGTCGTCGACGCGGACTACGCCGCCGCGATCACCGCCGCGACCGAGGGCCTGCGGGGCTCGTACCTGGCGGTCCAGGGGCCGCCGGGCACCGGCAAGACGTATGTCGGCGCGCGGGTGATCGCGGCCCTCGTCGAGCGCGGCTGGCGGGTCGGCGTGGTGGCCCAGTCGCACGCCGTGGTGGAGAACATGCTCCGCGAGGTCGCGGCCGCCGGTGTGCCGGCCGACCGGATCGCCAAGCGGCCCCAGGAGACCGCCGCTGTTCCGTGGACCTGGCTGACCGGCGACGGCGCCTCCGCGGAGTTCCTGGCCGCACCCGGGGGCCGGGTGCTCGGCGGCACCACCTGGGACTTCACGCACCCCGCGCGGGTGCCCGCGCCGGTGGATCTGCTGGTGATCGACGAGGCCGGCCAGTACGCGCTGGCCGACACGATCGCGGTCTCCTGCGCGGCGCGGAACCTGCTGCTGCTGGGCGATCCGCAGCAGCTCCCCCAGGTGACCCAGGGGCAGCACCCGGAGCCGGTGGACAGCTCGGCGCTCGGCTGGCTGACGGACGGCCGCGACACGCTCCCCGAAGAGCTGGGCTACTTCCTGGCGCTGAGCTGGCGGATGCACCCGGAGCTGTGCGCCGCCGTCTCTCGGCTCGCCTACGAGGGCCGGCTCGCATCGGTGGACCTCGCGGCGCGGCGATCCCTGGCGGGCGTCGCGCCCGGGGTGGGCTGCGTGCTGGTGGCGCACCGGGGCAACTCGGTGGTTTCCGTGGAGGAGGCCGCGGAGGTGGTCGCCCAGGTTCGGGCCGTGCTCGGGCGCCGATGGCGGGATCCCGCCGCCGGGGTGGACCGCCCGCTCCGGCAGGACGACGTCGTCGTCGTGGCCGCGTACAACGCACAGGTCTGGGCTGTTCGCCGGGCCCTTGCGGAGTTCCCCGACGTGCGGGTCGGCACGGTCGACCGGTACCAGGGGCAGCAGGCGGTGGTCGTGGTGGTCTCCACCGCGGCGTCGTCGGCGGAGGACGTGCCGCGGGGGATGGAGTTCCTGCTCAGCCGCAACCGGATCAACGTCGCCGTGTCGCGGGCGCAGTGGCGCGCCGTGATCGTCCGGTCGGACACCTTGACGGAGTTCCTCCCGCGCGTCCCGCACGGGTTGGCGGAGCTGGGGGCGTTCCTCGAGCTGTGCGGCCCCAACGCTCAGGAGAGCATCACCGCGCGAACCAGCTGCAGAACATGATCTTCGTCGACCACGAGGGCTTCGCGGCGGGCCTGCATCCAGACCGCCGGGCTGTGGATGTCGCCCTCGGCGCGCTCGATCAGGTACCCGTTGTCCAGCAGTGAGACGTGCCAGGTCATCGGGATGCCGCTCTCGGACCCGTGCAGGGAGAGCACCGGCCGCGCCGGGGTCAGGCGCGGGGGAGGCTGCGACCCCTGGTGGGGGATCAAGGTCTGCGTCATGTCCACCTCCTTGCGCCTACTGCATCGGCACCTCGGCGGTTCCTGATGACCTCCCTCGCGCGGTTTCACCCACCCCCACGGTCGCCCCGTGCGGCCCGACCGGGCGGCATGACACGCCGCGAGATCGACATCGAGGGCCTGGGGGTGGACGATCGGCACCGTGCGCAATGCTGCGCACCACCAACAGTCAGGAGCCCCACATGGGTATCGGAGATCTCGTCGGCAAGGCGCGCGGTGCTCTGGGCGGACACGCGGACAAGGCGGCGGCAGCGCTGGACAAGGCGGCCGACGCAGTCAAGGCCCGCACCGATGACGCGACCGACGACAAGGTCGACGGCATCGTCGACAAGGCCAAGGAATTCCTCGAGGGGGAGAAGAAGGGCTGACCTGACCGGCTCGAGCGCGAGCGGGGCTCAGGCGTCGGAGGGTCGGCTCGCGGCGTCCGCGAACGCCGCGAGACCCAGCTTCACCGACTTGTCGAAGAGCAGCTCGCGCTCGGCCGCCGGCAGAGCCGCGTCGCGGAACAGCAGGTCCGAGACGGTGCAGATCGCGAGCGCCTCCCCGCCCTCCGCGTCTGCCGTCGCGTACAGCGCCGCGGCCTCCATCTCGACGGCCAGGGTCCCGTTCTGCACGAGTGCGGCCATGGTCTCCGGCCGGTCGGCGTAGAACGCGTCGGCGGAGAGCACCGGACCGACGAAAACACGATCTCCTGCCGCCGCCACGGCGGCCGCCATGAGCCGGAACGACGGCGCGTGGCTGTAGTGGATACCCGGGATCCGCACGGCGGTCATGGCCGAGTCGGTGTGCGCCGCGTTCGCGATCACCACGTCGCCGAGGTCCAGGTGCGGCGCCATGCCGCCGGCGGTGCCGATCCGGATGATCCGCCGCACGCCGAAGAACCGGAACAGCTCGGTGGCGTAGATCGAGATGGACGGCATGCCCATCCCTGATGCCAGCACCGAGACCGGTCGGCCCGCGACGGTTCCCGTGTAGCCGAGGATGCCGCGCACCTCGGTCACCAGGCGAGGATCCTCAAAGAGCTCCGCGATGCGCTTGGCGCGGCGCGGGTCGCCGGGCATCAGGACGTCGGGTGCGAAGTCGCCGGGCTCGGCGGCGATGTGCGGAGTGGCCATGGATGGACCCTAGCCCGCCTCACCCCGGGCACAGAACCGGGGCACGACGGCGTCGTCGTGCCCCGGTTCATGGTTGTCACAGGTCGTGCGGAGCCTCGTCCTCGTAACCGCCGTCCTTGCGGAGCCGGAGGATGCTGAGCGCCAGCCCGCCCCAGACGATCACCATTGACAGGACCATGAACGTGATGGCAAGCGGTGTCATCGGTTCGCTCCCTTCGAGACGGAGTGGATGTCAGGCAGCAGCTGCGGCGTGAAGTCGTCCGGGGTCCGCCGCCACTTCATCAGGGACAGGACGACCGCCATCAGGATGGTCAGCGCCAGGACGCCCCAACCCACCTGCAGGATGAAGGCGGTCGGGTAGCCGTCGTACCCCTCGGTGATCAGCTTGATGAGCCCGCTGATCAAGATGTATGCGAGCACGACCGGCACCAGGACGCCGACGTCCCAACGCCACCACGAGCCGACGTTGACGCCCGGCCGGTCGTTGAGGTGCCCCTGGAGGTCGCGCAGCTTGCGCAGCACCAGACCGACGAGCACCGTGGCGACCACCGCGGACAGCACGACGCCGACCTCGTTGACGAACTTGTCAGCGACGTCCAGCACGTACAGGGCGGTGGTGGTGGAGAACAGGACGATGGAGATCACGGCGATCACGCCGCCGACGGTCAGGGCGCCGCGGCGCGGCGACCAGCCGAACTTCTCCTGGAATGCCGCCGAGGCCACCTGCAGGATCGACAGCAACGACGTCATGCCGGCCAGGATCAGCGCGCCGAAGAACAGCACACCGAAGATCTCGCCGGCCGGCATCAGGGAGAGGATCTGCGGGAAGGCGACGAACGCCAGGAACACGCCCTGGTACGTCGTCTCCTCGACGGGGATGCCCTGCTGGAGCGCCATGAAACCGACGGCGCTGAACACGCCGATCCCGGCCAGGATCTCGAAGGACGAGTTGCCCAGGCCGACCACCAGACCCGCGGAGGTCAGGTTCGCGCGCCGCTTGAGGTACGACGCGTAGGTGATCATGATCCCGAACGCGATCGACAGCGAGAAGAAGACCTGCGCGTAGGCCGCGATCCAGACACCCGGGTCGGTGAGCGCGTCCCATTGCGGCGTGAACAGCGCGTTCAGGCCGTCCGCAGCGCCCTCGAGGGTGACCGCGCGGATGACGATCGCAGTGAAGACCACCACGAGGGCCGGGATGAAGATGAGGTTCGCCCGCTCGATGCCCTTCTTCAGGCCGAGCGCCAGGATCGCCAGCGTGACGACCCAGATGATGACGAGGGGTACGAACACGCTCGGGACGATCTCGAACCCGATCGCCGGCGCGTCCGCGATGGCGAGGAAGTCGCCGAGGAAGAAGCCCTGGGGGTCGTCGCCCCAGCGCTGGTTCGCCGCGAACACCATGTAGCTGGCCGCCCAGGCGATGATCACCGTGTAGTAGGTGGCGATCGCGCACGAGATCGCGACCTGGAACCAGCCCAGGGACTCGGCTCGCTTGGTCAGGCGGCGGAACGCCGCAGGCGCGGACCCGCGGAACCGGTGGCCCAGCGAGTAGTCCAGCCACAGGATCGGGATGCCCGCGGTGAGCAGGGCCACCAGGTAGGGGATCAGGAATGCTCCACCGCCGTTGTCATAGGCGGTGCCCGGGAATCGCCAGATGTTGCCCAGGCCCACTGCGGAGCCGACGGCGGCCAGGATGAACCCCAGCTGCCCCGACCACTGCTCACGCGGGCGTTCGCTGAGTGCTTGATCGCTCATACGTCGCTACGTCCTCACCTTTGAGGGGGCACCGAAGACTGGTGCCTGCGGGGAATGTTGCGCCGACGCTAGCGAGCCTGACGGTCGGAGGCAACGGTATCGGGCGCATTCGCGGCGACGGGATCCGGTATTCGCCGTGGCCGGCCGCGATCGGCGCCGAAGCCGGCATTTCACCGGGTCAGCGGCACGTTGCGCCCCTCCGCGGTGAGGATCAGCCCGTCCGCGGTCGCGGTCACCTGGGTCAGCGCCATCCCCTGCGGCAGCCCGGGCACCGGGAAGGCCAGGCCCTGCAGCTGCTGGGTGACGGCCGGCGGGAGCTCGTCGGCGTCGACGTGCGCGCCGGCCAGCACGAAGCCGGACACGTCGACCTCGACGTCCCGCCCGGCGGCCCGCGCCTCGAAGAGCACGTCCAGGGGCAGGCCGAGCACCGACATCGAAGCGACCAGCTCGCCGTCCCGCATGCTCAGGTCGAGCGAGATGGCCCGGGCGATCGCCTCCGCGCGGACCAGCGCCGTCATCGTGCCGTGCTCGGCCACGTAGGGCGCGTCCACCGTCACGCCGTCCAGCACGACGACGACGTCCTCCAGCGGCAGGCCCTCGACAGTCGCGTGGTCCGCCGTTATCTCCACGCTCCGCAGCCGGCCGGTGGCCAGCTGGGTCAGGAACGGAAACCCGCCGATCGTCACCTCGGGCACGCCTTCGACGCCGGGCAGTGCCTCGTTCAGCTCGGCGGCGACCCGATCCTCCGCGCTGCTCCGGGCAAGGCCGTCGGCCACCGTCGCGCCGCCCAGGATCACCGTGAGCACGACAAAGGTCCAGATCAGTCCGCGCATGAACCGAACCCTACGGACAGATCAACGGTCCCGCGCCCCGGGTGAGATTGACCCGGACCGGTCAAGGGGGCCCCCGGAACGGCCGATGTGAGACACGCGCCCCCAGCGCCGAGCAGCCCCCGCGGCTGCCCGCACTTACAGGAGGACCACATGACGTCGAGCGGCGAATCCGGCCCAGGGCTCCGGCTCGTCCAGGGCGCCCCGGACGACGACGTTCCGCAGCTGACCACGCCCTTCCACGACCTCGACGAGTTCGTCCGCCTGCCGCGGATGTCGGGCCTGGTGCTGTCTCCGGACGGCTCACGCCTGGTGACGATGGTGTCCACGCTGCACGACGACAGCAAGACGCACACCGCGCTGTGGGAGGTGTACCCGACCCGGGCGCGTTCGGCGCGCCGGCTGACCCGCAGTGCGCAGGGCGAGTCGGGCGCGGCCTTCACCCCTGATGGTGACCTGCTGTTCACGTCCTGCCGGCCCAATGCCGACGACGCCGAGGCGCCGGAGAAGGGCACCGACAAGCCCGCGCTCTGGGTGCTGCCCGCCGGCGGCGGGGAGGCCCGCATCGTCGCGTCCCAGCCCGGCGGCGTGCACGCGGTACGCACCGCCCGCTCGTCCCCGGCGGTTGTGTTCAGCACCTCGATCCTGCCCAGGGCGACCGACGCCAAAGAGGACGAGCGGCTGCGGACGCTGCGTAAGGACCTCAAGGTGTCCGCGGTCCTGCACGACGGCTACCCCGTCCGCTACTGGGACCACGACCTGGGTCCGGACAACGTGCACCTGCTCGGCTGGCACTTCAAGGCCGGCGACGACGTCGCCCGGTCGGTGGAGGTGGCGAGCCTGAGCGTCGAGCACCTCAAGACGTCTGACCTCACGCCGGCGCCGGGCCGGGCGCTCCTCGAGGCGGAGTTCGACCTCAGCCCCGATGGTTCCTTCGTGATCTCCACCTGGCACGTCCCCCAGGCCGGCGGCGGTCAGCGCACGGTCCTGGTCCGGATCGACATCGACACCAAGCAGAGCACGGTGCTGGTCGACGACCCCGATGCCGACCTGGGCTCCCCGGTCATCTCCTCCGACGGCTCGGCCGTGGCGTACGTCAGGGACAGCCTGGCCACGCCGACGACGGCGCCGCGGCGCACCCTCCACCTGCTGCCGCTCGATGCCCGCGGCGCCGAGTCGCGTCAGCTCGTGGCCGACTGGGACCGCTGGACGACGTGCCACCAGTGGCTGCCCGACGGCTCGGGGCTGCTGGTGACCGCCGACGACGACGGCCGCGCGCCGGTCTTCGCGATCGACCTGGCCACCGACACCGTGGTCCGGCTCACCGAGGACGACTACTCGTACTCGGACCTGCAGGTGGCGCCGGACGCCAGCGTGGCCTACGCGCTCCGCGCCTCGTGGCTGGCGCCGCCGCACCCGGTGCGGATCCACCTGGTCGGCGAGGAGCACCGCCCCCGCGGCACGGTGACCGTGCTTCGGTCACCGGCCCCGCCCCCGACGCTCCCCGGCACACTCTCCGAGGTCCGCACCGTGAGCGGCGACGGGCAGGCGGTGCGCGCCTGGCTGGCGATGCCCGACTCCGCGTCGGCCGAGACGCCGGCGCCCCTCCTGCTCTGGGTGCACGGCGGGCCGCTGATGTCGTGGAACACCTGGGCCTGGCGGTGGAACCCCTGGCTGATGGTCGCCCAGGGCTACGCGGTGCTGCTGCCCGATCCCGCCCTGTCCACGGGGTACGGCCAGGACTTCATCCAGCGGGGCTGGGGGCGATGGGGGGCCGAACCCTTCAGTGACTTGATGGCCATCACGGACGCCGCCGTCGCCATGCCCGAGCTCGATGGATCTCGAACGGCGATGATGGGCGGCTCCTTCGGGGGCTACATGGCGAACTGGATCGCCGGCCAGACCGACCGGTTCCGCGCCATCGTCAGTCACGCCTCGCTGTGGGCGCTGGATCAGTTCGGCGCCACGACCGACCTCGCCTACTACTGGGCGCGGGAGATGACCCCGGAGATGGCGACGGCCAACTCGCCGCACCACAACGTGGGGCACATCCGCACGCCGATGCTGGTGGTCCACGGCGACAAGGACTACCGCGTGCCGATCGGCGAGGGTCTGCGGCTCTGGCACGACCTGCTGTCAGCGTCGGGCCTTCCGGCCGACGACGACGGCAAGACCGTGCACCGGTTCCTGTTCTTCCCCGATGAGAACCACTGGGTGCTCAGCCCGCAGCACGCCAAGGTCTGGTACCAGGTGGTCCTCGCGTTCCTCGGTGAGCACGTGCTCGGCCAGGGTCCGCAACGACTGCCGGAGACCCTCGGGTAGAGCTTCGCTGGGTGCACCAGCGTGGAGGGAGGCCCGCCGCGGGCAACCGCGACGGGCCTCTCATTTCGGGTCGGGTGCGCCGCCGAGCCGGTGTCCCACCTCGGTGAGCGACCAGTGACTGTGCACGATGCGCCAGGCACCGTCCGGCTCGCGCCGGTACACCTCAGTGGTGTTCCAGTGCATCGCGCCCTCGCTCCCCTTGGACACGAACTGGAACGTGAGCACGGCGAGGTCGCCGGCGGCCTGGACCCTCGGCGCCACGAACTCGAACTCCTCGATGTGCACCTGTCCGCGCAGACCGTCGTACAGCGCGGCCAGCTCCGCGTGCGAGTCGAGTCGTCGCGACTGCCACGGATCGAAGTAGGTGACGTCCTGCGCGTTGATCTCGAGGAAGCCGTCGGGATCCCCGGCCCCCCATCGCTTCATCGCTGCGCGCTCGAGCCGAAGTAGCTCGTCGAGCAGGGCGTTCCCGCCCGCCGCGGCGCTCGTCGTACCGGGCCGGGCATCTGCGGTTTCCATGGTGACCTCCTCGTCCGAAGACTAGGTCCGGTCACCGACAGTGATGACCGTGACCGGGGGCTCCCCGCACCCGGCCCGGCGACGCATCAGACGCCGGCTGCCGCCCTCACCTCGGCGGAGCCGCCGACGCTGAACTCCAGGGGAGCTGCCCGGTCACGCCGATCAGGTCGAGCATGTCGATCAGGTCGAGCATGTCGAGCATGTCGAGCATGTCGAGCATGTCGAGCATGTCGAGCATCAGCGTGGGGGAATCGCGCAGCACCACGCGGGTGCTCTCGTCAACGGCCACCTTGTGCAGCTGCAGGATGAAGGCCAGGCCCGAGGAGTCGATGAAGGTGACCTCGGACAGGTCGACCACGTACGGCCCGCCGCGCTGGAGGAGTGCGGCCATGGCCGCACTCGCCTGGTCGCGCAGGGATGCGTCGACCTCCCCCCAGAGTCTGACGACGGAGCCGTCCGCGGTTATCCCGCCGGGCTCGGTGCTGGTGTCCACGGTGCCTCTCAGGTCGATGGCGTCCCCGGTACAGACGCCGTGGCGCTCCCGGTTGTTCCCGCCGCGACGATGCGGCGCAAGACGCAGATGGTAAGCACACCGCGCCGACACCACTCAGCGGTGGGATCGCTCAGGTCTCCGGGTCCGTCACGTCGGCGACCGTGGCGCCGAGGGCGAGCACCATCCGGCTGCCGTCGACGGTTGCCGAGACCCCGTGCGCGCCAGCGCCGATCGACATCGCCCGCCCGGCCACCCGGGCGTCGGCGATCACGGGCCAGGTGCGGGTGGCGCCGAACGGCGTGATCGTCCCCCGGGCGTACCCCGTGACCTCCCGGGCGACGTCGGCGTCCGGCATGGACAGCCGCTGCACGCCCAGCAGCGTTCGCAGCTTGGGCCACGAGATCGCGCGCCCGCCCGGGACGAGCACGAAGAGGTAGTCGTCGTCCCCGCGCCGAACCACGAGCGTCTTGACGAGCTGCTCCGGCTTCAGCTTCCGGGCGGCCGCGGCCTCCTCGAGGCTGCGCACCGGTCCGTGCCGGGTGATCCGGTACCGCAGCCCGCTGGCCTCGAGGGCCGCGAGCGCGCGCGCCTCGCCGTCCTGGGAATCGGTCACCAGACCATCGTCACACGCGCGCGGGCCAGGGGTGCGCCCAGACCCCGAGGCGGTTGCCGCTCGGGTCGGCGAAGTGGAAGCGCCGACCGCCGGGGAAGTCGAACGGGGGGTCGGTGACATTGCCGCCCGCCGCCTCCACAGCCGCCAGGCTCGCGTCGAGGTCAGTCGAGAAGAGCACCACCAGGGGGCCGCCCGGCCGCACCTCGTCGGTCCTCGCCAGGCCGCCGACCTCGCTCGGCGAGCCATCGGGGCCCGAGATGCCCGCGCAGTCGGGGCCGTAGTCGGTGAACCGCCAGCCGAACGCGTCGGCGTAGAACCGCTTGGCCCGCGCGACGTCGGTGACTGGGATCTCGATGTAGTCGATCGTGTGATGGAGGAGCTGTCCGGTCATGCGGGCAGTGTGCATCGCGCCGCCGACAGTCGCGCTCCCGACAATGACGTAGGGGTGCGCGACCGGCCGGGGGAGAATGGTCCGTTGTGAGCGATGACCCGAGCGGACGACGACGTCGCGCCCCCTGTCGCTCCGGGCACGCCCCCAACGCGGAGGCGCCCAACGCGGCCGCCCGCCGCGCCCGGCTGGCCGAGGCGAGGCGCGCCGTCGTCGTGCCCCCGATCGCGTTTCCCGAGGAGCTGCCCGTCAGCGCGCGCCGCGCGGACATCGCCGCGGCCATTCGGGGCTCTCAGGTGGTGATCGTCTCCGGCGAGACCGGGTCGGGCAAGACCACGCAGATCCCGAAGATCCTGCTCGAGCTGGGGCGGGGGCGGGACGGTCAGATCGGGCACACGCAGCCGCGCCGGATCGCCGCGCGCACCGTGGCCGAGCGGATCAGCGAGGAGCTCACGGGCGGGCCGGGGGCGCTCGGCACGATTGTGGGCTTTCAGGTGCGGTTCACCGACCAGAGCTCCGAGGGCACGCTGGTCAAGGTGATGACCGACGGGATCCTGCTCGCCCAGATCCAGCGCGATCCCCGGCTGCTGGCGTACGACACGCTGATCATCGACGAGGCGCACGAGCGGTCGCTGAACATCGACTTCCTGCTGGGGTATCTCACGCGGCTGCTGCCGCAGCGGCCGGACCTGAAGGTGGTCATCACTTCGGCGACGATCGACTCCGATCGGTTCGCGCGGCACTTCGGGGCGCCGGGGGCCGTAGGGGC
>CAYGGX010000028.1:0-28224 GCA_964349585.1 uncultured Actinotalea sp.
GGGCCGATCACGACGGGCCCCGGACCCAGTCGGGTGACCAGGGAGGTGGCCGCCGCGCGCAGGTCGCCGTCGCCGCCCAGGATGATCACCAGCCGGTCCCCGTGGATGCCGACCAGGGCGTCGTCGGCGGCTCGCCGCGTCGCCCGGCGCAGCTCGGCCACCCGGACGTCGTCGAAGGGCTGGGCTGCGGTGCCGACCATGACCAGCACGCTCCCGAGCCCGGTCCAGCCCAGGGCGGAGACCCGGGACCGGAGGGCGTCGTCGGCGTCGCCGCGCACCACCGCGTCGACGACGAGCGCCTCGAGCCGGGCGTCCCAGGCGCCTCGGGCCTCGGCCGCCCGCGCGTACACCTCGGCAGCGGAGAAGGCGACCTCCCGCGAGTAGCGCAGCACCGCTTCGCGGAGGTCGCGTTCCGCGCCGGGCGCGGCCAGTCGATCGCAGTGGTCTTCGACCACCTCGACGATCAGCCGGACCAGCTGGAGGGTCTGCTGCAGCGAGACCGAGCGGGTCAGCTCGGGGGGTGCGGCGGCGAAGATCTCATGTGCCCCGTGCGGGGGGTTGCTGGGGTCGGCGAACCAGTTGACGAAGCTGGAGATGCCCGCCTGGACCACCAGGCCGACCCAGGAGCGGTCCTCGGCGGGCAGCGCGCGGTACCAGGGGAGGTTCTCGTCGAGCCTGCGCATCGCCGCGGCGGCGAGCAGGCCGCTGCCGTCGTGCAGACGGCGCAAGGTGTGTGCCTGATCACGCTGGGCGGAGACGGCCATGGCATCGAGCATAGGGTCTGACTCTCCGGGGCGGCGTCATCGGCGTTGTAGGTGTCCCACAACTCGGACGTCGGGAGGTGAGTCCGGCGACGCGCGCCGTGGCAGTCACTCGACCGGTGAGCGGAGTCACAGGCGGCTATGGTCGACGCATGGACTTCTTCCCGCGGCTCCGTCGACTTGTCCGTCGGCCGGCCTCGGCGTACCGGGTCGGACTGCGACGCCCGACCTCGATCCGCCGACGGGACAGCACGCGCGAGGACGCCGTCCGGATGAAGCTGAGCGAGGACCCGAACGATCCGACGGCCTTCGGCGCGCTCGCTGAGATCGTGCGCCGACGCGCCGCCGAGGTGGGGCCCGACGGCGACCCGCTCACCGCACCGCAGGACGAGATGGCCAAGCAACGGGCGGCGGACCTTGCCGTCTGGGCGCTCGCGGAGGAGCTGGCCGGCCACCCCCGAGCCTGGTACCCGCTGATCGAGCTCGCCCGCCTGTCCATCCACGACGACCACGAGGGCGCGCTGCGCAGGCTGAGCACGGCCGCGGAGCGCGACCCGACGGGGCATGCCCTGCTCGAGGGGTTGGACATGCTGCGCGGGGCGGGGCTGCCGGTGGAGGCGCTGGGCCTTGGCGTCGGACACTGGAGGGTCAGGGAGCAGCCCGTCGAGATCGCCCGTCACCTGGTGCACGCCTCGATCGAAGCGGGTCGGCCCCTGGAGGCCAAGCAGCACCTCAACGCGCTCGACCTGCACCCGGACACCGAGGCGGTCGCGCGGCTTCGGGCCGAGCTCGACGCGACGATCTCGCGGGCCGATCAGCACCACGCCGACCAGAACTAGCCCGCCCCCGCCCCGCCCCGAGCCGCGTGCTCGGGGCGCGCGAGCCGAGCGGTCCCGATCGCGGGTCAGGCGTCGCCGCCCGCGATCCCCGAGCTCCCCGCCCGCACGTCGAGCAGCCGGTAGCGCTCGATCGCCTGCGCCGGGGCGTCGTGGTCCACCTCGCCGCGACGGGCCAGCATCTGGAGCACCTTGACCGCCGTGGACGGGCCGTCGATGACGAAGTGCCGTCGGGCGGCCTGGCGGGTGTCGGAGAACCCGAAGCCGTCCGCGCCGAGGGTCGCGTAGTCGCCCGGGACCCAGGCGCGGATCTGGTCGGCAAGCAGGTGGTTGTAGTCGCTGGTGGCGACGAACGGGCCGGCGGCGCCCTGCAGCTTCTGCGTCAGGTACGCGACCCGCCGCTCGGCCTCCGGGTGCAGGAAGTTGTGCTGGTCGACGGCGACGCCGTCGCGGCGCAGCTCGTTCCAGCTCGTCACCGACCACACGTCCGCCCGCACGCCCCAGTCCGCGGCGAGGATCTCCTGGGCCTCCATCGCCCATGGCACTCCGACGCCGGAGGCGAGGATCTGCGCCCGGGGTCCGTCGCCCTCGGCGACCGACACCCGGTGGATGCCGCGCAGGATGCCCTCGACGTCCACGTCGTCGGGCTCCGCCGGCTGCGGCATCGGCTCGTTGTAGACCGTCAGGTAGTACATGACGTTCGGGTCGCGCGGGTCGTCGCCGTACATGCGCTGCAGGCCGTCCCGGACGATGTGCCGGATCTCGTAGGCGTACGCGGGGTCGTAGTGCACCACCGCGGGGTTGGTCTGGGCGAGCAGCGGCGAGTGGCCGTCGGCGTGCTGCAGCCCCTCACCGGTCAGGGTGGTCCGGCCGGCCGTCGCGCCGATCAGGAAGCCGCGGGCCATCTGGTCCCCGGCGGCCCAGATCTGGTCGCCCGTGCGCTGGAACCCGAACATCGAGTAGAAGATGTAGAACGGGATCAGCGCCTCGCCCTGCGTGGCGTAGGAGGTCCCCGCCGCGATGAACGCGGCGACCGAGCCGGCCTCGTTGATCCCGGTGTGCAGGATCTGACCGTCCTCGGCCTCCTTGTAGGACAGCATCAGGTCGCGGTCCACCGCGAGGTAGTTCTGCCCGCGGGTGTTGAAGATCTTGGCCGTCGGGAAGATGGAGTCGAGCCCGAAGGTACGGGCCTCGTCCGGGATGATCGGCACGATGCGGCGGCCCAGGTCCTCGTCCTTCATGAGCTCCTTGAGCAGCCGGACGAACGCCATGGTCGTGGCGACGTTCTGCGTCCCCGAGCCGCTCGCCAGCACCTCGTACGGCTTGGGGCCGGGCAGGCTCACCGGTGTGAACTTGGTCCGCCGCTCGGGCGTGAACCCGCCCAGCGCGCGTCGGCGCTCCAGCAGGTACTGGATCTCGGGCGCGTCCGGTCCGGGGTGGTAGTACGGCGCCGAGTACGGGTCCTCGAGCATGGAGTCGTCGATCGGGATGTGCAGCGAGTCGCGCAGCAGCCGCAGGTCGTCGCTCTTCAGCTTCTTCATCTGGTGGGTCGCGTTGCGTCCCGCGAAGTTGGTGCCCAGCCCGTAGCCC
The DNA here is from genome assembly GCA_964349585.1 of uncultured Actinotalea sp. Taxonomy (GTDB): domain Bacteria; phylum Actinomycetota; class Actinomycetes; order Actinomycetales; family Cellulomonadaceae; genus Actinotalea. Next base: position 3,188 of record CAYGGX010000028.1, read on the forward strand.
TTGATGGTGTGCGCCAGGATCACGGTCGGCTGCCCGGTGTGCTCGATCGCGGCGGAGTACGCGGCATAGATCTTGCGGTAGTCGTGACCGCCGCGCTTGAGCGCCCAGATCTCGTCGTCGGTCATCTTCTCGACGAGGGCCTTGGTGCGCGGGTCCCGGCCGAAGAAGTGCTCCCGCACGAAGGCGCCGTCGTTCGCCTTGTAGGTCTGGAAGTCGCCGTCGGGCGTGGTGTTCATCAGGTGGACCAGCGCCCGGTCCTTGTCGGCGTTGAGCAGGACGTCCCACTCCCGGCCCCAGACGACCTTGATGACGTCCCAGCCGGCGCCCCGGAAGAACGCCTCGAGCTCCTGGATGATCTTGCCGTTGCCGCGCACCGGGCCGTCCAGGCGCTGCAGGTTGCAGTTCACGACGAACGTGAGGTTGTCCAGGCCCTGCTGGGCGGCGTGCTGGAGCATGCCGCGGCTCTCCGGCTCGTCCATCTCGCCGTCGCCGAGGAAGGCCCAGACGCGCTGGTCACCGGTGTCCTTGATGCCGCGGTTGTGGGTGTACTTGTTCACCCAGGCCTGGTAGATCGCGGCCGCCGGCCCCAGGCCCATCGAGACGGTCGGGAACTCCCAGAACTCCGGCATCAACCGGGGGTGCGGGTAGGAGGACAGGCCGCCGCCGGGCTTGGAGACCTCCTGGCGGAAGGCGTCGAGTTGCTCGGCGCTGAGCCGGCCCTCGAGGAACGCCCGGGCGTACACGCCGGGGGCGGCGTGGCCCTGGAAGAAGATCTGGTCGCCGCCGCTGGGGTGGTCCTTGCCGCGGAAGAAGTGGTTCAGGCCGACCTCGTAGAGGGTCGCGACCGAGGCGTACGAGGAGATGTGCCCGCCGACGCTGATCTCCGGGTGCTGCGCCCGGGTCACCATGACGGCGGCATTCCACCGCAGCCAGCTCCGGTACCGCCGCTCGACCACCTCGTCGCCGGGGAAGTACGGCTCCTCGTGCACCCCGATGGTGTTCACGTACGGGGTGGACAGCTCCGCCGGGATCGCGACGTTCCGCTCCCGGGCCCGCTTGAGGAGGGCGAGCAGCACGTAGCGCGCCCGCGGGCCGCCGCGCTCGTCGAGCAGCCCGTCGAGGGAGGCGATCCACTCGTCGGTCTCCTCCGGATCGATGTCCGGCACCTGGCTGAGCAGTCCGTTGATCAGCGGGTCAGTCTCGCGTGCAGCCACCAGCGCCCTCTCTCGTCCGCACCGCCGATGGCCGGGTGTGGCCACAGCTGAGTGCCTACCTTGCGGCAGACCGGACGCCGATCGGCGCCGATCCGTCTTAGGACCATTGTCCTTCGCCATTCTCCCCTCCCACGGGCGCGGAAGTCACACCGAGCGGCGCGGGGCTGGACACGGGACCGCCGGTTGGCGCTTGCCAGGAGGGCAGTGGATGCTGTGGGCTACGGCCAAGGCGCCACTCCGGCACTGGTGCGTCCGGTCTCCGGGCGCGGTCGTCGACGAAGGGATCGGGCAGCACAGTGGGATCGACCGAGGAACTCGGTGGGGTCGCAGGGGCCATCCGGCTGGGGTTCACCAGCGGACAGGTTGTCCAGGAGTTCGGGTACGGCGCCGACGTCGACGAGGACCTGAGGTCGGCCGTCGAGGAGCTCATCGGCGGTGAGCTGGTCGACGAGGACTACGACGACGTGACGGACGGCGTCATCCTCTGGTGGCGGGAGGACGACGGGGACCTCACGGACGCGCTGGTCGACGTCCGCACCGCGCTCGAGGACGGCGGCCACATCTGGCTGCTGACCCGCAAGCCCGGCCGCGACGGACACGTCGAGCACGGCGACATCGAGGAGGCGGCGACCACGGCGGGGCTGCACGCCACCAGCACGCTGTCCATCGCCCCGGACTGGTCGGCCACCCACCTGGGCACCCGCAGCCGGAACCGGTGACGCCCGTCGAGCTGCGACCGGGGGATCCCGCCCCCGAGATCACGGTGCCCGACGTGCACGGCACGCCCGTCTCGCTGCTTGCGCTGCGCGGCACACCCGTCGCGCTGGTCTTCCTGCCGTTCGCGTTCTCGGGCGTCTGCGGCAGCGAGGTGCACGAGCTGCGGGACAACCTGGAGGACTTCGAGCAGGCGGGCGTGCGACTGATGGCGATCTCCTGTGACTCCGTGTTCGCCCTGCGCGCGTGGGCGGAGCGGGAGGGCCTCGGATTCGACCTGCTGTCCGACTTCTGGCCGCACGGCGCCGCCGCCCGGGCGTTCGGGGTGTTCGACGAGGAGTCGGGTGCCCCGCGTCGGGGCAGCTTCCTGATCGACGCCGACGGCATCGTGCGGTGGGTGCTCGTCAACCCACCCGGCAAGGCCCGGGACATCGACGCGTATCGCGCCGCTCTCGCCGCGCTGTAGGGCCGCGCTTCCGGGCCTGGGGGCGCCTGTGGTGGTCCTGGTGCCCGACGACGCCGCACTTGGTCGCCCTCGCGCCCGACGACGCCTGTGGCCGCCGTGAGCGGCCCGGTAGGCTTCCGCAGGGCCTGTAGCTCAGTTGGTCAGAGCGCCGCGTTTACACCGCGGAGGTCGTCGGTTCGAGGCCGGCCGGGCCCACGCCCCGTCCTCGGCCACTATGCGGAAGGTTCGGGTCGCTATTCGACCGAGACTCTCCGATCAAGACCGGGGAACCGGACCGGGTCGCCCGCAGAACGCCCCGGGCCTCGCGCCCCGTTGTCGGGCACTAGTCGGAAGGTTCGGGCAGCAACCGGGGCCAGATCATCCGCGACGTGGGATTGATGTGGCCCGGGGGAAGTCGTCAGCGGGCGCTCGACGGACTGTGCGGAAGGTCCGGGTCGCTATTCGACCCAAACCCTCCGCACAAGCCCCGGGGGAGGCTGGAGAGTCGTGTGGGGCCTCCCGGCGGCGCCGAACCGAGGCGCCGCCCCCGGCGAGTCCCGGCCGGCCCAACTCGCGACCGCGGCCGGACCGGGTCTCCCGGCGAGCCCCCGCCGGGCACGGCCCCGGTAGCGTTCCCCCTGTGAGCAGCGTGCGTGTCACCCTGGCCGACGTCGTCGCACTTCTGGACCGCAGGTACCCGCCCGGGCGCGCGGACGACTGGGACGCGGTCGGCACCGTCTGCGGCGATCCGGCGAAGCCCGTCACGAAGGTGGCGTTCGCGATCGACGCCACCCGCGCCGTCGTCGAGGAGGCGCTCGCGTGGGGGGCGGACCTGCTGGTCACCCACCACCCGCTGTTCCTCCGCCCGGTGCACTCCGTCGCCGCCTCCACGGCGAAGGGCGCCGTCGTGCACCGGCTTATCCGCGGCGGGTGCGCCCTGCACGCGGTGCACACCAACGCCGACGCCGCGGACGGCGGGGTGCCGCAGGCCATGGCCGAGGCGATCGGGCTGATCGACACCGCGCCGCTGATCCCGGTCCCCGCCGAGCCGCTGGACAAGCACGTGGTCTTCGTCCCCGAGGACGCCGCGGAGGCGGTCGTCGACGCCCTGGCCGCCGCGGGCGCCGGGGAGATCGGCGACTACTCGCGGTGCGCGTGGACGACCGCCGGGACGGGGACCTTCATCCCCGGCGCGGGCGCCGATCCCGCCGTCGGGGAGCACGGCGTCGCCGCGCGGGTCACCGAGGCGCGGGTGGAGATGGTCGCGCCCAGGCAGTTGCGCGACGCCGTCGTCCGCGCGATGCGGGCCGCCCACCCGTACGAGGAGCCGGCGTTCGACGTGCTCGAGCTCGCCGACGCGCCGTCGCGCGCGGGGCACGGCCGGGTGGGCCGGCTGCCGGAGCCGATGACCCTGCGGGCGTTCGCGGAGCGGGTCGCCGACCGGCTCGAGCCCACGGCCCAGGGGGTCCGGGTGGCGGGGGACCTGGACGCCCAGGTGGCTCGGGTGGCCGTCGTGGCCGGTTCGGGCGACTCGTTCTTCGACGCCGTCCGGGCGTCGGGGGTGGACGCCTACGTGACCGGTGACCTGCGGCACCATCCCGCCCTGGAGCTCCGGGAGCGGGCGCGGCTCGGCGCCGCGCAGCAGGGGCGGTCGCCCGAGGACGGCCGGCCGTTCCTGATCGACGTCGCACACACCGCGGGCGAGCGGCCCTGGCTGACTCGCGCGGCAGAGGCCCTTGCGGGGGATGTCCGGGAGCACCACGGCACTACTGTGGAGACCCGGGTCAGCGCCGTGAGCACCGATCCCTGGACGGCCCGCATCGCCTCGAACCCCCGTGGAGGACAGCCCCTGTGACCACCGCCCCCGTCGCCGACCAGCTGCGACTGCTCGAGGTTCAGGCTCTGGACACCAGGGCCGCGCAGATCGCCCACCAGCGCGAGGGTCATCCCGCACGGGCCGCCGTTGAGGCGATCAACGCCCGGCTGGCGGAGATCGAGGCGAAGGTGGTCGACGCTCGGACCGCGGTCAGCGACACCAACCGGGAGCTGCGGAAGGCCGAGACCGACGTGGAGCAGGTACGCAGCCGCGCGGCCCGCGACCAGGCCCGCGTCGACTCCAGGGCCGTCTCGGTCAAGGACGTCCAGGCGCTCAGCAGCGAGCTCGATGCGCTCGCGCGGCGCCAGGGGGTGTTGGAGGAGATCGAGCTGGAGATCATGGAGCGCCTCGAAGAGCAGGAGTCCGTGCTCGCCGCCCTGACCGCCGAGCAGGAGTCGCTCGCCGCGCACCACGCCGCCGCGGCCGCGGACCTCGAGGACGTGCTCGCCGACCTTGACCGGCAGAGCGCCGAGGCTGCCGAGGAGCGGGCCCGCGCCGCCGAAGGGCTCGACCCGGCGCTGGTCGCGCTCTACGACAAGGTGCGCGCCCAGCACGGCGGCCTCGGGGTGGCACCCCTGCGCGGGCGCCGGTGCGAGGGCTGCCGGCTCGAGCTGAACTCCAGCGAGCTCGCCCAGATCACCGCCGCGCCCCCCGAGGAGGTGCTGCGCTGCGACGAGTGCGGCCGGATCCTGGTGCGCGAGTCGAGATGACGGAGGGCACGACCGGGCCTTCGCCGACCTACCGGCAGCGCCGCCCGTCCGGCGCAGCCATGCGGTTCGACGACGCCGAGCCGCTCACGGTGGTCATGGTCCGGCACGGCGAGACGGCGATGACGCAGGACAAGGCGCTCTCCGGGTCCTCAGAGCCGGGTCCGCCGCTGGCCCCGGCCGGCCTCGAGCAGGCGCGCCGGGCGGCCGAGGCGGTGGCCGCGATCGGCGAAACCCTTTGGCCGGACGTGCCGGCGCCGTCGTCGGTCGTCGCGTCGCCGATGGTGCGCACCCAGCAGACGGCTGGCGTGATCGGGGAGCGGCTAGGGCTGCCGGTCGCCACGGACCCCGCGTTCGCGGAGTGCGACTTCGGCGAGTGGCAGGGTCGGGCGCCGGCCGACCTGGAGCGGGACTGGCCCGGCGAGCTCGAGCGCTGGTACGGCGCGGAGGGTCGCGCCCCGGGAGGGGAGTCCCTGCACGACGTCGGCGCCAGGGTCACCGCCGGGATCGACGGGCTGCTGGGGGCCGGCACCGCGCGGACCGTCGTCGTCGTGAGTCACGTGATGGCGATCCGGGCCGCAGTGGGGGTGAGCCTGGGGACGCCCACCACGTCGTGGACTCGGCTGCGGGTTCTGCCCGGCTCGCTCACCGTCCTGCAGTGGTGGCCGGACGGGGTCCGCGAGCTGGTGACCGCGGGGCTGCCGACCGACCGCTGACCTGCGGCGACGGACCGGGTAGCCTGGTGGGTGCGGATGAGTCGGCCAGGCGGTCGCGTCGGATGTGGTTCGCCACGTCCGCCGAGGAACGTCCGGGCTCCGCAGAGCAAGGTGGTGGGTAACTCCCACCCGGGGTGACCCGCGGGACAGTGCCACAGAGAACAGACCGCCACGGCCGCTTCGGCAGCCGGGGTAAGGGTGAAACGGTGGTGTAAGAGACCACCAGCGTGCCGGGTGACCGGCGCGGCTCGGTAAACCCCACCTGGAGCAAGGCCAGACAGGGAGCGTTCGAGGGCTGCTCGCCCGAGCTCCCGGGTAGGCCGCTGGAGGCGTGCGGCAACGTACGTTGTAGATGGATGGCCGCCACCTACGTTCGGGCAACCGGGCGCAGGGACAGAACCCGGCGTATAGGCCGACTCATCCGCCCCGGGAGCCGACTCATCCGCCCTCAGAATGGAGGCCCGCTGGAGCGGAGGGCCTACACGTCTTCGTAGCACTCCTTTGGGTCCGGACCCTGTGAGGTAGCCACCATCAGGTCGAAGACCGCGCGGCGGATCTCGTCGAGGGTTGCTTCGGGTTCGATGGTGACGCCGTTGTCTTCGAGGCAGGTCAGAATGGTCGGTAGTTGTTCGCGCATGTAGTTGTCGCGGAGTTCTTGGACCAGGCGGGTGTCGTGGAGGGCGAACTCGGCGTACTTGGAGTGTCTGTCCATACACTCTTCGGCGAGGGCGGAGACCTGGTCCTCCGTCAGGCCGGGCACCTCCGCGTCGAAGGAGTAGGCAATGACCCGCCAGCCGGGTACGCGTTCCCAGGCCGGGTGCAGGGCGTGCCCGATCCCTGCTTCGTCCATGCAGCTGAATGTCTCTTGGACCAGGACGACGACGTCGTCGTAGGTCAGCGCACCGGTTCGGGCGGCTTCCTCGAGCACCTCGATCTGATGCTGACCGCCACCGCCGGCCTGGGCCATCTCCAGGTACTCGCCCATTACCGCCATCGCCTGCTGGTCCCCCGACGGCGACGGCCCGGGCTCATCGGGCTCCCCACAACCGGAAGCCAACAGCAGAAGGGCGAAGGCCAACGGCGCTCGACAACGCATCTGAACTCCTCACCTACTCGCCCTGGGCGGTCGCCGCCAGACACCCCGGTGTGGCTCCACTAGGGAAGCACGGTGTAGACGTACGGGTTGCCCTGAACGGTCACCTTGTGCTCAGACATCACCAACTCTGGTTGGCTCGGTGTCGTTACGTAGGTCCTGGCGTCTGAGGGCACCCAACTTGTCCAGTGTGACCCGCCGCCCTCACGTACTGGTGTCGAACCCAGGTATAGGTGCAGGTCGCTGAGGAGTTCCAGGTTCGGTCCGTCGGCGTGGAGTTCCCGAAGGTGATACTCCCGCAGGGGAATGTGTAGGTCTTGCTTCCCGCGTGTGCGGACGACCCGACGACGAGAGCCGTCGTCGCGAGCGCGGCCACGAGAGGCAGTCTGCGCGAACGCTTCATCGAAGTCCCCCTGACTTGAGCAGACACGCCGTTGTGTCCGTTGCGTGAGAGCGTACCCACGGCCGTGTCTCGCGAGTCCAGGGACCATGGTCCCGACTCCAGTGTCAACGGCCCCGGTAGGCACGGCTTGATGGGCCGTGCGAAGCGCGGCCCCGCCCGGAGCTGCGGTGGTAGCGTGCCCAAACTCACGGGACGCGGCATGAAGGGGCCCTATGCGACGCAGACCAACGGCGATCACCCTGTTCACCGCGCTCACACTCCTTGCCCCGTTGGTCGCCGGACTCGTGTTGCTGCTGAGGGTGACCGAGGTCTCCCCACTCGAATCGGCGGCACCGCCCGAACCCGTCGTCGGCGTCGTCGAGTCCGCCCAGCGCCTCAACGAGACGAGCGTTGCGGTCTCGCTGGTACCGGCGGAGACGTTCAGCCCCAGAGCTCACGTGGACGGTCTCGTGACCGCTGTTCTGGTGGAGACAGGCGACACCGTGACAACTGGCACCGTCCTCCTCGGCGTGGGCGATGTCGACATTGTCGCGTACCAGGCGGACCGTCCACTGCACGTAGACATCTCCGCAGGGGGCCGGGGCGCGGTCGTGAGCCGGGCCCAGCAACTGCTAACCGATCTCGGCCTCTACTCGGGTCCGGTCGACGGTGTCGCAGGGTCTTCGACGATCTCGGCGATCGTAGCCTTCAACACCTCGCACGGCTCTGGCAGGAGCCGGACTCTGTCCCTCGCCTCCCTGGTCTGGGTCGGGCCCGCCCCCATCACCGTGGCGAACGTCGAGGTGGAGCCAGGGGAGACGATTTCCGCCGGCGCACCGGTGCTGACCGCTGAGGCGGGACTCGCGGGCGTGGCGATCGACTCCGGGCTGGTCATCGACTCGAGCGCTCCGCTCGTGCTCGACGTCTACGGCGTCGTTGTCGACCTCCCACCAAGCGCGACGGTGGTGACGGACCCGCAGTTCACCTCGGCGGTGACCAGGATGCTCGCCGGTCGCAACGAGGGAACCGGCGTCGTACGGTTGCGCGATCCCGTGACGGTGGCGACGGTTCCCGCGTCGGCGGTGGTCATGGACGCCTCAGGGGCCAATTGCATCTTCGCGGACGTCACCGGACCTCCGACGGCGGTGACCCCGACCGGCGGGACCCTGGGGACGGTCGACCTGGCAGAGAACATGGTCGGTGCGCCGGTGTTGGTGAACCCGCGAGAGGTCCGCTCGGACCTCTCGTGCGAGTAGGCGCGTCGTGCGGCTCGTCGTAGAGGACCTGCGGCACGCGTACTCGCGACAAGGGGAGCCGGTGCTACGCGGGGTCGACCTTGAGGTGCCGAGCGGGCGCAGCTGTGCGGTGACCGGGCCGTCCGGCTCCGGCAAGACGACCCTGCTCGCCTTGATCGGGGGGCTGCTCCATCGGCAACAGGGTCGGATCGTTGTGTGGGAACACGACGGGACCGAGCGCGCGGCGCCCGACGTGGTCTCGTGGGTGCTCCAGACCGTCTCCCTGCTTCCGGAGCGCTCGGCGGCCGACAACGTGGCGCTCGGCGCGTTCAGCGCAGGAGCCACACGAGCAACGGCGACCCACCGGGCGGCGCAGTACCTGGCGGCCGTCGGGCTACGGGAACGCGCCAGCGAGCCGGCGCGGGTGCTCTCCGGCGGTGAGGCGCAGCGGGTTGCCGTCGCACGGGCGCTTGCGTCGGAGCGGCCGATCATCCTCGCGGATGAACCGACGGGACAGCTCGACGCGTCGACCTCGGCACTCGTCGTTGAGGCACTCGTGGCACACGGGCGCACGCTCGTCGTGGCAACGCACGACCCCGAGGTTGCCGCGCGTTGTGACACCGTCGTCGAGCTGCGCGACGGGGTGATCGGCACGCGCCGCGGCGAGGAGCCCACGCCAAGGGGGGCGTCGTGAGCGTGTGGCCCGCCGGCCTCGCCGGTCGCGAGGGTTTGGAGACCGCCCGCAACGGGCGCTGGACCTCCTTGCTCGTGGTCGTGGCCGTTGCTTGGGTGTGCGCCGGTCCCGGGGCCGCCGACGCGACAGCCGTGTCCACCCTGGTGCGCAACGAGCAGGCCTGGGTTGATGCCGGCGCCTATGTGTTCTTCGCGAGCGGCGCCTCGCAGGGCGGTGCCTCCAACCCGGTGCCCGCCGGCGCGTGCGACCGTCTCGCGCGCGTGGATGGCATTCGGGCGGCCTTCGCGATCGAGGTCGACCAGCAGCCGGTCGTCCTCCTGAACGCGCCCGGTGGCCGGGTGTCGCTGGTGCACGTCACCCCTGGCGCGACGGCCTTCCTAGGCGTGTCCGATGATCCGGCCGGGGTTGTGCTCGTCACCGAGGCACTCGCTCGCCGCACCGGGATCGTGGAGGGTGACTCGGTGCGGGTCGCGCAGGTGACCGGACCACGTTCCTTGGGCGAGGGGTCGGGGGTGCTGCGGGCGCGAGTGGTTTCCGCAACCCTGCTCGGGGACGACTTGGAGGGCACGCTGTTGGTTCCGGGTGTGGCCCACGCGAAGGCCCAACGTTGCGTGGTATCGACCGACGCGGCCCACCTCGGCGGCGCCCGGTCACTCGCGGCGAGTGTGCTGTCCTGGGAGGGGACTCCGGCATCGATTGCCGGCCGACTCTTCGAGGGCGAGTTCGTCGTCGACTATGCCACCGCCTACGAGGACCGAACGCTCCGGTTCGCATGGGTGGCCGGCTCGGTGGTGCTCGGTCTGCTCTGGTTCATCGTCCAGTGGTTCCGACGAAGCCACACGGCCATCTACGCCACCTTCGGTGCGGGCCGAGCCGCTCGTCTTGTGATGCAGGGTGCCGAGTGGGGGGTCCTGATGTCCTTCGGCCTCCTCTGGGGGTGGTCTCTCGGCATCGTCGGGGCACTCGCCCTCGGCGCCGATCCGGTGCGCGCCTTCACCCAGGTGACGGGCCACGCAATGCTCACCGTGCTTGGCGCGTCAGTCCTCGTCGTCCTCGCCGGGCTTCGGCCCACCGGCACGCTGCTCGACGAGCTCAAGGACCGCTGAACCTCAGCGCGTGGCCCAGAGCACCTGGGTTCGGTGCTCACCGACGACCCACGGGTCGGTCAGCCGCGGGTCATCGGGCTCCCGGCATCGGTCCAGCGCCTCGAGGTAGGCCCGGTCGGCCGCGGCCCGCCGGTGCAGCTCCGCACGGTCACCGACGTTCCCGTGGCCGGGGATCACCACGCGCACGCCCGCATCCGCGGCCAGGTCCTCCAGGGCGTCGAGCCCCGCCCGGTAGATGCCGATCGGGTCACTCGACTCGAGATCGAGCAGCGGGATCTCGGTGTCGGAGAGCATGTCGCCGACGATCAGGACGCCGGAGTCGGGCAGCAGCAGGGCGGCGCTCCCCGGGCAGTGCGCCTCGTAGGGCACGACGACGACGCGCTGCCCATCCCAGGGGACGTAGGCGGCGTCGTCGGGCAGGGGGGCGATCGCGCCGATCAGGTCCGCGTCGTGACCCGGCGCGTCCTGCTCGGCGGCGGAGAGGATGTGCGCCCGGTTGGCGGCCGCGTGTGCGACAGCTCCGGCGGTCGCCCAGCGGGTGGGGGAGCCGAGCGCGCGGCCCCAGAGCAGGTGGTCCCAGTGCGGGTGGGTCGAGAGGCCGGCTGTGACGGTCCAGTCACGGGCGGCGAGCTCGCCGGCGAGCGCATCGATCTCGGTCGTGGTGATGCCCGGGTCGACGAGCAGGCAGCCGCCGTCGTCCCCGACCACCACCGTGGTCACGGAGGCCCAGAGCCGTGCGGTTCGGGTCCAGACTCCGGGGGCCGCGTTGGAGAGTGCGCTCACCGCGGCTCGGGGGTGTCCGGGGCCGGTTGCGCGCGGTTGCTTGCATCGGATGCCGAGGCGGGCGCGGTGGCAGTCCCGGCCTCCAGGTCCACGTCCCAGCCGCCCGCCGCATCGCCGGGCAAGACGACCTCGTTGCGCTTGCGCTCCTGCTCCTCCGCCGTGTGCATGAGGCCCGGTTGGAAGAGCGCCATGAGGTCGTAGAAGGCCATGCCACAGGGTAGTACCCGTTTCGCACGGGCTTAAGACTCGGTCGCGGGTGGTTCGGGTGCGGGGCTCAGTCCAGGACGATGCCCTGGGCCGCCAGCGCGGCGGCCCCAACGATGCCGGCGGCGTTCCGGAGCTCCGCGGGCACGATCGGGGTGCGCAGGTCCAGCAGCGGCAGGAACATCTCGTGCTTCTTGCTCACGCCGCCGCCGACGACGATCAGGTCGGGCCAGAGCAGGTCCTCGACCGTCCGGAAGTAGCGCTGCAGCCGGGCAGCCCACTGCGCCCAGTCCAGGCCCTCGCGCTCCCGGGCGCTGTCCGCGGCGCGGGTCTCGGCGTCGTACCCGTCGACCTCCAGGTGCCCCAGCTCCGTGTTGGGGACCAGCGTGCCGTCCACCACCAGGCAGGACCCGATCCCCGTGCCCAGGGTCACCACAAGGACGACGCCGCCGTGGTCGCGCGCCGCCCCGTACAGCGTCTCCGCGTAACCGGCCGCGTCGGCGTCGTTCACCGTCAGGACGTGCCGACCGGTGGCCTCGGCGATCACCTGGCTCACGTTCGTGCCGATCCAGGAGTCGTCCACGTTCGCCGCCGAGCGGGCCACGCCGTGCTGGATCACCGCGGGGAACGTCACCCCGATCGGCAGGGTCCGCGGCAGCTCGAACGAGTCGACGAGCGCCGCCACGGACCGCGCCACGGCGGCCGGGGTGGCCGGTTGCGGAGTCTCGAACCGAACCCGATCGGCGGTGAACTCGCCGGTCGCAAGGTCCACCGGCGCACCCTTGATTCCGCTGCCGCCGATGTCGATGCCGAAGGCGATCCCGCGCGGCGGTGGGGTGATGGTCGTCATGGCAGCGTCAGGATCTCCGCCCCGGTCTCGGTGACCACGAGCGTGTGCTCGAACTGCGCGCTGCGCCGGCGGTCCCGGGTGACGACGGTCCAGCCGTCGTCCCACATCTCCCACTCGTGCGTGCCAAGGTTGATCATCGGCTCGATCGTGAAGACCATCCCCGGCTCGATGAGGCGGTCGTGGTGCGGAGCGGTGTCGTAGTGCGGGATCACCAGGCCGGAGTGGAACGCCTCGCCGACCCCGTGCCCGGTGAAGTCCCGGATCACCCCGTAGCCGAACCGGTGCGCGTACTTCTCGATCACGCGGCCGATCACGTTGATCTGCCGTCCGGGCGCGACGGCCTTGATGCCGCGCCGCAGCGCCTCCTGGGTGCGCTCGATCAGCAGTCGGGACTCGTCGTCCACCTCGCCGACCGGGAAGGTCACGCACGAGTCGCCGTGCACGCCGTCGCGGTAGGCGGTGATGTCCACCTTGACGATGTCCCCGTCGGCCAGGACCGTCGAGTCCGGGATGCCGTGGCAGACCACCTCGTTGACAGAGGTGCAGATCGACTTGGGGAACTCGACCGCACCGGGGTGCGGTCGGTAGCGCAGCGCCGACGGGTAGGCGCCGTGGTCGCAGACGAACTCGTGGCCGATCCGGTCCAGGTCGTCGGTGCTGACGCCCGGCGCCACGTGCCGACCCACCTCCGCGATGGCCTGGGCGGCGAGTCGACCGACGCTGCGGATCCGCTCGACGGTCTCGGCGTCCTTCACCTCGGACCCGGTGAACGGTCGCTCGCGGTCCCTTCCCACGTACTCCGGTCGCTCGACGTGTGCCGGAACCGACCGGATCGGCCCGATCTTCCCCGGAACGAGTGTCCCGGTCGGCGCGTGCGTGAGCGACATGCCTGGCAGTCTACGGAAGAGGAACTGACCGACCCGGGGAGGGACATGGAGAGCAACGAGCGCCGGGACCCCGTTTCGGCCGGCACGGGCAGCGCGCAGCGCCGCTACTGGGTGAACGTGGACACCGGAGAGGTTGAGGAGGGTCGGCAGAGCGGCGCGGCACACCGGATCGGGCCCTACGACACCCGGGAGGAGGCCGAGCGCGCCTTCGACAAGGCGGCGCAGCGCAACGAGGACTGGGACGAGGAGGACCGGCGCTGGAACGACGACGACTGGCCGGACTCCGCGGGCGGGGCTGCCGTGCCCTGAGCGGGCGCGGCGCGCGTGTCGACGCCGAGCCGCAGTTCGCGGTGGGTGGTCCGTCCTCATCCAGGGGCTCGATCCACAGCGCCCACTGCGCGGCGTGGATCGAGTCCTCGGGTGCGATGCCGTGCTTGAGGGCGCTGCGGTGGACCTTCACGCGGCGAAGTGGGCCAGCGCCGTCCGGATCGCCTCGGACCGGCTCATCGAGTTCTTCGCCGCCGCGGCGTCCAGCGCGTCGAGCTCCTCGGCGGACAGACGGACCGCTACGACCTGCATCGGCTCGGCCCCGCGGCCGGGGCGCCCTCGACTGCGTCGCTTGAACTGGTCGACGTCGTAGCCGGCCTCGGCCTCGTCGGCCCAGTGCTGAATCTGCTCGTCGTTCGCCACCGGTTTATCGGATGACGAAAACCAGCCAGGTACCAGGTTCGACGCCTTCCCGGCGTTTGAGCCCCGGACAGGAACCCGTCCCGTCAGTCCTCGAAGCTCTGCTCCATCGTCGGGAAGGCCCCGCTGCGGACCTCGTCGTTGTAGGCGCGCGCTGCCGCCGAGAGCTCCTCGCGGACGCGGCCGAAGGCCTTGGCGAAGCGGGGCGACCAGTCCGACAGCCCGGCCATGTCCGCCCACACCAGCACCTGGCCGTCGCACTGCGGGCCGGCGCCGATCCCGATCGTCGGGATCGTGAGGATCTCCGTCACGCGCGCCGCCAGCGGCGCGGGCACCATCTCCAGGACCACCGCGAAGGCACCCGCCTCCTGCAGCGCGACGGCGTCGTCGGACAGCTTCTCCGCGGCCTCGTCCCCGCGGCCCTGCACCCGCTTGCCGCCGAAGACGTTCTCCGACTGCGGCGTGAACCCGAGGTGGCCCATCACCGGGATGCCGGCCGAGACCAGCAGCCGGACCTGCTCGGCGACCCGGCGGCCACCCTCGAACTTCACGGCGTGGGCGCCCGCCTCCTTCATCACGCGGACGGCGGTGGCGTGCGCCTGCTGGGGCGAGGCCTCGTACGAGCCGAAGGGCAGGTCCGCGACGACCAGCGCCCGCTTGGTGGCGCCTGCCACGGCCCGGGTGTGATGGATCATCTGGTCGACGGTCACCGGGATGGTGGAGGAGTAGCCGAGGAAGTTGTCGCCCACGGAGTCGCCGACCAGCAGCACGTCGGTGCCGGCCTCGTCGAAGATCCGGGCCGTGGGCGCGTCGTAGGCGGTGAGCATGGTGATCCGCTCGCCGCGCTCCTTCGCCTCCCGCAGGTGGTGCACCCGCACGCGGCGGGGGGCTGGAGACTCACTCATCGGTCGTTCCCTTCGGTTCCCGCCAACGGTTCGTCACCGGAAGCCTACGGTCCCGCCCGAAGGCGAGCGCCGTCACCTTCGGTCCCGGCGGGTACTGCCGCCGCTTCCACTCGGCCCGGTCGACCAGCGCAAGCACCCGGTCCACCACGGCGGCGTCGAAGCCGCGCGCCAGCAGCTCCTCGCGTCCCTCGGCGTGCTCGACGTAGGCGTCCAGCACCTCGTCGAGGAGGTGGTACGGCGGCAGCGAGTCGGTGTCCACCTGGCCCGGCGCGAGCTCGGCGGACGGCGGCTTGGTGATCGAGCTCTCCGGGATCGGCGGGATCTCGCCGTTGTCCAGCGCCGCCTGGTTCCGCCACCGCGCGAGCGCCCACACCCGGGACTTGTCCACGTCCTTCAGCGGGGCGTACCCGCCGACGGCGTCCCCGTAGATCGTGGAGTAGCCGACGGCGAGCTCGGACTTGTTGCCCGTCGCCAGCACCAGGTGCCCCTCGACGTTCGAGATGCCCATCAGGAGCACGCCGCGGATCCGGGACTGCAGGTTCTCCCCGGCGATCCCCGGCAGGTCCAGCTCGCCCGTGAACGCCTGGACCATCGGCTCGATCGGCTGCACCCGGTAGTCCGCGCCGAGCCGCTTCGCCAGGTCCGCGGCGTCGTCCTTCGAGTGCTCGGAGGAGTAGCGCGAGGGCATCGAGACGCCGACGACGTTGGCCCCGCCGAGCGCGTCCGCGGCGATCGCCGCCACGAGGGCCGAGTCGATCCCGCCGGACAGGCCCAGCACGACGGACGCGAACCCGTTCTTGGTCGCGTAGCCGCGCAGCCCGGTGACCAGTGCCGCGTACACCTCGGCGTCGGGCGCGAGCGGCGCGGCCAGCGCGCCGGGCTCCGGGGCGCCGTCGTCGGGCAGGTCCCAGACCAGCAGGTGCTCGACGAACTGCGGCGCGCGGGCCAGGACCGCGCCGTCGGCGCCCACCACGAACGACCCGCCGTCGAACACCAGGTCGTCCTGGCCGCCCACCATGTTCACGTACGCGACCGGGGCGCCCACCTCCGCAGCCCGACGCGCCGCCCGCTCGGTGCGGACGTCCCCCTTGCCCTCCTCGTACGGCGAGCCGTTCAGCACCACGAGCAGGTCCGCGTCGCCCATCGTCGGCAGGGGCCCGCCGTCGGCCCAGATGTCCTCGCAGATCACCACGCCCACCCGGCGACCGGCCACCGGCGCCACGCACGCCTTGGTGCCCGAGGCGAAGATCCGGTACTCGTCGAACACCCCGTAGTTGGGCAGGTGGTGCTTGTCGTACCGGGCCGCCACACGACCGCCCTGCACGACGACGGCCTGGTTCGTCGCCCGGCCGTCCGGTGACCTGCCGAGCGTGCCGAGCACGACGACGACGTCGCCCAGTCCGGAGTCCGCGAGCCGCGCGGCGACGTCCTGCACGGCCGCCTCCGCCGCCCGGGCGAACGAGGCACGCAGGGCGAGGTCCTCGATGGGGTATCCGGTGACGGTCATCTCCGGGAGGACCACGAGCTGCGCGCCCTGCCCGGCGGCGGTCGTCGCCCACTGCACGATCCGGTCGGCGTTGCCCGTCACGTCGCCGACGCAGGTGTCGATCTGGGCGAGCGCGATCCGCAGGGCGACCATGGTGGCAACCCTAGCGACGGGACCCCGGCCCGATCTGCCGCAGCCGACGGCCGCGCCGACACCTCCCGGCAACATCGGTGCGGCAGGATGTGGGCATGGACAGGCAGCAGGAGTTCGTTCTCCGCACGGTCGAGGAGCGGGACATCCGCTTCATCCGCCTCTGGTTCACCGACGTCCTGGGCGTGCTGAAGTCCGTCGCGGTCGCGCCGGCCGAGCTCGAGTCGGCCTTCAACGAGGGGATCGGCTTCGACGGCAGCGCCATCGAGGGCCTGACCCGGGTGTTCGAGGCGGACATGCTCGCCAAGCCGGACCCGTCGACGTTCCAGGTGCTGCCCTGGCGCGGGGAGCGGCACGGCACCGCCCGGATGTTCTGCGACATCCTCACGCCCGACGGGCAGCCGTCCCTCGCCGACCCGCGGCACGTGCTCAAGCGGGCCCTGGCCCGGGCGAGCGAGAAGGGGTTCACCTTCTACACCCACCCAGAGGTCGAGTTCTACCTGTTCGAGGGCACGTCCCCGACGCCGCCGCTGATCCCGGTGGACTCCGGTGGGTACTTCGACCACGTGCCGCGCGGCACCGGCCACGACTTCCGGCGGGCCGCGATCTCGATGCTCGAGTCGATGGGCATCTCCGTTGAGTTCTCCCACCACGAGGCCGGCCCCGGCCAGAACGAGATCGACCTGCGCTACGCGGACGCGCTCACGACCGCCGACAACCTGATGACCTTCCGCACGGTGGTCAAGGAGGTCGCCCTGGAGCAGGGGATCTTCGCCTCGTTCATGCCCAAGCCGCTGGTGGACCAGCCGGGCTCGGGCATGCACACCCACCTGTCCCTGTTCGAGGGGGACCGGAACTCCTTCTTCGAGGCCGGCGCCCCGATGGACCTGTCGGCCACCGGCCGCAAGTTCATCGCCGGGCTGCTGCACCACGCGGCGGAGATCTCGGCGATCACCAACCAGTACGTGAACTCCTACAAGCGGATGTGGGGCGGGGCCGAGGCGCCGTCGTACATCTGCTGGGGGCACAACAACCGGTCCGCCCTGGTCCGGATCCCGTTGTACAAGCCGGGCAAGGGCAACTCCAGCCGGGTCGAGTACCGCGGGGTGGACTCCGCGACCAACCCGTACCTCGCGTTCGCCGTGCTGCTCGCCGCGGGCCTGAAGGGGGTCGAGGAGGATTACGAGCTCCCGGAGGGCGCCGACGACGACGTCTGGGAGCTGACCGACGCCGAACGCCGCGCGATGGGGATCCGGCCGTTGCCGTCGTCGCTGGAGCACGCGATCGTGATCATGGAGACGTCCGAGCTGGTCGCCGAGACGCTCGGGGAGCACGTGTTCAACTTCGTGCTGCGCAACAAGCGCGAGGAGTGGAACGCCTACCGCTCGCAGGTCACCCCGTTCGAGCTGGACCGGTACCTGCCGGTGCTGTGAATGGCCGCTGACGGCGAGGGGCGCGGGCGCCCGACGAGCAGCCTGCGGGCGAACCTCGTGCGGCTCGGGTTCACCGACCCCGGTCGGGCGGCCACGCTGCTGGGCGATCGGGACCTGCGGGCCGCCGTCGGCCCGATCGACGACGCCGCGCCACTGCTGGACGCCCTCGGCTCGGTGGCGTCGCCGGACGGCGCGCTGCTCGCCCTGACCCGGGTGCTGACGGCCGCCGGGGACGACGCGGCGCGCCTCGGTGAGGTGCTGCGCTCGGCCGGGCCGCATCGCGACCGGCTGCTGGCGGTGCTCGGCGGCTCGACCGCCCTCGGCGACCACCTTGTGCGGCACCCCTCGGACGCGTTGGCGCTGGGGGATGACCTGCTCGTTCCCGGGCCCGAGGCGATGCGCGCCGAGCTGCTCGAAGCGGTCGGCGCGGCGGAGGACCCGGCGCCCGTGGCGGCTCTGACCGGCGAGGAGGGCACCGACGCGATGCGCCGGGCGTACCGGCGCCGGCTGATGATGATCGCGGCGGCCGACCTGACCAGCGCCGATCCCCTTGAGGCACTGCCGCAGGTCGCGGCGGCGCTGGCCGACCTTGCCGGGGCGGCGATCGAGGCCGCCCTCGCGCTGGCCCGGGCCGAGCAGCCCGACGACGGCGCCGCCGCGCGGCTCGCGGTGATCGGCATGGGCAAGTGCGGCAGCCGCGAGCTGAACTACGTGAGCGACGTCGACGTCATCTTCGTCGCTGAGGCGGCCGAGGGCCGCGCGGAGCCCGAGGCGCTCGCCGCCGCAACCCGGCTGGCGACGGCCCTGACCCGGATCTGCGCGGCGCCGTCCGCGGAACCCGCCCTGTGGCCCGTCGACGCGGCCCTGCGGCCCGAGGGCAAGAACGGCCCGCTGGTCCGCACCGTGGCCAGCCACGTCGCCTACTACCGCCGATGGGCGGCGACCTGGGAGTTCCAGGCGCTGCTGAAGGCCAGGGTGATCGCCGGGGATCGCGAGGTGGGCGCGGCGTACACCGATGCCCTGGAGCCGTTGGTCTGGTCGGCGGCGGAGCGGGAGAACTTCGTCGAGGACGCCCAGGCGATGCGTCGCCGGGTGGAGGACCACGTGCCGCCGGCGGAGGCCGAGCGGCAGATCAAACTCGGCCCCGGGGGCCTGCGCGACGTGGAGTTCACCGTCCAGCTGCTGCAGCTGGTGCACGGTCGCACCGACACCGGGCTGCGCAGCGCCACCACCCTCGATGCACTGGCCGCCCTGGCCGCCGGCGGCTACGTGGGGCGCGACCACGCCGCGCGCCTGGCCGTCTGCTACCGGACCCTGCGCCTGCTGGAGCACCGGATCCAGCTGCACAAGCTGCGCCGCACCCACCTGATGCCGGTGACCGAGCCCGACCTGCGCCGGCTCGCCAGGTCGGTCGGTCGGGGCACGGGCCGGCCCGAGGAGGTCCAGGAGCGGTGGCGGGCCGTCCGGCGCGAGGTGCGCCACCTGCACGAGGAGCTCTTCTACCGCCCGCTGCTGCCCGCCACCGCGCGGCTGTCCCGGGACGACGTCAGCCTGGCGCCGGAGGCCGCTCGCGCGCGGCTGGCCGCCATCGGATACCGGGATCCGGCCGGAGCGCTGCGGCACATCACGGCCCTCACCGAGGGGGTGAGCCGGCGTGCGGCCATCCAGCGGCAGCTGCTGCCGGTGCTGCTCGGCTGGTTCGCGGACGGCAGCGATCCCGACGCCGGCCTGCTGTCGTTCCGGCGGCTGTCCGACGAGCTCGGCTCCACCCACTGGTACCTGAAGCTGCTGCGCGACTCCGGCGCGGCGGCACAGCGGCTCGCCCGACTGCTCTCCACGTCCCGGTACGTCGCCGACGCGCTGGCACGGTCCCCGGAGTCCGTCGCCTGGCTCGACGACGACGCC
The DNA here is from genome assembly GCA_964349585.1 of uncultured Actinotalea sp. Taxonomy (GTDB): domain Bacteria; phylum Actinomycetota; class Actinomycetes; order Actinomycetales; family Cellulomonadaceae; genus Actinotalea. The sequence continues at coordinate 22,660 of CAYGGX010000028.1, forward strand.
GAGCTGGCCCACCGGGACACCGCCCGGTTGGCGGCGGAGGTGGACGCGGTCCTGACCCGGCAGCACGACCCCGTGGAGGCGGCCACCCTCCTTCGCGCGCTGCGCCGGCGCGAGCTCTCCCGGACGGCCGTCGCGGAGGTGCTGGGGCTCAGTGCGGTGCCGGAGACCTCCGCCGCCCTCACCGCGGCCGCCGACGTCGTCCTGATCGGCGCGCTGCGGATCGCCGAGTACGAGGTCGGCGCCGACCTGACCCGGATGAACGTCCTGGCGATGGGCCGCCTGGGCGGGCGGGAGATGGGCTACGGCTCGGACGCGGATGTGATGTTCGTCCACGAGCCGGCGCCCGGGTCCGACGAGGCGGGGGCGCAGGCGCAGGCGTCGGCGATCGCGACCCGGCTGCGCGCGATCCTCAGCGCGACCGGACCGGAGCCGTCGCTCGACGTGGACGCCGACCTGCGCCCGGAGGGCCGCAACGGGCCGCTGGTGCGCACGCTGGCCTCGTACGCGGAGTACTACCAGCGGTGGTCCTCGCCGTGGGAGAGCCAGGCCCTGCTGCGCGCCCGCCCGGTCGCCGGCGATCCCGACCTCGGACGGCGGTTCGTCGAGCTGATCGATCCGCTGCGCTACCCGGCCGGCGGGGCCGACGCCCAGACGGTCCGCGAGGTCCGGCGGCTGAAGGCCCGGATGGAGGCCGAACGCCTGCCCCGCGGGGTGGAGCCCGCCCGGCACCTGAAGCTCGGCCGCGGGGGCCTGAGCGACGTCGAGTGGACGGTCCAGCTGCTCCAGCTCCGGCACGCCCACGAGGTGGCCGCGCTCCGGACCACGGCCACCCTCGAGGCGCTCGACGCGGCCGCCGAGGCCGGTCTGATCGGGGCCCGGGACGCCTCGATCCTGCGCGACGCGTGGCTGCTCTCCTCGCGGCTGCGGGACGGGATAGTGCTCTGGACCGGACGCCCGGGCGGCGCGGCCGCCGACGTGCTGCCGCACGACCGACGGACCCTCAACGGGCTGGCCCGGATGCTCGGGCTGCCTCCGGGCTCCGGCGGCGAGCTTGAGGAGATGTACCTGCGGACCGGGCGCCGCGCCCGGGGAGTGGTGGAGCGGGTCTTCTACGAGTGACCCCATCCGGTCCGAACGGCTGACCCCACCCGGTTGGCCTTTTCGCGGGAATCCGGGGGTTCGACACCCGAGTTGCCGCGAAAAGCTCAGCGCGGAGAGTCGAGCTGGCGGGAGGTCACCGACGGCGCAGGCGCGCGCCCTCGATCTTGGGGCAGGTGTCTACGACCACGTCGAGGCCGGCGGCCCGGGCGCGGTCCTCGGCCGCTGGATCCGACACGCCTAGCTGCAGCCACACCGCGGCCGCTTCGATCTCGATCGCCTCGTCGATCAGCGCCCCCACGCGGGAGGAGTTCACGAACAGGTCGACGACGTCGATCCCGCCCGGGACGTCGCCGAGCCGGGCGTAGGCCTGGGCGCCGTGCACGGTCTCGGCGCGGGGGTGCACCGGCACGATCTCGTGCCCGAGCGACTGCACGTACCGTGCCACGCCGTAGGCCGCGCGCGCGGTGTTCGTCGACAGCCCGACGACGGCCCAGCGGCCGGGGGTGGACAGCAGGCGCTCGATCACGGCCGGGTCGTTTGCGGGCATGAGGTCAGCCAAGCACACCCGATCGGCGCCCGCCGACCGGCGGCGTCATCCCGCGAGGAGGTCCCCGTCCTCCTCGAGGCGCGCGACGACGTCGTCGGGGCCCAGCTGGACCATGTCGGGGGCAACCTCTTCCCAGTGCCGGGGCGCCGCGACGGCGGGTGTGTCCCGCCCCCGCAGCGAGTACGGCGTCACGGTGGTCTTGGCCGGGTTGTTCTGCGACCAGTCGAGCAGCACCTTCCCCGGGCGCAGCGCCTTGGTCTGGGTCGCGACCAGCTGCTTCGGGTGGGCGGCGGCGAGCTCGTGGGCGATGGTCCGGGCGTAGTCGCGCACCTGCATGGCGGTCTTGCGGCCGTCCAGCGGCGCGTACAGCTGCATCCCCTTGCTTCCGCTCGTCACGGGGAAGGTCGTGCCGAGCCCGTCCTCGGCCAGCCGGCTGGCGACCAGGTGCGCCACCGGGGCACAAACGTCCAGCCCCGCCGGCGGGCCGGGGTCCAGGTCGATCACGAGGCGGTCGGGGTGGTGCACCTTGCCCCGCGGCCCGACGCGCCACTGCGGGGTGTGCAGTTCAATCGCGCCCTGGTTGGCGGCCCAGACCAGGCCGGGCAGGTCGTCGATGAACGGGTAGTCGACGATCGTGCCCTCGTCGTCCGAACCCGGGCTCGCGGGCAGCCGGCGGTGCCGGACCCAGTCGGGCGCGCCGCGCGGGATGTTCTTCTCGAAGAACCGTTCGCCGCCCACACCCTCCGGAAAGCGGATCCGGGTCACCGGGCGGTCCTTCAGCTGGGCGAGCAGGGCCGGGGCCACCTGCGTGCAGTAGGTGATCATCTCGCCCTTGGTGAAGCCGGTGGGGTAGAGCACCCGGTCCAGGTTGCTCAGCTTCACCTTTCGGCCCTCGACCTGCACCCACTGCTCCGACGGCGTCATGCCACCTCCCAGGGGTCGATTGGCGCGTCGGGCCGCAGGCCGCGGACGGCGGGCTGGCGGAGGCGGCCGGAGCACATCCGCTGCAGGTACGCCACGTCGACGGTCACCAGTGGGTCGCACCACGTGACCCCCCTGGCGTCGGGCGCCGGCACCGGTTCGTCCAGGGGGGACGAGGCGCGCGTGGTGGCGGCGAGCTCGCGGGCCAGGTCCGTGCCGCGCCGCCCGGCGAGCCCGCTGCCGGCCTTGCCCAGGTAGCGCCAGCGCCCCTCGGCGTCCGTCGTCGCGAGCAGCACGGCGCCCAGGCGGCCGTTGCCGGTCCCGCTCGCAGCGAGTTCCTCGCGCCAGCCGACCACGGCCGCCACCCGGGTGGCCCGGTGGGTCGCCTTCACCCAGTCGGCCGACCGCCGACCAGGCTGGTACGGCGCCGACCGCCGCTTCGCGACCACCCCCTCGAGGCCGTGCTCGAGCGTGACCGCCCACAGGGAGTCGACGTCGTCGTGCACCGGGGAGAGCTGCATCCGGCCGGGCAGGGTCAGCTCATCGAGCGTCGCCCGGCGCTGCTCGAAGGGCCGTCGTCTGATGTCCACGCCGTACAGGGTCAGCACGTCGAACGCGATGAACGTGACCGGGTGCTGGTTGGCGAGCCGGCGGGCCCGGGCGGCGTCGCGTACGTTCATCCGCTCGGCGAGCACCTCGAAGGACGGGACGCCGTCGGCCATCGCCACCACCTCCCCGTCCAGCAGCGCGCCCTGGAGCGCCTCGAGTTCCGCCAGCTCGGGGTAGGTGACAGTCACGTCGCGCCCCGATCGGGCGTGCAGCCGGAGCCGGCCGTCGGTCGTGTCGACTAACACCCGCACACCGTCCCACTTGACCTCGTACAACCACTCGGGGCCGCGGGGGAGCTCGGCGCCGGAGGCCGCTCGAGTGGCGAGCATCGGTTGCACGGGTCCATCCTGCCGAGGAAGGCGTTGACCGGCACGCTTTTGTCACCGAGAGTAATGATCTCGGTCTCGGTAGGCCGCGAGGAGGAGTGCCATGCGTGCGATCTGGAAGGGCGCAGTCGCGTTCGGGCTGGTCAACGTCCCGGTGAGGGTCTACGCCGCCACCGGCGAGCACCAGGTCGCGCTGCACCAGGTGCACCGCGACGACGGTGGCCGGATCCGCTACCGCAAGGTCTGCAGCGCCTGCGGCGAGGAGGTGGCGAACGACGACATCGCCAAGGGTTACCAGACCGACGACGGCAGGATGGTGGTGCTCACCGACGAGGACATGGCCGACCTTCCCCTGGCCACCGAGCGGGAGATCGCGGTCGAGGAGTTCGTCCCGGCCGACCAGGTGGACCCGATCATGCTCGGCCGGACCTACTACCTGGAGCCGGAGAAGACTGCCGCGAAGCCGTACGCGCTGCTGCGCGAGGCCCTGTCCAGCACCGACCGGATGGCGGTCGTCAAGGTCGCCCTGCGCCAGCGGGAGTCCATGGCCGTGCTCCGGGTGCGCGACAACGTGATCTGCATGCAGCTGCTGCTCTGGCCCGACGAGGTGCGTGCGGCGGACTTCCCGATCCTCGACGCCGACGTCACCGTGCGGCCGCAGGAGGCGAAGATGGCCGCGTCGCTGGTCGAGTCGCTTGCGGCGGACTTCGACCCGTCGGAGTTCGAGGACTCGTACGCCGCCGCCCTGGAGGCGCTGATCGAGGCCAAGGTCACGTCCGGTAGCACCGTCGCGCTGCAGACCGATCGCGACGAGGGGGCCGCCGAGGGCGGCGAGGTCGTCGACCTGCTGTCCGCGCTGCAGCGCAGCGTCGAGCGCGCCCGGGACGCCCGGGCGGGCGGCGGCGCGTCGTCGTCGTCCGCGGAGAAGAAGCCCGCGGCCAGGAAGGCCGCCGAAGAGAAGCCGCCCGCCGCGAAGACCAAGGAGCCCGCGAAGAAGACGGCGCGTCGTCGCGCCTCCTGATGGCGCACGAGGTGACGCAGGACGACGTCGTCCGCGTGCTGCACCGGATCGCGTTCCTCCTGGAGCGCGCCCAGGCGTCGTCGTACCGGGCGAAGGCGTACCGCGGCACCGGGGACGCGGTCCGCGAGCTCGGGGAGGCGGACTGGGCCGCGCGCGTCGCGTCGGGGGCGTGGCGGGACCTGCCCGGGGTGGGGGAGCGCACCGAGCTCGCGATCACCGATGCGCTCCGGGGCCGCGTCCCCAAGGCGCTCGCGGAGCTGGAGGACCAGCTCAGCGCGCGCGCGGCGGCGGAGACCGCGGCGGGGCGGTCGTTGCGCGCGGCCCTGCGCGGGGACCTGCACGCACACACCGGTGCCTCCGACGGCGCCGCCCCGCTCGCCGACATGGCGGTCGCGGGGGTGGAGGTCGGGCACGAGTACCTGGCGATCACCGACCACTCGCCCCGGCTGACGGTGGCCAACGGCCTGTCGCCGGCCCGGCTGCGCGCGCAGATCGAGCGGATCTCGGTCATGAACGGGGTCCTCGCCCCCTTCCGGCTGCTCACCGGGATCGAGGTGGACATCCTGGACGACGGCTCGCTGGACCAGGAGCCGGGGCTGCTCGGCGACCTAGACGTCGTGGTGGCGTCGGTGCACTCCAAGTTGCGGATGGACCGCGGCTCGATGACCAGGCGCATGCTGGCGGCGATCGCGCAGCCGCGCACCGACGTGCTGGGGCACTGCACCGGACGCCGGGTTCTCGGCCGGGAGCGGCCGCAGAGCGAGTTCGACGCCGAGGCGGTCTTCGCGGCCTGCGCCGAGCACGGCGTCGCGGTGGAGGTGAACAGCCGACCCGATCGCCAGGATCCGCCCGACGACCTGATCGCGCTGGCGGTGGCCGCCGGCTGCCTGTTCGCCGTGGACTCCGACGCGCACGCGCCCGGTCAGCTCGACTGGCAGGTGGACGGCTGCGACCGCCTGGCGGCGCACGGGGTCGACGCAGACCGGGTGGTCAACACCTGGCCGGTAGAACGGCTCCTGGAGTGGACCTCACGGCGCTGA